>DASWTM010000163.1:0-39266 GCA_036402115.1 Chryseosolibacter sp.
CCTGAAACAGTGGATCACTGAAAACAGAGATCTTCTTAAACCACCGGTAGGCAATAAAAATCTTTATGCCGAAGCGGGTGATTATATCGTGATGATCGTTGCCGGACCGAATGCCCGCAAAGATTATCATTATAATGAAACGGAAGAACTTTATTATCAACTCGAAGGCGACATAACCGTAAAGATTCAGGAAGACGGCAAGGCTGTGGATATTCCAATAAAGGAAGGTGACATGTTTTTGTTGCCGGGAAACACACCGCACTCACCGATCCGACCCGCAAATACAATTGGGCTTGTTATTGAGTGCAAACGCGCGACCAGCGAAGAAGACGGATTGATGTGGTTTTGCGAGAAATGCAACAACAAACTGCATGAGTACCGCTTCCATCTGAAAAACATTGAAAAAGATTTCATTCCGCGCTTCCGCGACTTCTACGGATCTAAAGAGTTGAGAACATGCAAGAAGTGCGGGACCGTAATGGAAGCAGATCCAAGATTCGTCTAACTGATGACCGGAAGAACATATTATTCATCTCCCATCGGGCTCCTGTTGATTGAATCGGAAAACGACAAGATCACCGTTGCAAATTTCAACAAGGCAGCGCGTCTTGAAGAACATTCCACACCGGTGATCGAGCAATGCATCACCCAACTGGAAGAATATTTTTTTGAAGGAAGAAAATTCTTTGACGTGGAATTGGATCCGGTTGGGTCGGATTTTCAACGCAAGGTGTGGAACGAACTCCTCCTTATTCCTTACGGGAAAACGATTTCATACGAAGCGCTTGCGATCAATGTGGGCGACATCAATTCGGTGCGTGCGGTAGGGCTGGCAAACGGACAAAATCCAATAGCAATTATCATCCCTTGCCACCGTGTGATCGGTAAGAACGGAGACCTTGTTGGTTATGGCGGAGGTCTTGATAATAAGATCTGGCTTCTCCAGCACGAAGGCGCCTTCTCCGAACAATTAAAACTATTCTGATGAAATTTGAAAAATCACTGGCCTTCGCCAGATCGTTAGATAAAAAGGATTCATTGAAATCTTTTCGTTCGCTGTTCGAGATACCAAAAGTCAACGGCAAGACCGCGATATACCTTACGGGAAATTCCCTCGGACTTCAACCGAAAAGCACCAAGCGGTTTGTGAAGGAAGAGCTAGACGACTGGGCATCACTTGGCGTGGAAGGACATGTCCATGCCAGAAGGCCGTGGCTTTACTATCACAAGTTTTCAAAGAAATCCCTGGCGAAGATCGTTGGAGCCAAACCATCAGAAGTCGTGGCAATGAATCAGCTCACCGTAAACCTTCATCTGATGATGGTATCGTTTTATCGCCCGACAAAATCGCGGTTCAAGATCATTACCGAATCCGGTGCATTCTCCTCCGATCAATATGCTTTCGAAACACAGCTAAAGTTTCACGGCCTGACGGTAGACCAGGCGTTGATCGAGTTGAAGCCGCGTGAAGGCGAACCGTATTTGCGAACGGAAGACATCCTGACTGCTATTAAAGAACATCAAGATCAAGTTGCTTTGGTGATCTTTGGTGGCGTTCAATATTACACCGGCCAAAGCTTTGATATCAGAACGATTACGAAAGCAGGTCATGATGCTGGTGCCGTTGTTGGATTCGACCTTGCCCACGCAACAGGAAATGTTGAATTGAATTTGCACAAGGACGATGTCGATTTTGCTGTCTGGTGCAGCTATAAATATTTGAATTCCGGCCCCGGGGCTATTGCCGGAGCCTTTGTTCATGAGCGACATGGCAAGAGCTTTGAGATTCCGAGATTTGCAGGATGGTGGGGGCACAATGAAAAAGAGCGCTTCCAGATGAAAAAAGGCTTCCTGCCAATGGAAGGTATCGATGGATGGCAGCTGTCGAACTTCCCAATTCTTCAGGGCGCAGCGCACCTTGCTTCCATGGAAATTTTTGACCAGGCAGGGATGAAAAACCTCGTATCAAAAAGCCGAAGCCTTACGGGATATTTGGAGTTCCTTTTAAATGATATCGATCCGGATAAAAAATATTTCAGGTTATTAACGCCATCGAATCCAAAAGAGCGCGGATGTCAGCTGTCGATCTTTATGCTTGAAAACGGAAGGAAGGTATTTCAAAAACTCACAAAGGCCGGGGTCATAGCAGACTGGCGCGAGCCCAATGTAATCCGTGTCGCGCCCGTGCCGTTGTATAATAGTTTTGAAGATGTATTTCGGTTTGCGGAGATATTTAGAAGCGCAGTCGTCCGACCACGCCTCGTGGTCTGACGACTAAAAACCTTCCCCTATCGGTCTACTATCGTTGAAGTACAAAAAATGACCCGGCTGCCTTCACAACCAGAATCTGTCCTCATCTGCTTCATCAACCACACGCTGAGACCACTTCCAAAAATCCTGTCCTGCCTGCGGAATATGCAATCGCTCGTATGCAACGTTTTTATTGCAAAGGCCATCTGTCAAATCTAGATACTCATTAAAAGAAGAATGAATCCATTTCTGAGCCTCCGCAACTAACCCAGCCTTAACAGGATTTCGATGGATGTAACGGAAACACGTGCGTGCCTGATCAAAATCGTCAATATCCACCACTTTGAATTTCGCCTGGAATAGTGAACCAACTCGTTTTTCCTGGTAGTTAATGGCCCGTGTATAAGAGCTTTGGAGCGTACCTATTTTGCGTTCGAGATTTTCCATGTTTATCGCTTGCCGGAAATTTCGGTGCCCACTCCCAAAATAGATCATGAAGTGGTAATGGTTTGGCATCAGGCAGTAACAAACAAGATCAGAGGCTGGAGCAATCTCTTTCGCTACTTTTTGAAGAAAGAAGCGGTAGTTAGCATTGGTGAAAAATATCTTTTGTTTGTTGTTGCCTCGGTTATAAATGTGATAGAACCGATCACATTGAAACGACATATTTTGCAGGGTTATTTGATCGAACGAGTTTAATCACGTATTTCGAGTTTCTCAATGCCAAGAAAATGGGTGCTGAAAACGTAAATAGTGCTTCAAGTGAAGATTTTAATCGTCAGACGAGCGGAGATTTTAGTCGTCAGACCACGAGGCGTGGTCGGACGACTAACATTGCAATAATCGGTGCAGGATTAGTCGGATCGTTGCTGGCCATTTATCTGGCGAAGCGCGGCTATAACGTTTCACTTTTTGAGAGGCGTAAGGATATGCGAAAGGGGAATGCAGACGCAGGGCGGTCCATCAATCTTGCGCTGAGCACGCGAGGAATCCGTGCGTTAGAAGAAGTAGGACTTGCGGATGAACTAAAGCGTGTAGCCATACCGATGAATGGAAGAATGATGCACGACATTCACGGCAACCTGACGTTTCAACCGTATGGAAAAGAAGGACAATACATCAATTCGATTTCACGATCGAATCTTAATGTTGTGCTGATGAACGAAGCAGAGCGCGTGGGGGCCAGCATATTCTTCGAAGAGCGGTGCGCGAACGTAGACTTTCAGAATACCAGCATAACGACCACGTCAGGGACAAAAACCTTCGACCTCATCATCGGTGCAGATGGCGCCTACTCGGCAGTGCGCTGGGCAATGCAGATAACAGATCGCTTCAATTTCTCGCAGCATTATATCGATCACGGATACAAAGAGTTTCACATTCCCCCGGGAAGGAATGGAGCATTTCAACTTGAAAAAAATGCACTGCACATCTGGCCGCGTGAAAGTTTTATGATGATTGCATTGCCAAATCCAGACGGCAGCTTCACCTGCACGTTGTTCTTTCCTTTTGAGGGAGAACCCTCTTTTGCGTCACTCACCACAAAAGAAAGATTCAAATCTTTTTTTCAGCAGACATTTCCAGATGCCTTACAGCTGATGCCGGGATTAATAGAAGACTTTGAAGGAAATCCCACATCGTCACTTGTTACCATTAAATGCTTTCCGTGGGTGAGGAATAAAACATTTCTCATTGGCGATGCCGCCCATGGTATTGTACCGTTTTATGGTCAGGGAATGAATGCGGGGTTTGAAGATTGCAGGATTCTCAATGAGCTGCTAACGAAACATCATGACGATTGGGACTATGTTTTACCTGAGTTCCAATCACTTCGTAAACCCGATACGGATGCGATCGCACAATTAGCCTTGGACAACTTTATCGAGATGCGCGACCTGGTTGCGGATGCTGACTTTTTATTGCGGAAAAAAATTGAAGCAAAACTTCACCAGCTTTATCCTGACAAATGGATACCCTTGTACTCAATGGTCACCTTCAACGATCAGATCCGGTATTCACAAGCCTATGCAAAAGGTCAAAAGCAGAAGCAGATCATGGATGAGGTTATGAAAGCCACCGACATTTTCGACCGGTGGGAAACACTTGATTATGCAGGTATCGTGCAAAAGCTATAGCATTAGAACTGATGAACCGGCAGTCGACTGCGACCACACTTTGATTGTGTGCCGATACATTTGCAATTGACGTAGCCGCACCAAGAAGCACTTCGGCTAAACTTAGTCCGCATATCTCTAGGCATACATCTTTTACTGACTCTGTATCGTAAAATATTGTCGCTACAGATTATCTGCAACACAATAGCTTACGGCTGACTTCGTTTAAGTTCCGATCAATTGTTTCGATGCTGAAGATTCTGAAAGTATTAATAACGTGCATTGTTGTTGGCAGTCTGGTCGGGTGCTCACAGGCGAATTCTGCGCAAACATCCTCTGCCCGAGCTGCGTATGGGGACCCCGCGCCATTCAAAGCGCATGTGAAAAAAAATAACAAGAAGAAAAAGCGGGCACAAAAAGCTGCCCGGAAGAAAAAGTCTATCAATACCGGACCCCCCTACCAACGCTTACCGATGTAAAGGATGTTAAAAGGGAAGTGGACAATTTCGTCCAGGACCCTGGCCGGATTTGAACATCAAGAACAAAACAAATTCCAGATTTAGCGCGCAGGACAACATTATGACAACGGCACGGTTATTCGGTGCTTCCACCAGTCATTCAATGAAAGTTTATGCACCACGAAAAACAAATTATCGCACCCCGACTGACAAGCCTTGCGTCACTGATCTTTGTGTTCAGTTGTTCAGACGTTAATGACCTGACCATCATCGCACCAGCCGAGGTAAAGACCAATAACACCGCGCACCTCACCATTGTGCGAACAGGGACCGGCTCCGGTGAGTGGGACGTCCGCGACAAAGATGGTTTCAACTATTATTTCTCATCGTTGACTGATGGAGCGTTTCAGGTCGAAGTTTCCACCGGGAAAGAAAACGACTACTGTCAATCTTCCGAATCGAATGAAGTGTCGGACGGAAAAATGCGCAACGAGGTAAGACGCGATATGCTCATCAAAGAAAAATCAGCAGGCGAAATAACCATCGCAATTGCCTGTCATAAACCCATCTACCGCTTCACTGCGGTGGACAGCGTTGTGTCCGTGCGGATGATTATCGAAGATGCCGATGAGAAAGTCAGGGACACGGTCGTCTTCAAGATCGTTCGATAATCTCATTCCCAAGTGATACAATGCGAGCTTCTTGAGGAAACAGCACACATCAGAAAAAGCAATGTGAAAACTCCTTCGCCTCAGGTTTGACCTGCGTTGCTTAATTCTGTAGATTCATCTCAAAGGCTTGCATATGGAACTCACTTACCTCTGTCCACTGCTCAGCGTATTCGACATGGATGCATCGCTTCGCTTTTATGTTGAGGTTCTTGGTTTTAAGATTCATCAACGGGCGGGGGAGAAAGACGACACGGGTTGGGTGTGGTTAACCAAGGGAAATGTCAATCTCATGCTCAACACACAGTATGAAAAAGTTGACAGGCCAAAAAAGCGTGACCTCGCACGTGACGCAAATCATAACGACACCATCTTATACTTCGGTTGCGCGGCTGTGGATGGCGCCTATCGGGAACTCAAAGGAAAGGGATTACAAATTCAACCGCCAGAAATTGCATCGTACGGAATGAAGCAACTCTACTTCCATGATCCCGATGGATATAGTATCTGCCTCCAATGGGAGCACTTGCAGACTTGATCAAAAGAAGAGTGACGAATTACTCCCCAACTTTCATCCGTCACCGATCTTTCATTTTTACTACAGCGCTGCCGCCTTCTTCTTCACTTCATACTTACCCGGCACATTCCCAAACGAACGCACAAGGCGATTCCATGAATTGATTTGAATGATTGCCAGCGTCAGTATTGCAATCTCCTTTGTCGAGAAGTATTTTTTCAATGCGTCATGAATATCGTCACTATGTTCGTCAGCAGGCAGCTTCGTAAGGCGTTCCGCGAACTCGAGCACGGCTTGTTCCTTAGGCGAATAATAAGGCGTTTCCCTCCACGCAGTAAGCGAGATCAGTCGAAGCGCTGTTTCACCGTCAGCCAGCCCTTCTTTGAGGTGCATATCGATACAATAAGCACAGCTATTGATTTGCGATACACGCATCTTGATAAGGTGCAACAGCGTGTGATCGATGCCAGAGGTGTCTACGTAATGTTGTCCTTTGAGTAGTGCAGATAGGAAATCAGCGGGCAATTCCTGGTATGAAATTCTTTCCATAAAGTTTTTTTGCACTCAAGACGAAAAGGTCCAAAAAAACGTGACAAGAATTTCAATCTTTTTTAAACAAGTTCATCTTGTCCGGATTACGGATGTAAAAGATGTTTACAATACGCTCATTTTCAATTTGGAAGATCTGGATAGTTGCGAGGATACCATCATGGTAATAAAATAAAGCAGGTTCATGATTGACCCACCCGAACTGACTTTCAGCCTTACTATAACTTTTCTTGTATAACCCCTGGAGCAGCGAAACAACGGATTTAACACCGTGCACGGGATTCATAAATGCGGTCGCCTTTCCACCGCCATCGGAAACTACAGTGATCTGGTCTGTCAACAATTTCTCAAGTCCTTTTACATCATGCTGTTCAAGCACACGCATGTATTGCTCCACCAGATCCCGTTGTACTTTACGGTCGGGCGATGCAGTTTCTTTTAGGTCTACCCGCGCTCTACTAAGCAACTTACGAGAATTGTCAACCGTGATCCCCAACAGCGTTGCGATTTCATCGTGATCATAGTCGAATGCCTCTTTAAGAATAAAGACCGCTCGCTGTTTGGGGTCAAGCTTCTCGAGAAGGATCATGAGGGAATAGGACAATATCTCCTTGCGATGAAGCGATGAATCAGCACTTTCGGTTGCAATCGGCTCAGGCAACCATTGCCCCGGATAGTTATCGCGTTGTTTTTGTTGTCTGCGTTTCTGGTCGATAGCCAGGTTAATCGTCATGCGGATGAGATACAACTTCTGGTCGCGAATCATGCTTTGATCAACCTGTGTCATTTTCAAATACACATCCTGCACCACATCTTTTGCCTCCTCATACGAACCAAGGATGTTGTACGCATAGAGAATGAGTGAGTGGCGCAGTTCTTCCATTTTTGGATCAAATTCCAGGCAAAGATATGACCAAATGGAAAACAATGGTACAGGCGCGATTTTTTTACCCGGCTCCACTTATGAAAATTTTTTTTTTGATTGCCCTGCTTTGGTTCGGCTGCCTGACATCAACGGTAACCTACGCGCAATTCAATGACACGACTAATTATTATGTGAGTCTTTCGTCCATTGGCGTTGCTAATAAAACGAACGATCGCGAATCGTGGCTTTTGAATAACAATTTCAAATTCTCCGTTTACAAAAAACAAATTTCGCTGAATACGTCTGCCTCCATGATCTACGGAGAACAGAATGCATTGTTATCGAACCGGGATTTTATTGGAGCACTCGATTTTAACTACTATCTCAAAGACAAGCCAACGTATTTTTGGGGACTCGGAACCTATGAAAAGAACTTCTCGCTTAAGATCAACAATCGCCTGCAGACAGGGCTTGGGGTGGGATATAACGTCCTGCAGCGTGAACGCATGGTGATCAATATCAGTGACGGCATTTTATACGAGCACAGTGACCTGCCGTTAACTGCAGAAGGCCAGAACATCGACTACACTACTTTCCGAAATTCATTCCGGTTGAAATACAGGTTTATCTTTAACGGCATACTCACATTTGACGGGACGGATTTTATACAACATTCCCTTTCCGATCGCTCGGATTACATCATTCGCACACAAAACAACTTGTCGCTCAAATTAATTCGATGGCTTTCGATTACTGCAGGAGTTACCTACAACAAGCTTAGTAAAACCGGTCGTGAAAATTTGTTGATGAACTATGGCGTGACGATCGAGCGGTACTTTTAATAAAAGATGATCACACTCTATTGATAATGTTTACCGGATTTGTTTTGCCTGCTCGAATAGCCGCGTAGCTTGACGAAATAATAATCAGTAACATGGTCAATGCCAGAACGGCAAAAGCAGTCTCCACGCCAACATCCACGCGATAGGCAAACGAAGCCAACCACTCGTTCATCAACAAGAACGTTAATGGAAGTGCCAGCAAAGCACCTCCTGCTGCAATACGCAAGAAATGCCAGACATGTAAATAGGTGATCTGTTCCGCAGTGGCACCCAACACCTTCCGGATTCCAAACTCCTTCATCTTTCTCACCGACAAATAGATAGACAGGGAAAAAATTCCGAGAGAGGAAACGATTATTATAACTGCGGTTCCGAATTTGAGGGATGCATACGCACGATTCTCCTTTGCATACTCCTTATTGTAAAAGTCATCAACGAAATGGACTTCTAACGGATAGCCAGGTTGAAGCAGGTTGTACTTTGCTTTGATCGCCTCGATAATCACCTTTACATCTCCGTCAATCCGAGCGTAGACGAAATATTCAGGATAGCTGTTCTGCCAGGGTAAGCGCATCACAAGTGGTTTCACTTTATGATGCAACGTACTGATGTTGATGTCGTTTACCACGCCAACGATTGTTCCATCCCACTTGCCCGGCTCTTCAGGATGGGTAAGGATCCGTGTCCCGATTGGTTTGGTAAGTCCAAGCTCGTGAACAGCAGTCTCGTTCACCACGAACGCAGCCCCACTGTCAGCCTTATGCTCGGCATCAAACACGCGCCCTTGCAAAACTTTCATTTCAAGGGTCTCAAAAAGTTCATCGTCTGAGAACACTTCATAGAGCTCGAACGATTTCATTTCATTGCCTACTTCAACGGAATACCAATCCTTCCAGAATCCACCGCCCATGCGAAATGAACTGTTTGAAGCGTTCACGACACCCGGAATGGTTTTGAGCGAAGCCTTAAAAGCTTTCATCTTCTCAACCGTGAAATCTTCCGACATCGTGAGGACAAGCAAGTTTTTCCTATTGATTCCGAGATCTTTGTTGTGAATAAAATCGATCTGCTGACCGATCGTCAGCGTTGCCCCGATGCAGATTACAGAAATAACAAACTGGGCCAGGAGTAACGCATTGTTGAATTTCATTTTACCACCGCTTGAGATAATGCCCTTTAGATCATTCGTTACGCTATTAGCCGAAAACCATCCGGCCGGGATGACGGTGGAAAGAAAAATAATGATCAATACTATTCCAGCCATGAAAAGCAAAAACACACCAGACGTTAAGGAATCAAAACTGAGATTAGGCTCAATGTATTCCTGAACGTAAGGAAACAAGATATAAAGTAACAAAATGCTGCCTGCGAAGGCAATGAGGCAATAAGCGCTGGTGTCAAGGGCAACCTGGACGATCACTTGTTGCTTTTTTCCACCTAACACTTTTCTCACGCCTATCTCCCGGGAACGATTCATAAAACCTGCAAGTGAAAGATTGGCATAATTGATACACGAAATGACGAGCAGGAAAATTCCCAACACCGTGAATACATAAAGATAGACCATGCTGCCCTTTCTTGTGAATTCGTATTTCAATGGAGGGTCAAGGTAAATATCTTTCAAGGGCTGAAGGAAAATGCGAAACCCCAGCTCGTTACGTTTCTTACGAGGAACAAATTTGTCAAGGGTTCTTTCAAGGTGGAAGACAAAAACATCTGGATCAGCTCCTGTCCGGAGTTTGATAAATAACACCGTTGAGTTATCGACAAACTCTGGAGGCGAGATAATATGTTGAGCGCTGAAGTTCTGCGTACGGTCAATCCCCACAAACGCTTCGCCCCGAATGTGCGAATTTTGTGGAATATCCTGAATGACTGCCGTTACTTCAAACAGCTTCTCACCATTGTTAATCGTAAGGAGCTTATGCATGGGGTCGTCATTCCCAAAAAGTTTTAATGCCAAGGTTTCCGTCAGAACAATTGTCGATGGCCGCGTCAGTGCATCACGGGTGCCCTTTATAAACTTGTATGAAAAAATATCAAACCATGTACTGTCTACACCGAACACTCCTCCCCAAATTACTTTTTCTTTGTACTTAATGTGACTTCCGTTGGCGATGTCAAATCGGGCAGACACTTCTACTTCAGGGAACTCATCCATCAACATGTGACCGAACGCGACTGGCGCAATACCATACTGCTCTACATTCCCGTTTTCAAGTCGCTGGGTATTCACGCGATAGATACGCTCGTAGTCATTGTTGTAGCGATCGAATGAGAGCTGATACGAAACATAAAGCGCGACCACCAGGAGGCCGAACAATGACAACGTCAAGCCTGTGAGTTTGAATGATGAGTTTAACTTATCCTTTAGCACATGACGGTAGCTCGTCAGCAAATAGTTCCTGACAATCGCGAAATTAGCGGATGGCCTCACCCGATTGCGAAGTAGAATTCCGGGACGGAAGTATTTGAAGGTGTTAACGAATAGAAACCAATTGGCCCGTGTTTCGCCACGTTCTTTTTTCTTACGATTAAATGCCTCGATCAGATCACCCTCAATTTCTTCGTACAATGGTTCAGGGCAGATCGCACTAAGAAAACGTTCAGCCCACTTCGGTAAAGAGCTTTTATCGTTGTCCATTACTAGAATTTTAATTGAGGTACCATCTTCCAGAGATCGATGCGAACATCTTTCATTGCACGAAGCATGGCCATGCCGCCAGTCGTCACAGTATAAATACGTTTCCTTCTGCCTCCGCGCTCCTTAGTTGTTCCTCCCGCCTTTGACTTAACGTAGCCTTTATCCTCCAGCCTGTAAAGCGTAACATGAACAGCACTCAACGTCACATCACGCTGAAGGCGCTTTTCAATCTCTTCGGCAATGGCCGCGCCATATGCATCATCCTGCAGCGCTGCTACAAGCGTTAATACCAATTCTTCAAACTCACCTAAAAATTCACGAGCCATTTGCTTCTATTTTGTATAAATTAAACAAAAGGTACCCACATATCCTTCTATTTTGTTTAAAAAATGAAAATGCCAGGTGGTTAGGGGTTTAGTAATTGGGAAACGCTAAAAGTTCGCATTTTTCGCACAGTGGAAAACCTTAATTTCCACCTCAAACAGGATAGGCGGTTTTAGTTTCGTTAATCTCTTACACTACAACTATGAGAAAGCTCCTAATTTTGATGTTCCAGTTACTCGTTGTGCTTTCACTCCGGGGGCAAGGGTCTAAAAATAAGACGGCTCATGCCAACGACCACGTTACAAGCATCACCGAAAATGAACTTAGTGCCCACCTGCGTTTTCTTGCGTCTGATGCCATGCAAGGTCGGAAAGTGGGAAGTGCCTTTGAACTGCTTGCCGCGGAATATCTGGCGGCACAATATCGGGCGATGGAAGTATGGCCGCTGCAGACTCCGGGCGGAAAGTTGAATCCGTATTTGCAATCATTCGACTTCACGCTTAGTCAATCAAAAGGCAAATCACAAAATGTAGTTGCGTGGCTTGAAGGATCAGATCCTGAACTGAAAAAAGAATATCTCCTCGTGACTGCCCACTATGACCATCTCGGCACCGGAAGCAAAACGGGAAATGATTCCATTTTCAATGGCGCGGCCGATGATGCATCGGGCACTGTTGCATTGCTCGAAATTGCGCAGGCGCTGACGGCAGCAAAAAAAGCGGGCGTGAAATTTAAACGAAGCATTGTATTCATTCACATGGGCGGAGAAGAAAGTGGATTACTTGGTTCCAACTACTGGGTTTCAAATCAACCACTTGTCCCACTGGAACAAACGAAAGCAATCATCAACATGGATGGCGTAGGTGGAACGGATAAACCACAAGCCGCAAACGCCAATAACTATGTATACGTGCTCGTCAATGATTCCACATCCGGACCACTTGATAAGGCTGCGGCAAAGCTGAATTCTGAAATGCAGGTGAACCTGGATTTGCTTCAACCGGAGAATCCACAGCAATTCATGTCTGACAACAAGCCGTTTGAATACGAACTCGTTCCTTCCATCTATTTCTCCACCGGTCTCACGGAACATTACCACAAAGTAAGTGACGAACCACAGACGATCAATTACACACATATGGCGAAAATTGTGCGACTCGTTTACCTCTTTACGGCAGAACTTGCTAATGCATCAGAAATAAAAAGTGTACGCTCGGCTTATGCGAAGACAGGAGAATATTTCTGTCCGCCCTGCGGCTGTGCATCCGACAAGAAAGTTTTTTACCAGGCGGGTGTTTGCGCAGATTGTAGAATGACATTGGAGCCAAGGTGGAGAGCAAAGTAAAATCGAAAGGCCAGCAAGGCAAAATCCAAAAAGGAAGTGATTTTAACACGGTTCTTTTTAGTCGTACTATAAATATAATGAAAAGACAATGATGCGAGGGCTAGGTATTCATGTATCATGCACACCAGGCTCACTGTGGTTTGTCCGACATTTCGGCTTTATCAAATGGAGACACGTATATTGGCTGATCGGGTGTTGTTGCAAAAGTCAGGAGAGTTTGTACGAGCGTTCCCTTTTTGCTACAGACTCTTTCGAATAAACGTCACGATCAAGACAATGAAAACTACCATTTGGATGGCAAAATAAAGAACGAATAACAGCCCGGCCTCCATACCATTCCCGGCCGCGTCACCCTTGCCCGAAAAGCCCACTTTGTTTACCTGCATCAAAAGTAAAATGGCTTGAATGGCCATATAGACAAGATAAATCTTCACGCCCTGTCCGCGATGAAACGCCAGCGTCAAAGCCGGGACATAAAGTAGTACGTTCAGAATGACTAAGATTCGCATGAACTGCTCCATAAAAAGTAAAATAAAGGTTCTGATGAAGGGAGTACACTCCTTTAGCATACCAACAAGTTAAATGAACCAGTTCACATAACTAATTCGATGAGCTTCACCCAATATCCTTTGACTTTATGACAGCAAGGATTTTACCCAAAGCGATTTTCCGCAACGGATATTAAGGCACGAAAGCTTTCGGAAAAGCCTGTTATTGTTAAATTTCATGAAACCCATCTCGCGGTACACTTTACCGCCCGCCCGGTGGAAAGACGTGGTGCAGAGCCGCAAATATGTTAAGCAAATAGAGGCCCCGGACTAACAATCCTTAAACAAAAACAAGCGAAGTACACGCCTCACAACGTAATGGCTAGACGCAAATTGATCCCAATTCGGTATTGAGGCGATTCAAAAATGGAATTCCCAATCTTACCTATCCGGGAAATCCCGGATCACCGCTGTAATCGATTATCTGATTTTTTATAATGACCGTGACACGCTGCAGAAACCCAACGCATAGGCAAGTAATTCAGCTATTGTGCAAAAAAAAAAATGAATGCAGGTTCTTCAAATTTGTGCTTTGTCAAAAAAAATGGACTGAACTTTGAAATCCAACGGACTGCATGACACCGTAGCTAAACAATAAACGGCTATCAGTGTTTAGCCAAAGGAGCCCATCCACCACAAGAGTCGCATGATGAAAATCAATGCAGCATGAAGATATTGCCTTTTGGATTATGGTAGGTTATGTCATCAGGAATGGAGTACGTGAAAAAGGCGATCGCGGGATTTGTTGTCCTTGGAAGTATCATCATAATCGCATTTGCGTTCTGGCAGCAGGGAATGAAATATTCGTTACGGACACCTGTAGCGAACGGATACTGCGAGGCCCTACCCAGTGAAGAGGTACAACTTTCGCCTTTGTTCGAAAACAATCTTTCCTACTTCCTGCCTTCCCACAACACTGCATGCCAATGCCCGCAGTTCAACGCTCGTCACATCAAATCATTAGTCGGTAATTATTGGGGCAGTCTTCCCTTTATTAGTGTTGTGTCAGAATTGGCATCGTTAAAAAGGGCGAAAATCGAATTTGGCCACGATCTCCATTATCTACATGACAAGCGTCATTCGGTCGCAAAAGCGCGTGGCCTTTACTCAGCACCGCAAGCTGCTATCGTCACATCCGAACAAAAGCCATTTTACCGTAGCAATTGCAACCGAGCTCGCTATTGCACGTCACGAGCTTCGAACTTCGCAGAAGTAGCGCTGAGCGCTCTTTTGAACGAACAGCCAGCGCCCGCATTTGGACTGTCAGCAAGTGAGGCCTACGGATGCGAGCTCACGCAAAATGAAATCGAATTCTTTTAAACTTTAATCTTTATACTAATTCCTAAACAAAACTATAGCATGGCTGAAATCGCATTAACATGGGAGGAACGCAAACGAGCCTTCCAGGAAATAAAACAGAAGTCGGATCGAATAATGACCGTTGCTGTTATCATTTACTTTAATTTCGGATTATTCCTTTCGTTTTTTTACAATACACAACTCATCGCAATGACGGTTGGAGGCGTGTGTCTGGCGGTCTGCTTTATCTCACGCCTTGTGTTGCCTGATGCAACGCTATATCAGTATGTGCTCAGTGCCGTGTTGGCCATATTCCCTGCGCAGTTCATCTACCAGATGCATGGCTTGTTTGAAATGCACTTCTTTTTCTTTGTAGGGTCTGCGTTGCTCATAACCTTTCGCAATTGGAAAGCATTCATTCCCATGCTGCTTTTTACAGTAGTCCATCATGTTGCATTTGCATGGCTGCAATACACGGGAATGAAGGAAATTTATTTCTCGCAGCTTGAGTACATGGATCTGCAGGCGTTTATTTTCCATGCACTGCTCACAGCAATCATCATGGGTATTTGTGCCTTCTGGGCGTATGACCTGGAGCGTTCTACCCTGCGTGAAGTTGCCAAAACAACCATGCTTAATCGCCAGCTTGGAAATGTGCAAAGGAACATTGCATTCGCAGAACAGATGAGCAAAGGAAATCTCAATGCGGACTACACGGTGACGGATGAATCGGATGAGTTGGGAAAATCGCTCGTAGTGATGCAGGAAAGTCTGAGGAAATCCGCTGAACGCGAGCTGGAAGATCGGTTTGTTACCGTTGGAGTTACGAAAGTGAGCGATATCATCCGAAATCACAGCAACGACCCGATCACGCTGGCAGACGAATTTATTAAAGGCATTGTCAAGTATACAGATCTTAATCAAGGCGCACTCTTTATACTAGAGGAGGATGACAACAGCACTGCGTACCTGAAGCTTACCGCATGCTATGCCTATAACCGGAAGAAGCATATTGAGATGCGTCTAAACCCCGGAGAGGGCCTTGTAGGGCAATGTTTCCTTGAACAAGAAGAAATGTACCTCACTGCAGTACCTCAGCATTACACCAAGATTACTTCTGGTCTTGGTGAAGCTACTCCCACATGCATCCTGGTAGTGCCCGTTAAAACGCAAGAGGAAGTTGTCGGGGTTATTGAACTCGCTGCATTCAAGACACTTAAGCCGCATGAAAAGCTTTTTGTGCACAAGGCGGCTGAGAACATCGCATCGGCCATCATCGCAGCGCGAACCACGGCACACATCAAAAAGCTATTAGCCGAATCTCAAGAGCGGACGGAAGAAATGCGTGCGCAGGAAGAAGAAATGAGGCAGAACATGGAGGAACTCGCAGCAACACAGGAGGAAATGAACAGAAAGGCACGCGAGACCGAGAACCGTATCAATGCCATTGAAGAGAGTGGAATCGCTTCGATTGAATTCCACCCGGACGGAACGATCATTACTGCCAACAAACATTTTCTGGCGTTGATGGGCTATGCCATTGACGAGATCCGTGGCAAGCATCATCGAATGTTTGTTGATGCCGAGTTTGCGCTGTCGCAGGAGTATGTCGACTTCTGGAATGACTTGCGGAACGGTGTGCCTCGTCCGGGTGAATACAGGCGGGTGAAGCGATCAGGTGCGTCCGTGTATATAAAGGGAAGTTATTCTATTATCCGTGACCAGCACGGAAGACCTTCGAGGATCCTAAAACTTGCGACTGATATTACAGAATTGAAAATGCATCAGAAGCAAGAAGGTGTGACCGGCACCAAGGAGCACGGAACGTTCTTTACCGTGAGCTAACGAAGTATGACCACGAAATTCTTTTACTATGTTTTCGTGGTCATTCTCCCCCCCAATTTAGCACGGTTACAGCCTTTAAAAGAGGACGACCAAACGTCACCAAGGTCTGAACGCAATGAGCCTATTGTTGTTAATACACCGGAGCGTCAACGCTTCTAAAGGTTATACGCCCTTCTCAAAAATTTATTCTTCCCTCATGAACCGGAGGTAGTTCTGCGGCTGTAGTTAAACTTGATCGCGAACTCATGCGAGCAAACGCCCATCATATAATGCGTAACGAATCTTCCGCGCGTTTCTTACTTTACACTTTCAAAAGACCTACGATGCTCCAACCCTCCATTTGCGCGTCCTCCGCGTTGCTCGTTATATCTGTTGCACCCTTTTACCTTCTCGGGTGCAGTAACTTGAATCCCACACCTACGAACGCTCCAATTCTCACACAGGTTAACCCAACGAAGATTTACAGTTTCGTACTTTATACCATTGCATTCACCTTCTAACCAAATTACGCTAAGATACCTCTCATGTTTATACACCCTCTCTTTCTGATGACGATGAATTGGATTCAACGTCACCGGCCCCGCCTCATTGATGGCGAAACGGCACTAGCTGCAATCGGATTCTTCGTTGTGTTGATCACGGTTGTCGTGGTCATCAAATGGCAACTGAAAAAACATCGTGGGCGATACTGATTCCCAGGCTCATATTTTTCTAGCATATCTCGCATTAAAGACCATAGCTGCGTCTTATCCTTTGCAAAAAATTGAGGCGACTGTATTTGTGCGAACTTCATTCATCGACTTTGCACAAATTCGGTCATAGCGGCAATGATTGAAATGCGTTAGAAAAAGAGCTTGCAATCGGACCTCTCTCTCACCATTCGCTGCTCGTCACGTTTTGGTGTATGCATAATTTTAGTAATTTAAATTTATGCGAGAAATGTATCGTACCCCATGGATCAGAATTCGTATCAAACATTAGGTTATATCGTTGGCCTGGTCCTGCGTTTTGTAATGATGGGCGCGCTGATTGTCGCACTGGTCGCTTACTTTAAGAAGCGCTTCCAGATTGTTCGCGTTATTAAAAACATTTTCACCTGGATCTTTCTCGCGTGGGGTGGTATCTGCCTGGTAATCTTCGCGGGTAATCTTATGTTTGGAAATATCTTCTACGAGTTTCTTGTCGTGTGCATTATCTGCCTTGGTGTTGGATTTCTCTTGAGAAAGCTGCGCTTACCGCAGCAATAACCTCCAACATCCATTGTCCCATGCTAAGATGTTTTGTTTCCCGTCACGAGGCGCCTTGAAAATATTGATAATGGTCACAACTCTTACATGACGTAGTGCCAATGGACTCGCTTCGCAGATTTTTTTCTACCTTCAAGGTCCAGGAAAACCGCCAACGATGGATCTTTATTATACCTTCTCCATTCTCATTGTGATGACTGCTTTCTTTTCGTACATCAATGTACGATTCATCAAGCTGCCATCCACTATTGGCATCATGATTATCGCGATGCTCGCCTCGATTACCGTAGTTGGCGTTGGTCGATCACAGCCAGAACTTCAGGCGCAGTTTTCAAATATGATCCGCAGCGTTGATTTTTCACAAGTGCTGATGGGCGCAATGCTCAATTTTCTTCTTTTCGCTGGTGCGATTCACATCAGTCTTCACGATTTGCGAAAACAACGTGTTCCAGTGATCATCTTTTCAACGGTAGGTGTCATCATTTCCACCGTTGTCGTGGGTGCGCTCCTATACGCTGCGTTTCAAGCACTCAATATGGAGATTCGGTTCATCATGTGTCTGGCGTTTGGTGCGCTCATATCACCTACCGATCCCATTGCTGTGATCGCGATTCTCAAAAAGGCTGGCATCCGAAAATCGATTGAAATAAAAGTGGCTGGCGAATCACTCTTCAACGATGGCGTAGCGGTCGTGTTGTTCACGGTGTTGATGCAACTGGCGCGCGGAAGTGAGTTTGACCTCACGTTCGCCCATATTTCGGGATTGTTCCTGCAGGAAGCTGTTGGTGGGCTGGTGATCGGTGTAGTGCTTGGCTACATCGGTTCACAAGGGATAAAACGTATCAACGATTACAACGTGACCGTCATGATCACGCTTGCTATTGTAATGGGTGGCTATCTCATCACACGGTACCTGCACATCTCGGGTCCGCTAACCATGGTTGCCGCTGGACTTGTTATTGGCAACTACGGAAAAGCAACCGCGATGTCTGCCACCGACAAGGATTACCTTGATAAATTCTGGGAACTCATTGATGAAATTCTCAATGGCATTCTGTTTCTCATCATAGGGTTCGAGTTGCTGCTCATCCCGGATCTAACACAATACTGGCAGATTGGAAGCTTTGCCATAGGAATTGTTTTACTTGCGCGATTCTTCTCCATCTGGCTTCCAATTCGCTTGATTCCTGCGATTGGAACATTCGATCGGAAAACAATTACAATCCTCGTGTGGGGAGGTTTACGGGGTGGCGTGTCAGTAGCCCTAGCGTTGACGATCGATGAATCGCTTCATCAGAGCCTTTTTCTCGCGATCACGTACTATGTTGTCGTGTTCTCGATCGTTGTGCAGGGCCTGACAATTGGGAAACTGACGGCATGGCAAAAACCTGCAAAGGCGCCCGTTAAAGTTAACAAACGAAGAAAGGCCACTGTCAGTTAAGGCACTTGAACAAGACCCTGCAGGATAGCAGACATTCCATCAGTAGCCATCGCTTGAATCTGCTTTAGAAGTGCAGTATTTGAAATGACCTGGCAAGTCCTAGCGGAAAAAGAAAAGGCGATCACCGCGACCGCCTCTTAAATTCAACGAGTATTAGATGTTATTCAATCGGAACTTTAAAAGATCCTTCTGTCACCTGGAGGGTAGTCCCGTTATTGTCTTTACCTGTGAAGCTGAACGTACCTTCGACAATCTTCGCAGTGGCATCGTATTTAGTGATCACTACTTGGCCACCAGGCTGACCATTAAAAGTTTGTCCAAGCATACCTTCGCTAAAAAATTTTGGTGAATAAAATACAGCAACTTTATCGTTGGCGGTTGCCATAATTTCTTCAAGCCCATATGCGCCTGCCGTGGGCGGGTCTTTCTTAAATATGAAGGACAATTGTGAATCGTTATCGGTGCCATATCCAGCAAAAGTATTTCCAATGAAGGCCGCCCCAAAGAAACCTCCGACTTTGGCATTCCACTGTTGGGTGCCGATCTTCGCTTTCATAAAATAGCTTACCGTCTGGACCGCAGAATTCTTAATTGTTCCAACGCCTTCACCATCTGCAATGGTTGCATTTTTTGGTTCCGATAATATTATCGCAAATGTTTCATCCGACTCCTGGCTTGCATCTGTCTTCGAACTGATGCCGACCGTGGCGGTTGTGAGACCCGGGTTGATCTTGACCTTTAAAGCATTTGCTACCGCGAAGTAATCATTCGCAGAGGTGGTAACATCTTGTGTCTTGTAGTGGACCACCACCGTGTCCGTACTTGGCTTATCAAGGGTGATGGTAAATAGAAGCTCGCCACCTTCGTTTGCCGTGGCATCGTCAAGGGATAGGGTCGGTAGAACTTTTGGCTCATCTTCCGAACAATGCGTAAGAAAAAGCGAGAAATTAAGGAGCAGGGCAATTCGAAATAAAATTTTCATCTAAAGTGGGTTTTATCCCGCAAGATAATTCTTTGCCGATCCCTGTCGCTAATGTTCGCTGGTTATTTGCTCAGATGTTGATGATCATTTTACAACGGTAGACCTATTTGCCTACGATACATACTCCTTTTTAAGTATGCTAATACGTTAACAGCAATGAGTTGAGCCGCGTCATTGTCAAATTTCATGAGTTACTTGTACAGGAATGGTAAATCGATTGTGTTATCCTTAGTGCAAGGCTTTTAAGGAAAAATAAAAGGTTGAACCCTTTCCGAGCGATGATTGCGCCCAGATTTTGCCATCATGTCGTTGAATTATTTTTTCGACCATAGAAAGTCCCAACCCTGCCCCTTCATACTCGGAGCGACTGTGCAGGCGCTGAAATGGGATAAACAGTTTGTCATAGTACCGCATATCGAAACCGGTACCGTTGTCCTCAACGGAATAAATATACCGACCATCGAATGTCTCCGCGGAAACATTGATGGATGCGTGCGGTGTCGACTTGGTGTACTTGACTGCATTGCCAAGGAGGTTCGCCCACACTTGCCGAAGGAGTACCGGGTCAGCGTGGACCGAAGGAAGGTCATCAATTTTCACGGCAATCCTGCGATGCACTTCCTGCTGCAAAATATCGTGTACCACTTCCTGCACAAGTTCTTTCATCGGCACCAGGGTCTCTTTCATTTCTTGCTTCGTCATGTTGAAGAGATTCATCAGGCCATCGATGAGGTGATGCATTTCCTTACCCTTCGCAGCCATCCGTCCCAAGAGTTGCCGGCCATTTTCGTCCAGCGCATCTTTATATTCCGTTTGAAAAACTTCAACAGCAAAATTCATCATCCTCAAAGGAGATTGGATATCATGGGTAAGCGCGTAGGTGAACGATTGGAGGTCCGCGGTTCGCTGCAATACGCGCTGCTCAAGGTTTTTATACAATGTAATGTTTTCGATTGTGACAGCCGTGATATCGGCCAGCGATTGAAGAATAGAAACTTCGTCAGGTGTCGCCACATAATGTTGCGCCCAGTACGTTCCCACTGCACCGATCGGGTCACTCTGGCGGATCGGCACCATCACCATGCTCTTCACAAAGGTGGGACGGTAGGCATCTGCAGGGATGCGCGGGTCCTTGTAAATATCGGGAATGACGGTTGAGGCCTTGTTGATCATCGACCATCCGCTGACGCATTCTTCCATCGGAAAGCGCTTACCTTTCCAAAGCGGACTAATTGCATCTTCGTCAACGTAGGAACACAGGTTTCCTTCACGCAAAATGAAACTCGCCCCATCCGCGCCTGACAACTCGCGGGCAGCAGACTTTACAATAGCAACAACGGTCGCAAGATCACGCGCAACGGAAAGTTTTTGCACAACACCTACTAGCTGTTCATACCGGATTTGTGTTATGTGATCGACCATATAGCAACCGCGTTTCCCTATAAATTTACGAAATCTTCGCGCTAAAACCGTGCACGTCAAATGGCCGTTTTAACGGGGAAGTTTCGCAACAGACAAGATGGAAAGGTATGTTCCGTCCTCAAAAACCTGAGGTCCGTGCAAGGTTAAAATGCTCTCGCGTATTTCGTTGGAGTTGCTCCTGCGTGGCCTGTAGCTCTTCCATATTTTGCTGTAACTCCTCTTCGCGTTGCTTCATCATCTCTTCGCGTATGCGAGCCTCGTCCAAAAGGCGTTTCATTTCAACGGCAGTGCGCGTAGACATAATAGCGGCAGCTAGAAATTCGCCTGCACGTTCGAGGTAAGAAACCTGGTGCCGTGCAATCTCTTTAAACGAAGCAAACTCAATTACTGCCACGACCGTCTGATCATGCTTCAAGGGAATGATCGATACACATTCAGGCGTGTTGCCACCAAGTCCTGAGGTGATATGCGTGTAGCCCTGCGGCACTTGTTTTAGCAGAATAGGTTGGCCTTCCAAAAACACCTGCCCCACCAGGCCTGTGCCGAGCTCAATACGCTTCTCGACAAATTTCCGCTTGTCGAATGCATAACAACCTCGTAGTTGTAAAAATGTTTCATCGCCCTCCCTTTCCACAACAAACAAGCTTCCCTGTTGCGCGTCAATGTACCGTGTCAGAAAAGAAATAGCTTTGATTGCCAGTTCGTTGGAGTCATCCTGGTGTTTCCGTACCAGCTCTGTAAATTTTGCTAACCCCTCGTTGGCCCAGTTGCGCTGTTCGTCCTCCACTTTGATCTGGTGCAGTCGATCACGGAGGCGCGACAAGTTGCCGGCCAGCGTTCTCTCATTCAGTTTACGATTTGAATCGTTAAGTCCATTCCATTGAACGCCATAGCTACCTTCAGCCAGTGACGCAATAAAGGACGAAGCTTCCTTTACATGAACAACAGCTCGTGCATTAATATCTTCGTTAAGGTTAGTATGCGCTCCGTTGTCAAACACATACGTTCGGTCTGTACGATCAACCTCCAGCAATGTATTATATCGTTTCTTGCGTTCTGCATTCACCTTACTGACGAACATAAACAACATAGGTAAGGCTAGGATCAGAATCGCAAATTGCAAAAACAAATTACTCTGAATAGCAAACTGATAATTCGCTAATGATTGGCTGGCCAGTGCATCTTCGTAAGCGAATAAGGGCGTTGCGAAATCCGAATATTTTTTCCACACCGCATATCCCTTGTCTTCCAGCAGCAAGCGCGTAAACTCTTCCATCTGGTCGGTACGTGCCAATTCGATCATTTTGTCGCTGAGCTTGGTATATGCATCGATTTCAGCCATCACGCTCAATGCCTGATCTCGTTGCGGGTAACGCTGCAGGGTTAGCAGTGAATCAATGCGATGAAAAACCTGAGGTGTAAGCTGGATCGCCTCGCGGTACGGAATAAGTAGCTTATCGTCCTTCGTTAATCCGTAACCTCGTACACCGAGGTCAAGGCCGTGCATAATCGTAGTAAGAATTGCTTGTGTTGTTCGTTTGACAAGGTCCGCCTGAGCAAGGGCCGTCTGATTTTCCCTGATTACGTAGTTGTTGCGCACCGCGAGCACGGCACTTGTCGTAAAGGCAATACCGATCACAAGTACAATCCAATTGTTCTTGAAAAAGCTTTTCATGGGGTTTTGTAAACAGGTAAGATACATTTTTGTAATCGCTCCCGCTTAAGTATCGCTTAAGTTATATCCATGTGTACTCTAAATGCCTTCAAAGTAAACAACGCTATCGTTTGCGCACGTTTTTCATGCAAACAGAATCTTTGCGTTCTTTCGCCTTTGCGCCCAGCTTCAATCACTGGCCGGCTACCAGTCAATGAAGGCCGCAGGAATGAAGGTATTCGTCACAACCAACGAGTCGTTGCTCACACTACGCATAGTGCATTGGAAAAGCAAACACAAAGCGGCAGCCGATGTGCTCCGTTCGCCTGCCCTTCCAATGTCTGGTGAATTAAGATCACATAAAAATAAATCAGAAACTCTTGCAACCACATAGTTGCATTTATATATTTGCAACCATGTGATTGCATAATATGGAAACACGAAGGGATGTTTTTCAAGCGATTGCCGATCCGACAAGGCGCGCGATCCTGGCATTGCTGGCTGCAGGAAGCCTTACACCAAATGCTATCGCAGAAAATTTTGATAGTAGTCGCCAGGCAGTTTCGAAGCATATTCAAATTCTTGTGGCGTGCGAACTCGTGAAACAACAACAGCAGGGTCGCGAGATCTATTATCATTTCAATCCACAAAAGATGAAGGAGGTATTGGATTGGATTGCGCCTTTTCAGAAGCTGTGGGAAGGAAGATTTAACAGACTTGATGATGTCTTAAAAAAATTAAAACGTAAGCACTGATGGAAAATCACAACGCCATGCAGGTGATAGCAGAAAAAGGCAAACAGGAAGTACTTATCATCCGGGAATTTGATGCTCCGGCCGCACTTGTTTTTCAGGCGTTCACCACGCCCGACATCCTGAAAAATTTTTTTGCTCCACCGGGCATCACCATGGACTTTCATTATCACGATTACAAGACGAATGGCCGTTACAGTTGGTATCACAAAGATGAAGACGGGAATGTTGTGTGTACATTTAATGGAGTAATTCATGAATTGACTTCTCCCGAACGGCTTGTGCAGACAGCAGAATTCATGGAGATACCCGAGCGCGGACATGTGATTTTAGAAAAGATGATGTTCGAAGAACTTCCCGGGCCGCGCACGCGGCTGACGATCCACGATGTATGTTTCTCCGTTGAAGATCGTGATTCCATGGTAGAGAGTGGCATGGCAAGTGGCCTTGAAATGATGTTTGACCAACTCGATGTGATCCTCAGGCGATGAGGATACACTAGCACTACACTAACTTTACTCCTAAAATAAACTCCTATGAAAAAAACGAACGTTCTTTATTGGGTATTCACCGGTCTGTTCGCGGCAGCTATGTTGTTCTCCTC
The DNA here is from genome assembly GCA_036402115.1 of Chryseosolibacter sp. Taxonomy (GTDB): domain Bacteria; phylum Bacteroidota; class Bacteroidia; order Cytophagales; family Cyclobacteriaceae; genus Chryseosolibacter. The sequence goes on from DASWTM010000163.1 coordinate 24,371, forward strand.
CATCGGTAACGTAATGATGGATGACGCCTCCGTGCAACTCATCAACGGGTATCTGGCATTCCCAAAATATATGATTCCCTTCCTCGGTGTAGCCAAAATTCTCGGTGTCATCGGCATACTGATTCCAACACTGCCAAGGTGGATCAAAGAGTGGTCGTATGCAGGATTATTTTTTGACCTGGCAGGTGCAACGTATGCGGTGATCTCCGTGGCGGGATTTCATGTCAACCAGATCGGTATGCTTATGTTCTTCATCCCGGGCATCCTCTCGTACATTTATTTCCATAAGAAGTTCGGCAGCGCCTAGACATGCGTTCGATGTGCGGGGTTCCACCTGGAGACCCCGCCTTTACACGCAATCTCCACCACCATCAATCGCGGTCCAAAAAGTGCCGCGTGATCCGATTTCCAGCACTTTTTCCAACAAAAGACTTCCGTGAAGGCGCACGCACTCACAGTAGTAGATCACCCGCATTCAAACTTCGAATCTTATACGTTTTTTCCTGTGCAAAATATTACACAGCAAAAACACCCAGAATCGCGTCAAAACCCGATAGGGCTCACGTGGTAACCCACTGGTTTGCAAATGGCTGGCCGATCTCGTATTTTCAGTCTTCATTATCCCCCTTTATGAAAAGCCTTCTAACCTATGCATGGGTCTCCCTCATGCTTTTCATTTCCACATGTCATTTCACGCGTGCACAAAACTCCGTAGGCATCGGGACCGAGAACTCGAATAACCGTGCAGTTCTCGAACTCGTTTCGCCAACCAATGATCAGGGTTTCCTGGCGCCACGCATGAATGGGCAGCAGCGCAATGCCTCCACATTCACAACGGGACTGACGAGCGCTGAAAATGGTCTCCTGGTTTATGACACCGATGACAACAAATTCTATTACTGGGAAAATCCCGCATGGCGGGCCATTGAAGCAGGGGAGACATTCAATACATGGAGAGCTGGCGCAACGGTACCCCTGAATACACTGGGCGCTGACGGAGACTTCTATCTACATACAGCGACATTCGACATCTATCAGCGAAAAGCAGGTAGCTATATCGTTGTGATGAACATTCGGGGCCCACAAGGTCCGGCAGGCCCTAAAGGAGACACCGGTGATATAGGTCCGGCAGGTCCGCAAGGTGACGCAGGTCCTCAGGGTCCGAAAGGTGACGCAGGTGCCACCGGAAATACGGGACCCGCTGGTCCACAAGGCCCCGCAGGTCCAGCCGGGCCGAAAGGTGATAAAGGCGATACAGGAAATACAGGAGCTACTGGTCCCGCAGGACCGACAGGTGCCACTGGTCTGACAGGAGCTACTGGTCCCCAAGGTCCCGCGGGTCCTGCCGGGCCGAAAGGTGATAAAGGTGATACAGGAAATACAGGTGCTACTGGTCCCGCTGGACCAACAGGTGCTACTGGTCTGACAGGAGCTACTGGTCCCCAAGGACCCGCGGGTCCTGCCGGGCCGAAAGGTGATACAGGAAATACGGGAGCTACTGGTCCTGCAGGGCCAACAGGTGCTACTGGTGCTACGGGTGCAACAGGGCCGCAAGGTCCGACAGGTCCCGCTGGACCAAAGGGCGACAAAGGTGATACGGGAAATACAGGCGCGACCGGACCTGCTGGACCCACTGGGCCTCAGGGACCTCAAGGACCTCAAGGCCCGCAAGGTCCTGCCGGCACGAATGCACTTAACAGTCGTGAATTTGATTTCAATACGACAGCGGATCCCTCCAAAGATGATTTTCTCTACTGTACCGCTGACGGTGGCGAGGTGATCTTGACATTGCCTCCGATTGCAAGCTCAGCGAATAAAGTCTTCTATATCAAAAATCGGAACCCCGGAAAAACCACGCTGACAGTGGCAGCCGAAATCAAAGAGGGTGACACTATCGAAGGCCAGACCACAATCGTACTGAGCAGTACGTACACAAGCATCACCATTGTTGCGAATAAAGATACCAAGCGTTGGTATGTGATCTCACGTAGCAATTAAATCAGGCCAGCATGGTTTCAGATCATAAAATAGTAGTCACGGCACTCCTCCTTCTCGGTGGACTAAGTGCATCTGCCCAAACCGTGAACCGAGGCGCGGTCATCAGCATCAAGCCCAACACGATATTATCTATCAAGACCGACTTCACCAACAATGGAACCGTTGTCAATAACGGTAACCTGGTGATCGCGGGCCGTTGGCAAAATAATGAGACGTATGATGCCGGCTCAGGTGGAATTACATTCAATAGTGACATCGAGCAGATCATTAACCACAATGATCAGTCGTTCAGTCATCTTACCATCAGCGGTGGCGGAAGAAAATTGTTCCTTGCCAATATTACGATTGAAAAAGAACTCGTCTTCCAAGACGGTATCCTCACCTCACAGAATGGCGCACATATTGTTTTCACGCCCGGATCAACCGCCATCGGAGGCTCCGATGTTGCCCACATCAATGGACGTGTGTACCATCAGGGCACAGGCAATCTTTTGTATCCGGTAGGTAACGGTTCCACCTACCTTCCCGTCACGTTGAATGACGTTCCCGCAAATACGCAGGTGGGCATCGAAGTGCAGAACATTCCTCCGGGAACTTCCCTCAGCACACGTGCACCGCTTATCGATGTCGTTAGCGAAAATGTTTGGTTCATCGATGTAGTGCAGGGCAACCTTGAGTCATCGTCCATCACCTTGCCTGCGCACAACCTTGCTCCCAACGTGAAAACAGAAACGGTTGTCGTAGCGCAAAGTCAATCACCCACCGGTCCGTTTTCAAGTCTTGGGCAGTCGGAATTTGCGGGGACTGCTCAGCAGGGATTTGTGACAGCGTTGCAAGGGCCGGCTGAATCGTTCGTCACGCTGGCAACCTCGGCCGATGATGGATCAATTACTGTGTTCAATGGTGTGTCACCTGATGGTGACGGACTCAACGACTACTGGCACATTGAAAACATTGACAAGCTTCCGGACGCACAGCCAAACAAAGTCACAATTTTTAATCGCTGGGGTGATGCGCTATGGACGGCAAAAAATTACGATAACGTAACCAATGTTTTCACCGGCAGCGATCTGCCCGCAGGTACTTACTTCTACAAGATCGAGTTTCCGGAAGGTCGAAAAACAATAACAGGATTCTTGTCCCTTAAACGCTAGACGTTATGATCATACAACATCAGAGGCGTTTGCATCAGTTTTTGTTTCTTGTCGTGGTGGTGGTCTTGCTCACCGCCTCGCGCGCGTCTGCACAACTCGATCCGCTATACGCACAATATTTTAACACGCCCATTCTGATTAATCCTGCGTTCACAGGCATGCACAATCGCTGGGTCTCCTCTGCGGGTTACCGTGGCCAGTGGACCGGCCTGGAAGGGGCACCCAACACCATGAATTTCAATTCGCACATCTCGCTGCGCAACAATACACTGGGGGCAGGAATTATGTTTCTCAGCGATCGTATTGGCGAAAACCGAAACAAAGAGTTCAACGCCTTGATGAGCTACCGCATCGAACTGAATGAAGGTGTGCTTTCGTTTGGCATGCAGGCCGGCATGATGCAGTTCTCGAGCAATAGCGCGGGCGTTGTTCTGCGTGATCCCAGCGATCCGAAATTCGCAACGTTCAATGAATTTAAATTTAATACTGGTGCAGGGCTGGTGTATCAGACAGATAAATACATGTTCGGGCTTTCCGTACCGCGCCTGCTTAACAACGACATCACCCTGGGCACCACAACCATCCAGGTATATGACAGGCACTATTATGTGATTGGCTCGTATACACTTCCAATTTCTGCCCGACTTAAAATGGTTCCGACAGTCCTGCTCAAGGCAACAAAGGCAAATCCCATATCGGCTGATATCAATGCGAATATTGTCATCGATGACATCTACACGGCAGGCATTTGCACGCGTAACTTAAACTCTTTCGGTCTCACCTGTACGATGCGTGTGAAGAACTATCGATTCGGTTATATCTTTGAGGTGCCCGGCTCCAATCCCGGCACTGCATTCACAACACACGAAGTCACCATGGCCCTCGGCATCCCTATATTTAATTATCACGAAAAGATTTTTCAGAAATTCTGAGTTAGGATCAACCATCATCCAGCCTATCCACCGTAAAGTGGTTTTTACCCTAAGCTGATGTCTTATGGCGTTGCCTTCCGCTGCATTCGCAGATTCTCCGCCAGGCCACTTACGTCAATCGAAGTAGGCTACTCTTTCAATGACGAGCGGCCCGGGCTCTACACTGCAAGCCCTTGTCCATGCATCAAAGCCCCGTGATACCCAAGTTCTCTTCTTCCATTGAGATGCCCGCTATTTTTGAACAACGGGCTTTCCGTTGCGATCCCTAACGCAATCCACCGAACTCCCACTCATCGTTACCATGAAATTTCTTTCCTTTATAAATTGCCTCGTCCTGGTCTATGACTATCGTTTGTCGCTTACTAAATCTTAAATCTTAAATCTTAAATTTTAAATCTTAAATCGTAAATTCTCCACCGTGACTCACCGCATCGCATCAATTGACATCCTTCGGGCTCTTATCATGGTACTGATGATTTTTGTAAATGACCTGTGGTCCCTGAGAGACATACCGGTCTGGCTTGAGCATACGGAGGCAAACGAAGATGGCATGGGACTGGCCGATATCGTGTTTCCTGCGTTTCTTTTTATCGTGGGGATGTCGCTTCCTTTTGCCATCCGGGCGCGAGTCAGGAAGGGTGAGAGCACGCGAGCGATTCTTGGTCACATTGCACTACGAACCACTGCACTGATCATCATGGGACTTTTCCTGGTGAATGGTGAAAGCATCAACGAAGAGGCTACGCGCATGAGTCGCCTGACCTGGAATGTTTTGTCATGCCTGGCATTTGTGCTGATCTGGAATTCCTATCCCTCAACCTGGAATAGCGCATTGGTCAAAATGCTGAAGGGTGTCGGCATTATCATGCTTGTGGTGCTTGCTTTCCAGTATCGCGGTGGTGATCCGGATACCTACCGCTTCACTACGCACTGGTGGGGAATCCTGGGGCTTATCGGTTGGTCGTACCTTGTATCAGCCACACTCCTTGTGCTGGCGAAAAATAATTTATGGTGGACAGTGGGCTTATGCGTGACCTTCCATGTGATCTGTATGCTGTACCATGCAAGGCTGCTCACAGCGGATGTTTTCAGTGTTATTCTTTCCCCGCTGCAGACCGGTGGAGCACCTGCGCTCACACTTGGAGGCGCAGCGGTCGCCCTTCTTTACCTGCGCGTGCGTGATCATAAAAGCGGTGACCGCAAGTTGATGATGATGTGCATTGCCATTACAATTGTTTTCATTGTAAGTGGATTGATCGCCAACCGATTTTGGATCATTTCAAAAATCCTGGCAACACCGCCCTGGATACTGCTCTGTTCAGGAATCACCATCCTTATTTTCGTGATCGTCTTCTATGTTGCCGATGTGCGCAATAATCAACGCGCTTTCGCATTGATCAAACCTGCAGGAACAAATACCCTGATGTGTTACCTGCTCCCATACTTTCTGTATGCAGTAGTAGCGGTTTCAGGAGTCGTGTTTCCTGCGTTTATGCTCACGGGCATAATCGGGCTGGTAAAGTCATTCCTCTTCGCGCTTCTCGTAACGGTAGTTGCAGGATGGTGTGAACGCATGAACATTCAATTGAAGTTATAGATAGACCGATATCAGTGAACTCGTTAGTCGATGATCACTTTCTTCCATGCAACCTGGCGTCCCTCTACAATCTTTATCAGATAGATTCCCCTTGGGCTTGTCGAAACGTCCAGCGAAAACTCTGCAGTGTCATTCTGAAATCTATCGATCAGCGTTCCGTGTCCGTTGTAAAGAAATAAATCGCGCGAAGCTGCTCCTGTAAAACGAAGTGTGATGAAGGTAGTGGACGGGTTAGGATAGAGTTCAACGCCTTCCCCCGGAAGATCTTCGATACCCACCGTTGTACTTACGTTGGCTTTAAAGGTCTTCGTAGTGACATGTTCTTTTTCAATTACCCGGGCAGTAACATCTGCGGAGCCGACCTTTTTCGGTGTGAGCTTGATACTGCCTTCCGACTGAGGCCATTGGTAGTTGATGAATGATCACCGACTGGTGATCATTCTCCTGCATTGCTGACATCGCTATGATTTATTTTTACGATTCCATTTGAAACAGCATACAAAACCAAACCAACACGACTTTTTACGTTGAGCTTTTCAAACAACGCATTGCGGTATCCATCAATGGTTTTCGGACTGAGAAACATCTTATCAGCGATCTCATTATAGGTTAGTTCGGTGCACGCTAGTTCCACAAACGCCTTCTCTCGTTCGGTCAGCAGCGGAAGGGTCTTATCCGGTTCTGCTTTTCCACCAGCCTCAAGTAAACGGATCAACTTGCCCGTAACGTAGTCTGTATAGTAAAAGCCTTTTGTAGCAATGGCGTTAAGCGCTTCGCCCAGTTCATCTGGCTCTACGTCTTTACATAAGTAACCTTTCACCCCAAGTTTCAACATCTTCACAACGGCATCCTCTTTCTCCACCATGCTTAACACCAGTACCTTAACTGCTGGAAAATTTTTCGTCAGCCATGCTACTGTTTCAAAGCCGTCCATGCCTGGCATGTTCACATCAACAATCATTATATCCGGCACCGCGCCACTGGTTATCTGATCCTTCATGTGCATGCCTCCATCCACTTCAAAAAGAATGGTTGCCTTCGGGGCAACCATGCCAATGAGGGTAATAAGGCCTTTGCGAAAAAGCTTGTGATCATCCACAATCCCGATCTTCAATCCATCAATCATTGTTTTTGTATTTCTATGGTTACCGTGGTGCCGGCCCCGATTGTGCTGACAATTGACAACTGAGCATTGATCACTTGTGCGCGATTTTTCAGGTTCAGCAATCCAGAACCCTTTCCAATTTTTTCGTTGACATCAAAACCGGTCCCATCATCGCGAAAGATCAATGTAACCAAATTTTCAGTTTCAAAAAACCGTATTTGGATGTGGCGACCGCCACTGTGCGAAACGATATTGTTCAGTATTTCCTGCGTCATGCGAAACAGGATCACAGAAGTTCGTTCATCCCAGCTGCCCAATGAACCATCCCGCTCAAAAATAACGTTGAATTGTCCGGTGCGGTTAAGTCGATCAACCTCGGTTTCCATACACTTCACAATACCCAGTTGCGCGATGCGATCTCCGTTGAGGTTAGCCGAGATGTGTTTAATATCCGTGATCATTTGGCGTGTGAGGTCAACCGTTTCGGTGATCTTTTCTTTTATCATCGGAGGCTGCTCAACGCCAAGCGATTGAAGGTTGATCTTTACCAGGCTTGCAATCTGACCAATGTTGTCATGAAGTTCATGCGCCAGGTGCCGCATTGCATTTTCATGGATCTCCAATTGCGCCTGCAGCAATTCCTCCTGAAAGCGCGCTTCAAGAATTCTTTTTTCGTTCTGAAAAGCTTGTTGCTTTTTCTTATAGATGACGGTAAAAATAATACCGAACGAACTCAGGATGAGCAGGAGAATTGTGGCGACAAAAATAGCAATGATAATGTCAGCACTGGTTGTCACGCGCGAACGTTAAAAGGTGATAGATTTTTTAGCATTCCGATCGTAAAGGAAATATACAACAGGATATTGAATACATGATGAATGTTTTTCAAGATGATCTGGTTTTCCGGTGCGCTGTTCTGTATATAAAACCAGAGGCTGAAAAAAATGACAGTACAGGGTGCATAGCACGTGATGCCCGCGAGAAACCAGAAAAACGGCTGACTGAGATTGATAACGCTGTCATCGTGGAAGTAATAATCGAGCAGGCAAAGACAAAGCGCCAGCACCTGAATAATGTTGGAGGCGATCACCCACTCGTTGAGGAAGCGCGTACCCAGGCCGTTGGAAAACACAAGGTATATCGAATACAACAGGAATCCCAGCGCCAGCACATGGAGAAATGTTCTGCGTTGCGGGGAGATAATTTTACTGCTGAACAACATCCAGTAAATGAGAAATTCGATGGGTGTGTAAATGTTATACAACAAATTGAGCAACGCAGTGCCATGTATAAATGGCCTCAGCACCTGCGGGGCACATCCTGCCAGAACAGCTAACAAGATCAGCCTGCTGTCGCGATCCAGTCGATTGACGATCAGCAAGCCAAGTAATGCAGGCAGTAAAATGATCCAGATTGAAATTGTGCCGAGAAGTGCCGAGACCAGATGCATTCGAATCAGTAAAGTTTCACCAGAAGTCTACCATCGTTTGCTTTTTCGGGGCCGGGGAAACTGAGATCAGCATACTTGGGCGGATGTTGCGTCCCCGGATCGTTTATGTTCAACGACACAAATTCCTTGTCTTTTCCTGCAACTTTGTTCAGTCCGGCAAGCACAAGCGTGGGTTTCCCATCGTCATCGGCAGCCAGGAACACCATCAGGTATTCCGCCCGCTCGTGGCCTTCAAAAAAGCGTGTAACAAGCCCCGCATCAAAAAGATAAGCATTGACGTTAACCGAATGATACTCCATCGCTCTTCGGACAGCGAATTTTGAATCGTTCAAATCATCGTCAGTAACCTTACTTAGAATTTTCGCTGTTGTGGCGAGGCGCACGGGGTGGTACGCTTCGACAAGCCGTTTTGCCTTTTCGAGATTGATTGGGCTTCCTGCATCTTTGATTTTTTCCATAAGTGAGTTTTTTACAGCAATCTAATGCAACACATCCTTATTTCGTACTGCCCGAATGCGGAATCAGGATTTAACCCTGAAACAAACAGGGTTTCTCCTGTGTCATAAACCGGATTATTCACCTTGTCTGCCATAGGATTGATTGGAGACCTTTGGTTCGTCCAAAACCAAAGACCTATGATCACTTCACCAGCAAAACGAAAAAACAATTCCCCCTCGCTGCAGCGAACCTATACACCGTGGTGCGTCAAGTGGTTAAAGCAATTCTTGATACAAGTCATCATCACCACTTTCCCTATTGTGGCCTTTATACTTGTAAGTTGTAGCGCAAATTCCCAAAGTGACAAAAGCGCGAGCAAGGCCGAAGCAATCTATCGCGAGGAAAAAGTCGCTCGCAGTGCGCAAGAACGCACTGAACAGCAAATCAAAAGAGAATACGAGGAAACTCAATCAAACGAAGTCCGGGAGATGGCACAGAACGAACGGGCTTCGGGCGAAATTGATGTTGTTGGCGCTATGGGCAGCGCAGGTGTCCAATCAAGTGCGCGTGCCATCGTGCAAGGAGCATCTTTGCTGCGAATAAGCATTCGCGAGTCGCTACTCCAAAGGATTTCGAAAGCCTATGATTCAATACAACCAGCGCGAAACAATGACGTCAAAAAACAGCTGCAGCAATCAATGGACATATATTTCACCAGCCGATCAAGCGAGGAGATTGCAATTCGCAGTGCAAAAATTCTGATGTTACAAAGTTTCGTTAATGATCTGGATGAGAACATTTCGTATCTGAACCATTCTCAAACTAAGAGCGTGATACGGGCAACATCTACCTCGTTAGACGATCAAACGATTAAGACTGTCTTCAACTTAATCCGTGACTGCTGGATTAAAATTTATCAACTACGTCTAGAATTAATTGCCATTGATGACAATCTATTAGAAGGGGCAGTAGTGGTTAGGAAGGATAATCTGTGCAGCGAGATCAGCATTATCAACGGATTAATTCCCGAAGACTTCACGAATATGTCGAACATGATGACAAACACACCAGAAGTGAGGCAGCTGCTAGCGCGATTCGTGACGCAGTATTATGAGCGAGATCGTCCCAACGCAGAATCCCTTCACACGCGCTGCCGAGATCTTTTCATCCATAACATCAAGCAATCTAATCTGATAATTCCAGAAACTGTAAAACCTAATTAAAAAAACCATATGAAACTAAAAATTATCCTTTTAATTGCCTTTCTGGCAACTCGAAATTTTGCTCAGGCACAAGACCCCATTACACTCATTGCCGGAACATTAATTCCTAAACTTGTAGAAGGGGCTAACAACGTTATCGACAAAGTCCGCGAACATAAGACAGCGGCCAAATCTGACAAAGACAAAAAGCAACGGGAACTCGACAAGGCAATTAAGGAAATGCAGAATAAAAACGCAGAGAACCTTGACAAATTGAGCAAGTCCGTAACAACATCGAACGTAAAAGTTACTGAGTTGAAAGCCATCTATGAAAATGCGAAAGAGCTTCTCTATCCCCTCGGAAAATTGCAAGCATTGACAGACAACGACCTTCACACCCTGATCAGCAACTCCACCGATCTAAAAAGGCCATTCATAGCAAATTATCTTACCACCTGGAATGCAATGAAACCCTATTTTGATGCCATCAGCAAACTCCAAAACGATAAAGAGTGGAAAGACGAATCTAACAAGATTGCGCTAATCAATGATGTAAAGGCAACATTTCAAAAGCTCAATGATATAAACGGAGTTGTCAGTCGTATCAAAGACCCGGCTCCGGCAACCCCGGATGCCGACATCGAGCAGTACAGAAAAATGATACTTGCAACCGCAGATGAGATTGAGCACAGCAAAGACAAAATAATTGAAATTCTTGATCTGCTTACCGCCCGATTGTCTATCAGTCAGAATGAGGCTGAGGCAATCGCGGCCACAATTGCTGCTGAGAAAGCTAAAATTGTTGTTCCACAATAGTTTCTGGATTGTTTAAACTGGATTAAGAAGACCCCTCAGCATCGTCCCTCCGTCTGGGATGATGCTCTTTTTTTGCACGGCACGATGCAGTCGCTGGTGACTCTTACGATGGTCGTTGTCCCCTTAGACCGTGCACTAAATTTCTTCAGCTTGTGCGGTAAAACCGATAGCAGTTACAATTGACACTGTCCTATTGGTCGCATGCCCAATGGCGCCAAAAAATTTTTCAATTCAATTTATAATAAACCGTCACCGATGTCTCAAACTTTAGTTTTTCAAATTGCAGCTCCGGCTGATTGTATTTTCCCTCTGCGGTATAACTGTTAACGCCTCGCGCGCGCAGCCCTGCAACTCGACCTTGAAGTGCAAGATCATCCGACTTCCCTTGGTCGGATATGAAAATAGCAGCGCCTATCTTCTGGTTCAATGGGCCAGCCATCGTGTCCGCATATTGCTTTGAGCGCCTGATTGCCCTTGCTTTCAATGTCAGCATGATCTCTGCTTTCTTCGAGCTTTCAAATTTTTCCAGTGTCACGTTTGAGATGCCGAGACCTTCAAGCGCAACAATTACTTTTCCAGCCATGGTTGCATCTTTTACTACCAGCGAATAGAGTTTCGTTTTCAGGATATCCTGCCCTTTCAAAAAGTACTTTTTGAAATTGCTCACCAGATCACTGAGTTCGAGATCCTCCTGAGTGTTAATGCCGAGCTTACGCAGCGTTTCTTCCATCTTCACCTGCAATTGCTCGAACGTCAAATCGCCTTTCGCGTCTTTTTCATTTACCAGAATGTTAAAATAGATCCTGTCTGGCGTGACCAGGGTATCCGCGGATGCAGTAGTTTCCAGGTAGGGCATATCGATAAAATTTTTGTTCTGCGCGTGGCTTAAGAAAGTCACTGAAAGAACAATCAGAAAGGTGAGGATACGTGCAAGCATGGTAGAGTAATTTATGGTTGAGATCAGAATCAGAATCTAAGCTGTCGTCAAGCATCGTCTCCAATCAGGGACGATACGCCCAACTCCATTGCGAAAGCACAGGGCAAAAAAAACTCCATCAAACAGGAAAGAGCGAGTTGCAGGCTAGAAAAAAGCGTAAAAAATACCTTTCGGGTGGAGAGGGTTTTCATGCTGTAAAAATACAAAAAACAACGCAATGCCTATTGGTACCCCTCAACGAACCCATCACCTATCACCCATTACCCATCACCTATCACCCATCACCCATCACCTATCACCCATCACCCATCACCCATCACCCATCTACCACCTCCCCGCACCCCTAATTTCCTCCGCTAACTTTTTTGTGTCCGCCCTGAGTGTTTCCAGGTAGCTTAGGTGTACCGCAGCAATCCGATATCTGAATTTTATGGAATTGAAAAGTTCGAGTTTAACATCCGCACGATCAGCGTTGGATTGTACGAAGCGGTTGTCATTAGTTTGATCGGAAAGCAATTGGTCGATGTTTGCCGGAACATAGCCAAGGTCAACAATTGTTTTGTATAGGTTGGACTGGAAATTGGGAAGGTTATGACTTGAATTGCGAAGAACAAAAGGAGAAAAGGAAGATTGGACATACTGGTGGTTCTCGGTGACTACGGCTTCAACCTTGCGCAGTTGGTGATAATAGCTGAAGATGCGTTTCTTCACTTGCTCGTTTTTGATCAACCCAACATCTCCGGTTACGAGCAATTGCTCAAAAGTAGGATCGATCTTGATGAAGGTGCGCCAGTTGTTGATATTTCCCAGGGCCGCTGAAAAATCTGCGTCTGTGACAAAACGCTTGTCGCGGTTGTAGGCCCGGATCAGTCTTTCCGCATCGCGCAGAATTTCAAGCTCGGTTTTTACCTGTGCATCGATCTCCGAAAGCTGATCAGCAAGATCATTCTCCATCAGGCTGAAATAGTTCGAAACTTTTTTATGGTTGTTTTCGGATTCGCGCCAGGCGTCCACTTGAATGGCAATCAAAATTCCCACAACGATAAGTGTTACCTCTCCCAATGCGTAGAGCAGATAATTCTTTTTCTTTCGATTGGCCTCTTTCAGTTTTCCAAGGATCATGATCGCGGGGTATGGGTTGGTCTAGGGCGTTAGTGAAGATAAGGATATTGGGGGAAAGCTAAAAAGGCAAAAGCTGAAAGCAGAAAGCTTAAAGCTAAAAGCAGAAAGCAGAAAGCTAAGGCCAAGGGGAAAGTACCCGGCCAAGCATCGCGTATTATCCTGGAACGTTCTGTCAATTATCTCACCCTGCCTTAGCCTTAGCCAAAAGCCTTAGCCATTGCTCAGGCAGCTCTCAGGGCTGCACGATTTTATTGTTCGCCACGATGACTTCCAACCGAAATCCGCTATTTTTCAAATCATTGTAGCCATCAAGACCATCTATGTTGAATTCAATGAAAATATTCTAATCCTAGTCTTGAATTATGATCTTCTTCAAAGCATTTTTTTTATTCGGACCGCTCCTGTTTCTTCCAATGAATAGAGGGTGGACAAAACCGCAAAAGCAGGTCATTCGAATCGTATTTGTTGTATGGTTGATCGTGCTTGTATTTACACCGTTCAGCTTCAGAGGATGGATCATTGATTATATTATTTTTTTCTGCACGGCAGCGTTGGCATTGAGCACATTGTCGTTGGAAAAGCGTCAACAATGGGTAATCCTTGGCAGCGTTGCTTCAGTCATATGCATCATCATTTATTGTTTTGTGGCATCAAAATTTGGAGGCCGCCTGTTGGAGGAGTACTCTCGTGGTACGTTAGCCTATCGACTCTATGAGGTTCCCGACATGGTAACGGCACCAACGTATTCGCTATACGTGGATGAAGTGCACGGCCCGTTTGAAAAGCACCTCCTGGAGAAAACGGTTCTGCCAACTCCGTGCAGGTTTGATTACGTGCCGCGCGCCAACAGATTAATCACGACTGACAGTTGTTCTCAATCCGAGCGCAGTGTATTCCGAAGCGGGCTTACCCGGTAGGTGTCTCGTGCCATTTTGTGTTGTGCAGGAGACCCGTGCGGGATGCTCAATTCTTTCGGCTATGTTTCGTTCGACCGTTATCTTCATCAACCGGTAGGCTTACGGGTGTATTGTCAATACTTTCTTTTATTATACTTATGGATTTCGGTCCGTTGTTGCATCGTGATGTAAATTGCGATAATGAAACATAGCCTAAGCCTTTCCATCGCCTCACCATGTTCTCAGAAATGGGGATCATTTGCGCAAGTTGAAGGAGGCGGATTCTGCAGTCAGTGCAGCAAAATTGTTGTTGACTTTACTGTCATGACTGACGAGCAGATCATCAACCACTTTAGACATGCCTCAGGCGAAACCTGTGGAAGATTTCTTCCCGGACAGCTGCGCCTGTATCGTTTGGGAGAGCCGGTGCGAGTCCATCCCGGGATGATGCTGTTAAAAGCCGGACTCATGAGTTTATTATTTCTCGCTCTTTCGCGACCCGCGAGTGCACAGATCACTCCATCAAAACAAAACATCGAACTCCCAGGCTCTTATATGATGTTGTCCGATTCGATTTCGTTTCGGGGAGTCGTGATTGATGGAGGGGACAAGTCTCCGCTGCCAGGTGTTAATGTACTGCTGAAAGGATCAACCGTGGGAACAGTAACGGACTTAAATGGGCGTTTTGAATTTCCCCAACCGCTGAAGAAGGGTGATGTTCTAGTTTTTTCGTTCATTGGGATGACCACGAGGGAATTTCAGGTTGATGGTAAGAGTGATATTGGATATGAAGTGCCCCTCCAGGTTTGCCTGCCGTACGACATAATGGGCGGAGTGCAGGTCGAAGGAATCTATGCAGAAGAGAAGCGCGGTTTGTGGTCGCGCCTAAAAGCATTTTTCAAAGCATAGCATTCGTCAAAACAATCGCGTACGCTAACCAACACGACTTTGATTCGATCAATACCTAAAGCCAATGGTGAAAGTACTCCGCATCATGCGGTGAATGCTGTTGCGACATGTTTGCTTGCCGTGTTCGAGACGCACCGATCAAAACGGTATTTTGCAACGGTAGCCCTGTTTGCAATAATTCTTTTTGCTCCGTGTGCCCGCGCGCAGGATCCCAACCTCCCGTCACATGATTTTTCAGCAGCCGATAGTATAGCCGCGCATTACCATGGCTACGCGGTTAGAAACCTGCCGCTGCTTTCCCATCTTCTCACCAAAGATCTTCCGGGCGAAGTGTTCAAAT
>DASWTM010000164.1:0-9898 GCA_036402115.1 Chryseosolibacter sp.
GATCAGCTGAAGATTTGCTTCGGCAGTTGCCGCGGGACCGGGACCTCGATAAAGCAAATGTTTGTTGGGCGAAGTAACGATTACATTAGACCACGGCACAACGGCTGACCAATTCAACTGGATCTGGCCAACTTCACTCGATGCTGTGAGACGCACCGTTGATGCTGTTGAAGACGTATCGATGGCAGCATAGTTTGGGTTAGTTGCGCTCTTCGACCAGAGTACAACGCGATAATTGTAAATCACATCGCGGGTATTCAAACTTTGTTCGGAATCAACAAACACAGTGTCATTTTCACCCAGCCTTCCTGTATGTGCCTTCGTGAGGTTCGTGTTGCCGGCAAAACCCTCTGCGCGATAGACTTCATATTCATAGGGCTCAGGAAATTGTGTCTTATCAATTTCAAAAGGATGCGCCCATCGCACAAGAATCTGCCCACTACTTTCTGCTGTTTTTTCGACTGATACGTTTGTGATGACAGGTTCATCAGCAAGAATTGGATCAAGGCATATTTCTTCGGAAACGTAACTTTCCCCGCCCTTCGGCAGTGGGAAGATCGCTACGAGTCGATAACAATATTGAGCACCTGCCGCAAGACCCGCTCCCCGATTGTTGTCAACAAACTGGGTGGTGGTTTTTGCATTAACGGTGGTCAACAATTCATAACCGAGAAACTCAGGCATCCCGGTCTGACAGGAGTCTGGCTCAAAGGCAAAACTATCAACGCGTCTCCAGACCTGCATCGTTTCAGCATTCTCACAAAAATAAGGATCCCACTTAACTGTGCTTACGCGGTTCTGCAAATCAATCGTTGCTTCAGCCCACTTCGGGGCCGGCCCAACTACTCTGATATTCCACGTCTTAAATGTAACAAGGTTGATTCCTTCTTTTGAATTGTCGGTTATTTTGAAGACAACCTGGTAGGGCTGTTCTTTGATGTGCTCGCACGTGGTTTGCCACTGGAACTTCAACTCATACGGAGTAGGTTTAAATTCGCCTTTATTAGGCGTCCACGTTGCCGGAGACTGAGCGGCCGCAAAATTAAAAATTTCAGAAAAAGCCTCGATGTAAACGGGATCGTTATTCGGGTCCGTCCCAAAGATCGATTCATTAATGATTGTACCTGCCTCAACACAGATGTCCTCTGGCACATCCAGGTCCGGTCGATCGTTATCGCAATCATCAACAATGATCTGCATATCTCTTCGCACAAATCCGTTTGAGACCCAATCCCCATCGATTTTTCTCCACTCTTTGACAATAAACGCCACATTGTACTCTCCTGCCAGCCCGGGAGCGTCCCATGTCAGTGTTCCATCTCGAGGATTAATACTGAACGATGGCCTTCCTGTGGCGGCTTCGTTTCCTACTTCATAATTGGTGTAAAAGCCCTGATTGGCGGGATCCCTGTAGTTAATAACAGTCTGATCTTTTGCTCTAAATGGAATTACCAGTTCATAGGAAATGCTATCACCATCGGGATCGTATGCCCCTGGGTTATGAAACCAGGCAACACCTGTACATGCGCGGTCGATGGGTGGCACCAGTAATTTAGGAGTGTTGTTGCAGCCGTAGAATGGATCAACAATTATTTTCGTCTCTATGTAAAACCTGGTATTGACCGAGATATCCATGTTTACAACGCCTTCATTCCGGTTGGGCTCGCTGTAGCTGATCGTGTATTCGCCATAGCCTGGATACGTATATTCAATCACATAAGAAGCCGTTGCAATGCCTTCTCCGAGGTCAGGCCTTGGAGTATTTTGAGTTTCAGGCACGAGTCGTGGACGCGAGCCGTCACCAAAGTCTAACCAGTCATCTTCTCCTCCGAATAATACACTGGTATTTTTTGTGTTGGTAAAAACGGTGATGGTGATTCTGAACGTCAAGCTATTGCAGCTCACACGTTCAACCGTAATTTCACCTGCGCGGAGGTGGGTAGCGTAGCTGGAAACGGAAACCCCAAGCAGGACAATCGCTGCGAAAAGAAATTTACCGAAGAGAGACTTAAATTTCATTCCAGAAATAGAAAAATTAAATGATCGTGAACGCACCGGGTAGGTCTATATTTTAGCACTTACTGACCCCGAATATCCCCAACGAACGTACTCAAGGTAACGGTAAAATCCACAAATTAGTCTGAATTTTAATGATTTCTTTTGAAATCGGAAACCTACATCATGTGGCGGTATAGTTAACAAAATCATACCAGCGGTTGTGCCCACATTAACAATTTTATTTTAGTAAAGTTTTATTGAGGGATTACCTACTTGATGTCATGTGTATAAATTAAAAAGCTGTTAAAAAAATGGGAACAGTTTTTATCCTGTGTGAATATTGAATAACTTGCTTTAAATAAATCCACCCATTCACCCAACCCATGAAGCCTGATCCTATGACCATGAAGGCGCTGCTCAAAAAAAGAGAAGCCGAACTTCAGAAGATCATCCGACAGATGAAACAAGACAATCTCCACAGCAGCCCGGTATACAAGAATCTTGAACAGGAACTCGAGACGGTAAAAACGCAGCTCGCGCCTCCGACCGACATTGGCTAAACGTATTTGCTTTACTTCATTACCTTTGCTGACTTTCATCCTATGCGAGTCATCAAGGAAATTCCTCACCCCCTCTGCAAAATCACCCTTTTTGCCTGGAACAACCGCTATATTATTAAGGTTGAGCGAGGCTTATTTGAACAAACATTTAAGATCCCTGAGTTCGATGTGACAGGCGAGAACGAAGTGGTGCAACTAATTGATGAAGAATTTGTACGTCAATGTGTTGCCCGGTTTGAACAGATGGCCGTGTCACTGGCGCAAGCACAGCAACGGGTAGCGTAATCGTTTTTATGCTTGCGTGATAGAAATTGTATTATTTTGCAATCCCGATGGAAGTTGCAGAAAAGAAAAACAAGAATAAGAAGTACAAACCGATCCTGGAAGGCATTCCTGACTGGCCCGTATACCAGTTGAGCAAGAATCGGAAAGAGTTCATTGAGGAAGTAGCTCAGGAAGCTTTTCGTCAGGCCAAAGGTCTTCGCCCCACCACCAAGCAACTTCTAGATGAGCTTGAGGCAACGGTTTATCGTGAGCAGCAGCGGATGAAGCGTAACCGCTGGCGCGTAGATCCTGCCGATGAGCCTCATTTTTGGTCTGGTATTAAAGATGAACTTGTTGCTCTAACTGATAAGAATTCTGAACAAGCCCAGAGTCGCGCAGATGAAATCCTCTATAAGATTGTTCATCGTTACGCTGGAGAAATTGCCGGAAATTTTAAACCGAGTTCATTCCGCTTCACGCGAGAAGTAGTAAAGTTTTGGTTTGGTCGCCTGCTGAATGGCGCACGCGTAAAAAAATTTGGGGCGATTTTCAGAAGAGAGTACACACTTCGCGATAAAATTCACATCGTTGGCAAAGTAAAGCAGCTGCGAAAGCTCGCCAAGAAAGGAACTGTGGTAATGGTGCCGACTCACTTCAGCAATCTGGACTCTGTGTTGATTGGTTGGGTGATTCACTCGCTTGGGCTGCCGGCCTTTATCTACGGAGCGGGCCTCAACCTTTTTAACATCAAGATTTTCGCCTACTTCATGAACAGTTTGGGAGCGTATAAAGTAGATCGCAGAAAGAAGAATCTGCCGTATCTCGAAACGCTTAAGGCATACTCAACGCTGGCAATTGAAAAAGGGGCCCATAGCCTGTTCTTCCCAGGTGGGACACGATCACGTTCAGGCATGATTGAAAAGCAATTGAAACTGGGTCTGTTGGGATCAACGATAGAAGCGCAGCGAAATCTGTACGTTCGAAATCCAACCTCACCGGATGTACGGAAAATATTTATTGTTCCGGTCACGCTCAATTATCACTTTGTCCTTGAAGCGCCTGATCTCATTGATGACTACTTATCCGTCAAAGGTCAGGATCGCTACCTGCCCGAACATGATAAATACGGTAGCTTTCAACTGATCCGATTCCTATTCAAGTTTTTTACAAAGGGTTCAAACATTTCCGTCTCGATCGGCAAAGCACTTGACGTAATGGGGAACTATGTTGACGATGAGGGTCATAGTCTCGATTCAAACGGACGTCAGATCCACACACGCGACTACTTTGTCACCAACAACGAGATCGTGGTAGACAAGCAGCGCGAGGACCAGTACACACGCATGCTCAGCCAGCGGATAGTCTCCGAATATCATCGCATCAACCGGGTTTTCGCGAGCCACCTCGTTGCGTTTGTTGCCTTCGAAATGTGGCAGCGCAAGCATCCTAAACTTGATCTGTTTGAACTGCTGCGTTTGCCTGAAGAAGATTTGTCGCTGCCATATGAGGAATTCCGGGAGACATGCAAGAAAGTGAGGAAGCAGATCTATCAGTTAAAAGAAGAAGGTAAGGTCAACCACGCTACTCATCTTAAAGGAAAAATAGATTTAGTCATTCGTCATGGATTGGAGAACGTTGGGATATTTCATTTGAAACGTCCATTGTTGTTTAATAAGCAAGGTGATATTATTACGAAAGACTTAAACACACTCTACTATTACCACAACAGGCTCACCGGTTATGACCTTGAAAAGTTTATCTGACGATAAGCCGATTGGCGTAATCGGTGCCGGCAACTTCGGCAGTGCAGTGGCTAACCTGCTCGCACCGCAGCGTAAAGTCTTATTATATGCCCGCGATGAGTCGGTGATCGAACGGATCTCCAGCTCGCGTGAAAATCGTGGGCATACAATGCACCCCAACATTGAGCCGGTAAGTGACCTCTCGTATGTTGCAAATTCCTGCGACATCATTTTCCCGATTGTGCCCTCTGCACATTTTCGGTCTATGATGAAACAGCTCTCCAATTATTTGCATCCCTACCATCTCCTAATACACGGAACAAAAGGATTTGATATTCAACTGCCGCCCGGACAAACACTCACATCCGTTAAGACGCTCAATCGCGACCAGGTGAAAACCATGAGCGAGGTGATCCGTGAAGAAAGTGTCGTTGTTCGAGTGGGATGTTTAGCAGGTCCAAACCTATCACGGGAGCTTTCCGCTGGCCAGCCTGCAGCAACGGTAATTGCAAGTCCTTTTAATGAAGTCATCCAAATTGGCAAACGACTCCTTCGGAATGATCGTTTTCAGGTTTATGGAAACAACGATCTTGTTGGTGTGGAACTTGCCGGTGTTTTAAAAAATGTGATCGCCATTGCAGCCGGAGCTTTAAGCGGTATGGGCTATGGCGAAAATGCGAAGGGATTGCTGATCAGCCGAGGCATGGTCGAGATGGTATATCTGGGCAGAGCATTAGGTGGAAACACAAAAGCTTTTCTGGGAGTTGCGGGAGTCGGGGATCTTGTTACCACTTGCAACAGCTCCCTGAGTCGTAATTTCAATGTCGGCTATCGCCTCGCGAAAGGTGAAACGCTAAATGATATTCTCGCGAGCACCGATGAAATTGCGGAAGGTATCAACACTGTGCAGATCGCTAAAAAGTGCGCAGACTATTACAAAGTGCGCGCACCAATTACAGCTACCTTATATAAAGTGTTGTTTGAGGACCTCACGGTGAAACAAGCGTTGGATTACCTCATGCGATACCCGCTTCACGTAGACATCGATTTTCTTTAATCAGACGAAAGCCTTCTTAATTTTTTCAGCAGCGTCAGCCAATTCTTCTTTCGAAGGATTCAGCTTTGATCTGGTGAAGTTAAGATCGTTCATCGAATTCATCGGGACAAGATGAATATGGGTATGCGGGACTTCCAGTCCAATAACAGCAACACCTACCCTTCGGCACGAGATTGCTTTTTTAATCGCTAACGCAACACGCTTTGCAAACACGTTAAGCCCCGCGAGTGTCTCATCATCCAAATCAAAAATGAAATCCACTTCTTTTTTTGGAACAACAAGAGCGTGACCAACTACCAACGGATTGATGTCGAGAAATGCGATGTACTTTTCATCTTCAGCAACGATGTACGCTGGAATTTCCCGGTTGATGATTCGCGTGAAAATGCTGGCCATAGAAGAAGTGGTTACGCACCTATGTTCACGATTTCAAATTCCATTTCACCTGCAGGAGTCTTGATCTTTGCCGTGTCACCTTTCTTCTTACCTAACAAACCTTTTCCTATTGGAGACATTGTTGATATCTTTCCTGACTTTAGATCGGCTTCTTCTTCTGAAACAAGTGTATAGGTAACCGAAGCTCCGTTTTTGCGATTCTTAATGGTAACCTTAGATAAGATAGAGACCTTTGAAGTGTCAATATTCGTTTCGTCCAGTAAGCGCGCGTTGCTCAGCAGATCTTCCAGCTGCGCAATTTTTGCTTCGAGATGTCCTTGAGCATCTTTAGCAGCATCGTATTCTGCGTTCTCGCTGAGATCACCTTTATCACGCGCTTCCGCAATCTGACGCGCAATGTCCGCGCGGCCTTTTGTCTTCAGCGTGCTCAGTTCAGTCCTGATTTTCTCCAGACCGTCTTTCGTATAGTATGAAATCTTGCTCATAACGATGATCGTTGATTGGTAAAAATAAAATTCGCCCCGTTTTTTTTCACGGAGGCGAAAAAGCAAACAACGGCCTCGTTTCTGAGACCGTTGTCGAATACAAAGGTAATACTTTAAATTACGAAACCAAAAATTAAGTTCCTACCAGTTCCGGCAGGTTAGTTTTGATCTGCTCTAGAATTTCATCATCAAACTTGGCGAGGTACAGCGTCTTTACTTTCGATAGCTGTTCGACTGTCAGTCCTTTCGCTCCACGCAAATCGGCTTTATACAAACTGGCATTTTCAAAATCTGCTCCCATTAAATAACAATTCTGAAGATTTGCTTCCATCAGAAATGCATTGCTGAAATTGGCTTTGATCAGGAATGCATTTTCAAACTGCGATTTGATAAGAAACGCATCTTTAAAATTCGCACCACTCGCGTATGCTCCTTTTAAATTGGTTGAATTCAAATTTGAGTTTTCGAAGTTGGTTTGATTAAGACGTGCGTTTTCGAGGTTCGCTTCAATCAGCGATGACTGAGAAACGTTTGACGAGTTAAGATTTGATCCTGCCAGATTGCAGTAGTTAAGGTTTGTTCTCGGCAGATAACAATTCACCAGGTTGATCTCATGAATCTTGTGGCGGTTCAAACGCTTGATGTTACCCACGGTACGGAACGCAGCTTCTTCCGATTCCCACAGACGGAAGTCATCAATTTCATCTTTATACGTACGAATGCGCTGGCGCGTCTCTCCATTCTTGTTTAGCCAGAAGATCAAGATACCGATGACCGCGATATCGAAGATCATACCGTGTGCTTCAGCAAGTACCTGCTGAATGAACGTGTCAAAATCGCGGAGGTAGTATTGGAAGCTAAGCCCGATAACCAGGCATGCCATCACAATCAGAACGATCGTTGAAGTCAGCAGCGGCTTCTCGATGATCGAGTTGTAGAACTCGGTCCACTTTTTCATTCGCGTTTGTAAAAAACCCATAGGTGCCAGACTTCGTCACAGTGAAAGTACCGAAAAATCAAAACCAACTACACGTCCAACACTTTGATTTTCTCGATCAAAGCTACATTAATTTTTACATGCGATTCATATGTCCACCCTGCAATGTGAGGGGTGAATATTACATTGGACCTACTTTTTAAGTATTCCAGCGCTTGCTTTTGATCGATTGAAAGCGTATTTAATTTTTCATTTTCAAGAACATCAAGTGCTGCACCCCGCACCTTTCCCGATTCAATTGCGTTCGCCAGGGCGCTTAAAGACACAATCTCTCCCCTCGCTGTGTTTAGCACGATAACGCTTTTCTTGAAACAGTTTAGGTAATGAGTATCCACCATTCGCCTCGTTTCAGCGGTTAGGGGGATATGAAGGCTAAGGATATCAGCCTGCTCGAAAATCATTTCCATCCTAACTTCCTCGCAAATGATGGAGGCATATCCGGATTTATATTTATCGAAGGCCAAAACCTTACATCCGAATCCTGTCAAACGTTTCGCGAATGCCTGCCCCATATTTCCATAGCCAATCAGCGCAACTGTCTTGCCATTGAGTTCCTCTCCGCGGTTACCTTCCCTATCCCACACATAATTTCTGACCTGATTATCTGCACGTGGGATATTTCGCATCAGCGCTAACAACAAACCAATTGTGAACTCGCCCACGGCATCACGGTTTCCTTCGGCAGCATGGATGATTTGAATGTTTTTTTCCTTCAAGTAATCAACATCTACGTTATCAACGCCCGCTCCTGCGCGACCAACAAAGCGTACCGTGGGTGAATTGCCAAGAAGATCGCAATCCACTGTCGTCTTGCTACGAACGATCAGACCATCATAGCCGGGAAGAATCGTCTTTATTTCATTAACACTGATGTCAGGTTTATAATCATACTCCCATCCAATGTTTTCCAGCATTGAAAACAGACTGGGATGCATCGAATCAATAATCAAACACTTCTTGCGCTTCATCAAATCAACATTAGTCGCACGATTAAGAAATATAGACTCAATCCCAGCAGGTCGTTGATAGTAGTAATAAAGGGCCCCGCGGCCAATGCTGGATTAAACCCGAAACGATTTAGGATTAGCGGTGTGATGGTTCCTATAAATGACGCAAATACGACCACACTAAAGAGAGCAATCGCAACAACAGTCGACAATTCATATTCTCCAAAGAGTACAATGTTGGCAAGAAGAACAATGCCAGAAAGGAATACACCGTTCAGGATGGCCACAAAAAAAACCTTCACAAGACGCTTCCATAATCCTTCATCAACAAAATTCGGATTGGCAAGACTTTGTACGATGAGCGATGATGACTGAATACCAACATTCCCACCTGTTGCCTGGATAAGCGGAACGAAAAACGCAATCGCAGTGAGCGCCATCAGCTGTGCTTCAAACAGCCCCATGAATTTTGCATTCATCAGTCCGCCAAGGATACCAATCAACAACCAGGGAAGACGTGCACGTGTATTTCGCCACACACTGTCATCTTCTTCAACGTCTTCACTGATACCGGTCATCGCCTGACGCTCTTCTTCTGCTTGTTCAGTGATTACATCGACAACGTCATCAATGGTAATCCTTCCCACCAGCTGACCATTGACATTCACAACCGGAATGGATTCCAAATCGTAACGTTTCATCATCTCCGCCACTTCACGATCTTCAAGATACGTTTCGGCAACCGCAATATCCTTCTCGCAAATATCACCGACTACTGTTCGTGCATCAGAGATAATGAGGTCTTGCAGTGCAACACGTCCGACAAGCTTATCGTCATTGTCAACAACGTAGACGGCATAAAATTTCGAAACGTTTTCTGCTTGTTTTCTGATCTCATCAATGCATTGAACAACCGTCCAATGTTCGCGCGCTTTGATGAGTTCTTTCGCCATCAAACCACCCGCAACATTTTCTTCGTAGCGAAGCAACTCTGTCACCTGGCTTCTTAATTCGGGCTCAAGTCCAGCCAAGACCTCCTCTCTTTCTTTTACAGGAAGCTCATGAAGAATGTCGGCCGTGTCATCGGAGGCAAGCTGATTAAGAAAAGTTGATATCTCAGCAGGTTGGTAGACTTTAAGATAATTTTTTCGTGTTTCAGGATCGAGATCTGAGATTATCTCCGCCTGCATCTCAAGTGGAAGGAGATCCATCACGTACTTCGACTCTTCAGCATTGAATTCATAAAGGAGTGAAGTAATGTCGGCAGCCTTCACGCCTTTAAGGCTTTCGCGGATGAACGTAGCGTCACGAGCGTCCAGTGCTTCCTGGAACCGATCTCTGAAATCTTTCGTCAGCTCGAACTCAACTACGGGTTCCTCCACGACTTTCCTCGATTAATCTGGTCAGTGAAATAAAATCATCTACCGAAAGTTGCTCGGCTCGTTTATCCAT
>DASWTM010000165.1:0-10140 GCA_036402115.1 Chryseosolibacter sp.
GTCAGCGTGTCCTTGCAAAGCTGAAAGGTTAGCTCACCAACTTTTTGAACCGAAGCTCCGTCTACGAAGCGTTGAATTTTTTCGAGCTTGACAGGCTTGCCATTTTTCAGCGCTTCCTGCATTGAAGGTGCTCCCGCAGGCTCTACGCCCACAAGTTTTGTCTTGGGCGAATACGTTTTAAAATACTCGCTGATACCAGCACACAATCCACCACCACCGATTGGAATAAAGATGTAATCGATGTTGGAGGTTTCATCCAGGATCTCTTTGCCTACAGTCCCTTGCCCTTCGATCACCTTATGATGATCGAAAGGAGGGATGAAGACCATGTTATTTTCTTTTGTATAATCAAGGGCGTGCGCCTGACATTCATCAAACGTATCACCTGTGAGAACGATCTGGATCAAATTGCCACCGAACATTCTGACCTGGTTGATCTTTTGCTTCGGTGTGATCGCAGGCATGTAGATGACACCTTTGATATTAAGTTGCTTGCATGAATACGCGACTCCCTGAGCATGATTTCCGGCACTGGCGCAGACAACACCACGTGTGCGCTGCTCCTCATTCAGACTATGAATGAGGTTATAGGCACCGCGTAATTTATATGAACGCACTACCTGCAAATCTTCGCGCTTCAGATAAATTTCAGCCTGAAATTTCTCTGAAAGCTTACGATGGTACTGCAATGGCGTCTTAAATACCACCGACT
Source organism: Chryseosolibacter sp. (assembly GCA_036402115.1). Classification (GTDB taxonomy): domain Bacteria; phylum Bacteroidota; class Bacteroidia; order Cytophagales; family Cyclobacteriaceae; genus Chryseosolibacter. The sequence continues at coordinate 713 of DASWTM010000165.1, forward strand.
TTAGCGTGTAGTACGCAGCGTTGATATTGAGTTCAGGTGTTGTCTTTGTCTCGGTTATCATAACTTTCTGTCCACCTCACCCTTTATCCCTCTCCTTGAGGAGAGGGAAACGCTCCCTTCTCCTTGAGGAGAAGGGTTGGGGATGGAGGTGATCTATCTTGTGGTGAATTTAATTTATCATACTCGCCTCTACTTGCTGCTTCTCAGGTCTCAGTGCTCTTACCGCGGCACCTGCCTGCCACAATTCGCTCTCGCGGAGTTCTTTTAGTTCCTCAGCAAGTTTCTCTCTGTAGTCAGGCTTGCTGCAGGTTTCGATCGTGCGCTTTGCTTCCTGACCTGATGCCACACTCTTGTAGAGTTCCTGAAAAACCGGCAGGGTCGCAGCCTTGAACTTTTTCTTCCAGTCCAGCGCACCACGTTGCGCAGTAGTCGAACAGTTGGCGTACATCCAGTCCATTCCGTTTTCAGCAACGAGTGGCATTAACGATTGTGTTAACTCTTCCACCGTTTCGTTGAAAGCTTCGGATGGTGAGTGGCCATTTGCTCTCAACACTTCGTATTGTGCTTCGAAGATTCCTGCAATAGCGCCCATGAGGGTTCCGCGTTCTCCGGAAAGATCGGAGTAAACTTCTTTCTTGAAATCTGTTTCGAAGAGGTATCCGGAACCGACACCAATTCCAAGTGCAATAGCTTTATTTTTTGCTTTACCAGTTGCATCCTGGAATACTGCGTAGCTTGAGTTGATACCCTTTCCCTGAAGGAATAATCTGCGCACAGAAGTGCCTGAACCCTTTGGTGCAGCAAGAACAACATCGATGTCTGCTGGAGGAACAATTCCTGTCTGGTCTTTGAATGTGATTCCGAAACCATGGGAGAAGTACAGTGTCTTTCCTTTTGTAAGGAATGGCTTGATGGTAGGCCACAACGCGATCTGACCTGCATCAGACAACAGGAACTCAATGATGGTTCCGCGCTTGGCTGCCTCTTCGATATCAAAAAGAGTTTCGCCTGGAACCCATCCGTGTTCAACGGCTTTGTTCCACGTCTTTGAATTTTTGCGCTGTCCAACGATAACGTTGAATCCGTTGTCGCGCAGGTTCAATGCTTGCGCTGGACCCTGAACACCGTAACCGATGATCGCGATCGTTTCATTTTTTAATACATCGAGGGCTTTTTCCATGGGAAATTCTTCCCGTGTTACCACTTCTTCTATTGTCCCACCGAAATTGATCTTTGCCATTGCTTTAAGAGTTTATGTTGTGTAGTGTATGTTTATATTACGAGTTCTTATTACGATTTAAGATTCTCCAAGTAAGGCTATGGCTTTTGGCTATGGCCATGGCTTGAGTGTGCTTGGTATTCTATTTTGTCACAAGTGAAAAATATTCATTGTTGACGCCTAGCCGAAATACGCGGACTTTGGCCATAGCTATAGCCATCAGCCATAGCCATTACGCCACTTGCCGATTACTCCGTTCACTGAGTTCATAGTACATCGAAGCCCCCTCATGATACACTGCGGACTCCACTTCAATGCATTTTTCAAGCTGATGTTTTACTTTTTCAACGAGGTCCGAAGTCGTGTAGACAAGAATGATCGCGCCACCACGGGTGAAATCGGTTTCATTTTCGGTGGCGATGAGTTTCTTGATTCTCACACGTCTGCGGTTCAACACGTTCACGATCCTGTTCAGGATAGAGAAGTTGTTGTCAGCCGCGACTTCGATGGTATATTCCTTTTTCATGACTTATAAAATTCGTAGTACTTTTCTTTTTTCACTATCTGAAGCAGGCTTTAAGCTACAAGCTTCAAGCTTCAGGCCCTGCCGCAAGACTTGTAGCTTGCAGCTTGTAGCTTGTGGCCTTATTTTGTCTGCGGTGGCTCCAGCAACACATCCGACACACATCCTCCTGCCGGCACCATCGGAAACACATTGTCTTCTTTTCCAACAACAGCCTCGAGGAAATACGGTGTCTTCGCGTTGAGCATCTCCTTCAATGCACGTTCGAGATCTTCATGAGTCGAAACTTTCTTAGCAGGAATGCTATAGGCTTCTGCGAGCTTTACAAAATCGGGGTTTTGCATTTCGGTGAATGAATAGCGCTTTTCGTGGAAGAGTTGCTGCCATTGGCGCACCATTCCGAGGAAGCTGTTATTTAAAACCAAAATCTTGACAGGGATCTTGTACTGCATGATCGTCCCCAATTCCTGAACGGTCATCTGATAACCACCATCACCGATCACGGCAATGACTTCTTTGTTTGGCATCCCGAGTTTTGCACCGAGCGCTGCTGGTAACGCGAAACCCATTGTCCCTGCTCCGCCCGATGTAACCTGGGTTCTTGGTTGTTTGAATTTGTAGTATCGTGAAGTCACCATTTGATGTTGACCAACATCGGTTACAACAATCGCTTCACCCTTTGTTAATTCAGAAAGGTAGTTAATCACTTCCCCCATCATCAACTCGCTGCCTTCCGGTTGGAATTCTTTCTTAATCACTTTCTCGAACTCAACTTTATTGAGTTTGTGAAAACTCTCGATCCATTGATCGTGTTTGTTTGGTTTGCAATAACCGATCAGTGCCGCGAGTGCTTCTTTTGCATCGGCATGAACGGCCACATCTGTATGAACGATCTTCCGAATTTCGGCTCTGTCAATTTCAATGTGAATGATCTTCGCTTGCTTGGCATAACGCGCTACGTTTCCAGTAACGCGATCATCGAAACGCATACCTACAGCAATCAGTACATCACACTCATTCGTGTTTACATTTGGGCCGTAGTTTCCGTGCATGCCGAGGTATCCGACATAGTTCGGATGATCGGTCGGAATCGCCCCGAGGCCGAGCAACGTGCTGGCTACTGGAATTCCTGTTCTTTCCGAAAAGGCGATCAGCTCTTTCGAAGCGCCCGATAGCAACACACCCTGACCTGCCAGAATATATGGACGTTTCGCGTTGTTTATCAACTCCGCTGCGGCCTCAACTTCGCTGTTTTTTAAAACAGGTTTGGGTTTGTATGTTCTTATTAACGTGCAGCGATTATGTTGAGTGCCTTCAATGATTTCGTTTTGAGCGTTCTTCGTGATATCGATGAGAACAGGTCCCGGTCTTCCAGAGGTAGCGATGTAGAATGCGCGTGCAACTGCATCAGCGATGTCTTTTGCTTCAGTGACTTGAATATTCCACTTTGTTACCGGAATGGTCGTGTTCACCACATCAGTTTCCTGGAAAGCGTCTGTGCCTAACAGGTGGGCGAACACCTGGCCGGTAATGCAGACAATCGGAGTGGAGTCAATCAACGCATCTGCCAAACCGGTGACAAGATTCGTTGCGCCTGGCCCGGACGTTGCAAATACAACTCCTGGTTTACCCGACACCCGTGCAAAACCCTGTGCCGCGTGGATGGCTCCCTGCTCGTGACGAACTAAAATGTGGTTGAGTCGATCCGCGTAGCTGTACAACGCATCGTATACTGGCATAATCGCTCCGCCAGGATAACCAAAGATCGTTTGAACGCCTTCAGAGATGAGACTTTCAAGCAGGACTTGCGATCCGCTCAACTTTTTGGGCGCTGATGTATCTGTCTCAGCTTTCGGTTCACTCTTCGTCAGTAACGCATCCATCCGCAGCAGTTTTTACTTGTTTCGCATATTTTAAAAGAATTCCACTCGACACGCGGAGTTTCGGTTGTTTCCACAAAGCTTTACGCTTCGCGAGTGTTTGCTCATCCACGAGCAGGTTGAGCTGATGTCTGGCAATGTCGATTTCAATCAGATCGTTGTCCTCTACCAGCGCAATCAATCCTCCATCAAACGCTTCAGGAGTGATATGTCCGACAACGAATCCGTGAGTTCCTCCCGAGAATCGTCCATCCGTGATCAGTGCAACATTTTTTCCCAGGCCTGTTCCCATGATCGCTGATGTTGGTTTGAGCATCTCCGGCATACCCGGAGCACCTTTTGGTCCGACATAGCGAATCACAACAACATCACCTGATTTCACTTTTCCACTCTGAATTCCATCGATGAGTGCAAACTCGCCTTCGAATACACGAGCCGGGCCCTTGAACTTTTCTCCTTCTTTGCCTGTGATCTTGGCAACAGAGCCACCTTCAGCAAGATTTCCGTACAGAATTTGCAGGTGGCCTGTTGATTTGATCGGGTTGTTTAGCGGAAGAATAACATCTTGTTTAGTGAAGTCAAGGACTTTTGCATCAGCCACATTTTCGGCAATTGTTTTTCCGGTAACGGTTAAGCAATCACCATGTATGAAGCCTTCATCTAATAAATATTTTATAACGGAAGGAACACCACCGATGCGGTGCAATTCCTCCATGAGGTATTTTCCACTTGGTTTGAGATCGGCAATTAATGGGGTCTTATCAGAGATAGCCTGGAAGTCATCTTGCGTAATGGATACGCCCACTGACTTTGCCATCGCGATAAGATGCAGAACGGCATTTGTCGATCCGCCCAACGCAACAATAACCGTGATTGCATTTTCGAAGGCCCTGCGCGTCATGATATCGCGCGGCTTAATATCATGTTTTAGCAAGTGATAGATAGCTTTTCCGGCTTCATTACACTCAGCAGATTTCTCTTTGCTCAGCGCAGGATTAGAAGACGAGTAAGGCAACGACATACCTAATGCTTCAATGGCAGAAGCCATCGTGTTTGCCGTGTACATACCACCGCACGCACCTGCACCCGGGCACGAATTCTGAATCACACCCTTGAAATCTTCCGGGGTGATGGTGCCGGCCATCTTTTTTCCAAGTGCCTCAAACGCAGAAATGATATTCAGTTTTTCACCTTTCCAGTTTCCACCTGCAATCGTCCCGCCATAAACCATGATCGCAGGACGATTTAGTCTGCCCATGGCGATTAGCGCACCAGGCATATTTTTATCACATCCCACAACTGCAATGAGGCCGTCATAATACTGAGCACCACAAACAGTCTCGATAGAATCTGCAATCACTTCACGGCTAACGAGTGAGTAACGCATGCCTTCCGTTCCATTGCTCATGCCATCGCTTACGCCAATGGTATGAAACATAAGTCCAACGAGATCATTATCCCACACCGCGGTCTTAACTTCCTGCGCTAACTTGTTGAGGTGCATGTTGCAGGTGTTTCCATCGTAGCCTGTGCTGACGACACCGACCTGCGCTTTCTTTAGATCTTCTTCCGTAAGACCGATCCCGTAGAACATCGCCTGAGCAGCAGGGAGTGTAGGATCTTGCGTGAGCGTCTTACTGTATTTATTCAATTCAAATTTCTCTCCAACGGCACGGCCATTCGCACTTTTCGTTGACGTAGTTGTCGAGTCTGTATGTTTATCCGGTTCTACCATTAAATTTTATCTAAATCTCTTCTATATCTGCATTGGCATTCGCCATGGCCATAGCCACTAGCCATAGCATTAAATGATCACGTAGCTAAACGATTTATCCAACACCTGGCACTTATACGCCTCCTGGATGATCGCACCTAGGCTTTCCTTCCATGGCTTTCCAAACTTGTGTGCATCGATCGATTCGATTCCAGCGATCTCCACTGCGGTTCCACACAGGAATGCGCTGTCTGCAGTCTCGAGTTCATGCGGATTGATGTGACGCTCTGAAACTTTGATATCCAACTCGCGGCAAATATTCAAAACCACATTACGGGTGATGCTTGGGAAAATATGTCCAAGCGGAGGAGTATAGAGTACACCATCTTTTTCCATGAAGAAGTTTGCAGCGGGTGCAGCCGCTACGTTGCCGTTCATGTCCAGCAACAGGGCTTCATCATAACCTCTTACTTTTGCTTCACTTGTTGCGAGAATTCCATTTACATAGTGACCGGAGATTTTTGCCTCTACTTTTATTGATGCGGGATTCGGACGCTGGTATGATGAAACGCAAAGCTTCAGTAGCGAGTCACCGTGATACTTACCCCACTTCCATGCGCAGATCATCAGGTATACATCCTTTGGCGTGGTGAGGTACATGTTAGGACCGCAGTATGCCAACGGACGGATATAAGCGTCAGTAAGGTTGTTCTTTTCAAGCAACTGATACGATATCCGCGTCAGTTCTTCTGAATCATATTCGAGTGGGATGCCTACGAGCGCACAACTTTTCTTTAGACGTTCGAAGTGTTCAACAGCCTTGAACATCTTCACGCCATTATGAGTCTGATACGCACGGATTCCTTCAAACGCGCCAAAGCCGTAGTGCAACGACTGGCTGAAAAGGTCGGTATGCGCATCAGTTGCCTTAATGAACTTACCGTTTAGAAAGAGTACCGTGTCTTTTGTGTAGTACATATGTTTTACAACTGTTAGTTTGTTATTGCCTGTATAAAACAAAACCGCCCCGGATTTCTCAGGGGCGGTTAGTTATGTTCTTTTAAACTTTACACTAATATAGCCCCTGTGGGTTTCACCAGAATAATAATGACGATAATCAGCACAGAAACGAGATTGCTCACGTTTGCGGTGGGGTTGAATGGGCTGATTATGCTGCTAAAAAGTTTCATTTTATTCTGTCGTCTTACAATTCTCACAAATAATCACTTACGGTTCAAGAATAAACCGATAATTATTTTGATTCTAACGAATGTTAGCTGGGAAAGGCTAAGGCAAAAGCTTGTACACGGTCGTTGTCGGAAGTTCAATCACTTTGATAGAAGCTCGGCAGACAGGTCTAGTACTTCCTTGCCTTGGCCTTAGCTATTTGCCTTAGCATGATCCATGGCCATAGCCAAAAGCAATAGCCTTTCACTCGTCCTTCAGCACATCAACGGGATTCATACGCGCAGCTTTGAGTGAGTGATAACCGGTAATCAATATAGAGATGATAAGCGTGCACAAGCCGGTTGTGATAAAGATGATTGGCGATGGGGCAACCCTATAGGCGAAGTCATCTAGCCATAACGACATCATCCAGTAAGCCATCGGTGCACCGATAACAAAGGCGATGATGATCAGCTTCGTGTATCCTTTGGAAATCATAACAAGGATATCCCATACACGTGCTCCGGAAACTTTTCGGATTCCAATTTCCTTTGTACGCTGTTCAAGTGAAAACACAATCATACCGAGTAGCCCGAGTGAGGCAATCAAAATGGCCAGTGATGCCATCCCTGTCAGAATACTGCCGAATTGTTGTTGCGTCTTAAATGTGTCAGCGAACAGTTCGTCCACGAACTCGTAGTCGAATGGTGTATCGCCAGCGTGTCTTATCCAAAGACCATCAAGGCTGCCGAGCGTTTGTTCCCATGCCTTTGTGTCTTGTGGTTTTACGCGGACAACGATATATCGTCTTATTCCACCATTCACAAACGGATTGTTTACGTGAAAGATGGCCATTGGTTCGATGGCCACATCAAGTGACCAATAGTTGAAATCACCAACAACACCGATGACTTCAAATTGGGCATCATCGCTGTTTGGATACAATATCTTTTTTCCGATAACCGACTCATCCACCGCCCATCCAAGTTTCCTCGCAGTGCTTTCGTTGATGATGACTTTGTTAACGTCTGCTGGATCGTTTGTAAAATTTCTACCCAGTTTCAATTTTGTTCCTAGCGTTGGAAGATAATTCTCGTCACCAGATGTAAAATTCAAAGCGAAGTTCTGACCGCGCATGCCTTCTGCTGAAAAAGAATCTCCGCCAAAAATGTTTGGTGGCGCAGAGCTGCAAAGCGTAGCACTGATTGCACCCGGAACGTTCATTGCTTCTTGCTTCAAGCTTTCCGGAGTCTTTAACGCTTCCACATGTTTAAGCACAATCAGGTTTTCTTTATCAAACCCTAGATCTTTTTCATTTACATAATTCAATTGATCGAAAACGACTGCAGTACAGATCATTAGCACGATTGAAACACAAAACTGAAATACAACTAGGCCGTTGCGGAAAAACTTACCCTCCTTGCCAACCTTCACTTTACCTTTAATAGCTTCAACGGGATGAAACTTGCTCAGAAAGAATGCCGGGTAGCTGCTGGATACCAAGGCCATTACCACCACTAATATTGCAAGCGAGGGAAATAATAAGGGGTTTGCAATAAGATCGAATTTCAGTGCTTTTCCTGTCGCCAGGTTAAAAACAGGAAGCAACAGTTGCGTTAAGGCAAGCGAGGCTAGAAGAGCCACGCTACAGAAGATCAGTGCTTCAAGCAAATAACTTAGTCCGAGTTGTTTCTTTCCGAGCCCTAGAATTTTACGAACGCTGACTTCTTTCAGGCGCTTTGTGAACTGTGCTGTTGACAAGTTCATAAAATTTATGCACGACAACAGGACGATAAAAATCGCAGCTCCTACAAAGGCGTAGATGATCTTTTCATTGCCCGTGTTCGGAAACGATCCTACGACTGCTTCTTTAGGCAGATGGAGCGTGTTGATGGGCTGAAGGAACAGTTCCCACTTTTTCCCGGAAGCAATGTATTCTTCCCATGTTGTGTTCATCACTCTCCGCAATGTTTCAGGTGCACGCTTTTCAGGAATCTTCGCAAGCTTCTCGCGAACCTGGCCGATATTGGCATTCTTGTCGAGAAGCACAAAAGTTTCAAGTTGCGTCCAGACCCAGCTCCAGTGCAAGCGTTCAACAGGATAACCTTTCATTGACAACAACATATCAAATTGAATCGTGGAATTGTCGGACGTATCTTCGACAACACCGGTTACTTCGTACGTCTGTTCTTCTCCGCCTGTCAGCGATCCGAGGCGGATCAGTTTACCAATAGGGTCTGCGTTGCCGAAATATTTTTCAGCTGTCGACCTGGTCATGACAACATTGTTCGCCTGGCGGAACGCAGAAGCCTCGTCACCTTTGATCAATGGAAAATTCAAAACTTTAAAAAAGTTGCTGTCAGCAGCGAACAGTTCGGTTTCTTCGTGAGAAATGACTTCTCCGGATGGAGTAACGTACGATACGATATAGCTTCCAGGCGTATGAAGACTTGTAATTAGTTCAACCTCTGGAAGCTCTTCACGCAGTGCAGTGGCTACTCCAGGCCCGGTTCGCGAAAATTGCTGATTATCGTTTTCCGCCCAGATGAAAGTCTGGTTCACACGATACAGGCGTTCACTGTTCGGATGGAAATTATCATAACTTAGTTCATGCTGCACGTAGAGGTAGATGAGAATCGTGCTCGCGAAACTTACAGTAAGGCCAAGCAGATTTATCGTTGAGAATAACTTTTGTCGTCTTAGGTTTCGGATGAAAAGCAGCAGGTGATACTTCAGCATACAATGTATTTTGGCATCATTTTGCAAAGGGCATACCACTCGATGCGGGATAGTCCCTTGCGTTTGAAATGCGGTTTTGCCATCGATCCACCGTTCGATTTCTTCCTGGCGTGTTCGGTTTTGGGACTAATTCAAAAGAATTATGAACGGAGATACTCGACAATTCCATCGCGGATTGCCGTAAAG
>DASWTM010000166.1:0-13964 GCA_036402115.1 Chryseosolibacter sp.
CGAATGATGAGTTCAGTGGTTGTTGAAAAATAAATCGTAGCCCCAAACGAAAAAATTATGAGCGAAAAAATTCAAATCTTCGACACAACATTAAGGGATGGCGAACAAGTGCCGGGGTGTCAGCTTTCAACAGATGAGAAAGTTATTGTTGCGAAAGAACTTGAACTCCTGGGCGTAGATATAATCGAGGCCGGTTTTCCAATTTCGAGTCCCGGGGATTTCCTCTCCGTGATCGAGATTTCAAAAGCTGTTAAGGACCCTGTTGTGTGTGCCCTGACAAGATCCAAAAAAGATGATATTGACGTAGCTGCGGAAGCGTTGCGGTATGCAAAACGCGGCCGCATTCATACCGGAATCGGATCATCCGATGTGCATATCAGGACAAAGTTCAACAGTACCCGCGAGAAAGTACTTGAACAAGGCGTATGGGCAGTAAAATATGCGAAAGCAAAAGGAGTCGAAGTGGAGTTCTTTGCTGAAGATGCAGGTCGCGCAGATCTGGCCTTCCTTGCACAGATGGTAGAAGCTGTTATCGCTGCAGGTGCTGATGTTGTAAATATCCCGGACACTACCGGTTACTGCTTGCCGGAACTTTACGGAAAGCGCATAAAATACCTATACGAAAACGTAAGCAATATTCATAAGGCTGTGATCTCCGTTCATTGTCACAACGACCTCGGTATGGCTACAGCGAACACCATTGCAGGAATAACTAATGGTGCACGTCAGGCAGAAGTCACAATCAACGGTATAGGTGAACGCGCTGGTAATACATCATTAGAGGAAGTAGCGATGATCCTTAAGACGCATAAGGATCTCAATCTTCACACAAACATCAAGTCAGAACGAATTTACGGTATCAGCAAACTCATTTCCGAAATGATGAGAATGCCGGTACAGCCGAATAAAGCCATCGTTGGAGCTAATGCATTTGCCCATTCCTCTGGAATCCACCAGGACGGCTTCCTGAAAAATTCAGAAAACTACGAGATTATCAATCCGGATGATGTTGGCGTTCCTTGTTCATCCATCGTACTTACTGCTAGAAGTGGCCGTGCTGCGCTCAAACACAGACTCGAATTGCTTGGCTTCCAGCCTGGTAAAGCGGAGCTGGACATCTTTTATGAACAATTTTTGATCGTTGCAGACGAGAAAAAACAGGTTGAAGACGAGGATCTCGTGGCCTTGGCCGCTCAAATGCCAGCCCTCGTTACAAAATAGACACTAGGTTAGTGAATTAATAATTGCGGGCGTTCAGAAGAAGGCCCGCTTTTTTTGTGTTACATTTTTTGCGCGTACCTTTGGCAAATTTCAAATTATGAAACGCATTGCCATCATTTGCTCCATCGCTTCAGTACTTGCTATGTCTTCCTGTAACAACAAGGCAGAAGATCACTCGCATGATGGCCACAACGCGCATGCACAGGACGCAACGGAAACAAGTCCGAACGAAAAGTTGTATAACGAAGTGATGAAAATTCATGACGAAGTGATGCCAAAGATGAATGACATCCATAAGCTTAAAGTGGCTATCCGAGAAAAAATTGAAAAGAATCCTAACCTTCCAAAGACAGAGCGGGTGAAGCTTGACGCAATGTATGCGAAACTCGACTCTGCCAACGAAGGCATGATGGTATGGATGAGGGAATTCCGACCGCTGCCGGATAGCGTTGGAGAAGAAAAAGCAAAAGCCTATCTTGAAAACGAGATGAAACGCGTACAAAAAGTCCGTGAAAATATGCTCAACGCATTGGAACAGGCCCAAAAGCAATAGACTTCAGATTTAGACCCCCTATGAAAACCTCTCTTGCAATCCTGATTGCTATCCTCTCCCTATTTTACAACGCGTGCAAAGCGCAAAAAAGTTTTGAAAAAGGTTACCTGGTACTAATTAGTGGTGACACTGTCAGGGGAAGCATCAACAACCGTGATTGGAAAATTAATCCTAAGTCGATAGAGTTTCGATCTGCCTCAGGCATCACCACCACATACACACCAGCGGAAATAAAATGGTTCCGACTTGAGGAAAGTGATGAGGATTTTTTTGCCGTGGCAATGACAATAGATAAATCCCCTGTCCAACCGGAACATGTCACCGAAGAAAGCCACCTGATGTCCGCACATGAAAGTGTGTTTCTGCGTGTGCTCCTCAATGGTGAGCTGAAACTTCTGTATTACTATGATTTCAAAAATCATTTTTTCTATGAACAAGATGGTGAAGTAACGGAACTGCTTTATCCATCACGTCTGCTCCGAGCAAAAAACGCAACGGACACGGATGTAAGTGTCTTAAATCAGACACTAAGCGATGAGTACAGGAAGAGCGGTGATATTTTGCTTTTGAGACGTCAGGAAAAATATAAATTCCAACTGATAAATCTGTTCGCGGATTGCAAATCCATGGTGCCTGCGTTGCAGAAGTTGCCATATACAGAGAAAGCGATTAAAAAAGTGTTTCTTGACTATTATAAATGCAAGGCGATGCCGCGCCCTTCAGCGAAAAACTCCAGCAAGAAACTGACGGCTCAGCTTGGATTAGTTGCAGGCTTCACACAAACTAGTCAAACGACTACCACGGGGATTGCTAGTCTAGTTTATCTAGATGCCAAGAGAGCAAATGTTACTGCTCCTTCATTCGGGGTTAGCATGTTTTTAGCATTGCCCCGGAACCGTGAGAAGTTTGGAATCTATACGGAAGTACTATTTCAACAGTACGAGCTTTCTACTAATCACAAAATTTCAAATAGCGCTTATCGCACAGATTTTGAAACAAACTATCACTTCAAGAACATCAACGTGATGGCCGGGGGACGCTATCATGTATTGCATTCCAAGGTAAGGCCTTTCATTTCCGCAGGGCTGAGCGTTGCAAAAAGTGTTCAACATGATGTCTTTACTATCGATAAAAAAACAAGGCATGACGCCACAGGCCCGTATGAAATAACGCGAACCGATGTACCTTCCCGAAAGTCACAGGTCGGCTCATGGGCATCATTAGGCCTGACCTACCAACGAGCTTCTTTCGAGGCACGGTTTGCCAAGCCAAGCGGTTGGTCTAACATTACGGATTTAAAAGTTGAAATGTCACACTTGAACTTTCTGTTCTCATTCCGCCTATTTTAAATAAGGTTGGAACAACTCCGTTACACCACGACCCTCTTTGCATAAGAACCAATCTCAGATAGGCACCCTGTCAGATCCCGGCTATGGATTGTTCCGGCCAGTTTTTTACTTCTTGAAATCTTTTACCTTTGTGCCCATCAAAATGGCATTATGGAAGTAAAACTGATTCCCCTCAACGATGTACATGTAAAACTTGGCGGAAAAATGGTTCCTTTTGTGGGATTTAATATGCCCGTCCGGTATTCGTCTGACATCGAAGAACACATGACCGTAAGAAACGGTGTTGGCGTTTTTGACGTGTCACATATGGGGGAGTTCACGATCAAAGGTCCAAATGCTCTCGATCTGATCCAGCGTGTCACCTCAAACGATGCGTCTAAACTGATTGATGGTCAGGCACAATACTCATGCCTGCCAAACGAAAACGGTGGAATCGTTGACGACCTGATCGTTTACAAAATCAAGGACAATGACTACCTCGTTGTAGTCAACGCATCCAACATTGAAAAAGACTGGAACTGGATTAGTAAATTCAATACGAAGGGTGCGGAAATGAAAAACATTTCTGACGACATCTGTTTGTTTGCCGTGCAGGGACCAAAGGCGGCTGACGTCCTTCAAAAACTGACGAAGACCGATTTGAAGTCGATCAAGTACTATCATTTTGCCATTGGTGACTTTGCTGGCGTACCAAACGTGATCATGTCGAATACAGGATACACCGGAGCCGGTGGATTTGAAATCTATGTTCACAAGCAATTCGCTGAAAAAACCTGGAATGCAATTTTCGATGCCGGGAAAGATGTAAACATCAAACCCATCGGACTTGGTGCACGCGATACACTCAGGCTAGAGATGGGCTTTTGCCTTTACGGGAATGACATTGACGATACAACCTCTCCACTCGAAGGAGGACTCGGATGGATCACAAAGTTCACGAAAGACTTTACGAATTCTGCAAACCTCAAAAAGCAGAAAGAAGAAGGCGTAAAGAGGAAGCTTGTCGGATTCAAGATGATCGACAAAGGAATTCCGCGCCATGACTACCAGATTAAAGATGCCAGCGGGAACGTGATTGGTAAAGTTACGTCCGGAACCATGTCTCCGATGATGAGTGTCGGCATTGGTCTTGGGTATGTGACTGCCGAGAACGGAGCAGTAGGCACTGAGATCTTTATTGACGTGCGCGGAAAAAGTCTGAAAGCGCAGGTTGCTAAACTTCCCTTGATTGGTTAACGATGATCTCGCCAGTAAAACTCTACCAGGTAGATGCATTTACTGACACACTGTTCCACGGTAATCCCGCTGGAGTATGTGTCTTGGAAAAATGGTTGCCGAAAGACGTCTTACAAAAAATAGCTACCGAGAACTACCTGCCCGAGACTGCGTTTTTTGTTCCACTCGAAAAAGCTGGTCATTTTGATCTGAAGTGGTTTACACCGGATATAGAAATGGATCTGTGCGGCCACGCAACGCTTGCTTCAGCACATGTTCTCTTTCAGCATCTGAATTTTATCCAACCAGAAATCACTTTTCACTCGAATAGTGGTGAACTGGTAGTCAAGCGGAACGGAAGTCGCATTGTGCTTGATTTCCCTTCGCGCATGCCTATGAAAGCCGAGCTTCCCGAAGTAATTTTGGAGGGACTTGGTCGAAATCCGCTCGAAGTTTGGAAATCACGCGACTACATCGTGGTGTACGAGAATGAAGATGTGATTAGAAATTTCACGCCAAACGAGTCGATCCTTAATCGGATAAACCTTGACCCGGGTGGAATCATCATCACCGCTAAAGGAAACGAGGTCGATTTTGTTTCAAGATTCTTCACGCCTCAGGCAACTATCTTTGAAGATCCGGTTACCGGTTCAGCGCATTGCTCCCTGATACCACTTTGGTCGAATAAAACAGGAAAGAAAGAATTACTTGCGCTTCAGGTTTCAAAACGCGGAGGCAGGCTCTGGTGTGAGGATGCCGGTGATCGCGTCTTGATTTCCGGTGAAGCCAGAACATACCTTGAAGGATCTATTTGTATAGCCTAGCGACAAACGCCATGAGAACAATTGATGTTTGCCTTTCTCCCGACATGATGCACTTATATCCTGTCGTTGATCACGCAGTAGTTGTTGTTGACATTCTACGCGCAACATCCTGCATGACAACCGCATTTGCCCATGGCATTGACGCAATCGCTCCCTTTGCGAAACTCGAAGATTGCCTTGCGATGAAGGCAAAGGGATTCTATACAGCAGGCGAACGTGACGGAAAGAAAGTTGACGGCTTTGATTTAGGCAACTCACCATTTGAATACCAGGAACCAAAATTAAAAGGTGCTAAGATTGCTTTCACGACAACCAACGGTACACAAGCCATTGCGAAGTCTCTTGGCGCTAGTGAAATTGTTATCGGATCCTTTCTCAATCTGTCAGCTGTTGCAAATCACCTGAAAACACTACCGCAAAATATCCTTGTTGTGTGTGCCGGTTGGAAAGGAAAATTCAATCTTGAAGACACACTCTTCGCAGGGGCGCTTGTGGAAAAACTGAAGAATGACGTGCTGCCTGCATGTGATGCTCCCGTGGCAGCACAAGCGCTCTACAACGTGGCGAAGGGCGACATGGTCAAATTCCTTAGCAACTCAAGCCACGTAAAGCGACTTGCAAAACTGAACATCCACAAAGACATTGCCTTTTGTCTAACGGAAGACACGTACGGAGTTGTACCGATTCTTCGTGATAACATTCTGCGCAAATTGAGTTAACAAAGTAGATTCGTAACTTTGGGTAGCTTACAACCCTGCCATGCGAAGTCTATTAGTTACCCTCTGCTCCATTATTTCGGTCACGACTTGCGGCCAGACAGCCGAGCGCATCCTTGAAAATTATTTTACTTCGATTGGCGGAGTCGAAGCGCTGAGGAAATTCAATAGCTCATCTGTTCGTAGCCTGAACATTCAGCATTGGCCGAAACGAGACACCACTCAAATCGTTAATTCTACTCGGGCACCGCATTCCTCCTACACGGCTTCCTGGAAGAGCGAACGCCTGGTTTCCGAATTATTCAATAATCCAAAGTCGGGTGTGACCGTGATCTTCTATGAGCCGTTCCTAAACAAAGTCGAAAGGCCACACGGTAAACACAACGTGCAGCTCTCTTTGGCTCACGAGCTTCTCTTTGCGTTTGATAAACGTAGGTTGAAAAAAGTAGCAGATACAACCATCAATGAAAACCCTGTGTATGCGGTTCAATCCAGACTCAGTAAAAAAGATTCACCGATCAACAGAACTTATTACTTCGACAAGTCCTCGAATCGCCTCGTAGCATGCCGGGCTGAAAACATAAAAGGGAATTTTATTATACTTGAGAAGTACGAGCGACACGGAGATCTTTATTTCCCGATGCGAAATGTTCAATACCTGAATGGCTTGCTCATCAATGAGTTTGTAATTCAGTCGCTCGATGTCAACCCGGCTTTAAACGACTCCATTTTTTTTCCTAGGCAGCGGCTTGCGGCAAAACCTAAATTTAAGCTGACTAAGCAAGTCGAGTACTTACATGATTCGCTGGCCAACCTAAGCCTCGATGATTTTATCAAAACGTTCGCAGGAAAAACGATTCTGATTGACCTGTGGGCATCATGGTGCGGGCCATGTAAGTATGAATTCTCCAAATACGATGACGCGTATTACCATTACCTGCGCTCAAAAAATATTCAGCCCGTCTACATCAGCCTTGATAAAGTGAATAAGCTAAAAGAATGGAAAGAGGTAATCGATTACTTTACCCTAAGCGGATTCCACATTCGTGCAGAGAAAAAAATAATTCAATCGATCCAAAAGAAAATTTATGACGGTGGACAGATGTACATCCCACGATTAATTCTTGTAGGAAAGAACGGAGAGATTATCTCATCAGATGTTCCAAAATTGTCATCGGGATTCTTCTATACGAAGATGGAGGAACTTGTTCCTGCCATCACACCTTAATGTAAATTTTCTTTTTGTCTAGAATATATCCGACAACCCAGTTGGTAAGCATAAAAAAGAAAGCAAACAAAAATGACGCATTGACCGGGCTTGCAAAACTGCCAAACACATCGTCATTCAACCATTGCGGCACACGCTTGTCACCTACCGGGATAATGTAGAGTGAGATCAACAACACTTCTGACAAGAGATAAATGAACAACGGATTTCTACCAAACACAACGAAGAAGTAGGTCCATTTCTGCGAATGATAGATTTCAATGATGTAAATAAGAACTGGAAGGATCAACAGATCGAGTCCTACTGTCAGTAGCACAAAAGAACTTGTCCATAGCTTTTTATTGATGGGAAATGCCATGTCCCATGTCAACGCCACCAGAATCAACACTGCTCCTGCGATCATGAGCTTGGCAATGGTTTCATAACTGTTTCCCATTCTGCGAATGAAATCGCCAGCAAAATATCCAGCGATGACATTGACAATTGCGGGTAACGTGCTTAACAATCCTTCCGGATCAAATGCAACGCCTTCACCGCGATAAAGATGACCTTCCCCAAGGAGAAACAGATCGAGTTTTAATCCTGCGTTACCAGCCAGGGTATAGTCACCAAAAGCGTATGAGATAATCCAGTAACCAATCAACGCGAATGCGCTAAACCAAAGCGCAAAGGTCTTCGAACCGAAATGCAAGATGACTGATGCGAAAAAATAACACAAAGCAATTCGCTGCAGTACGCCAGGGATACGGGTGGTCGCCCACGGTCTTATCTCGCTAAAGTTCAAACCACCACCTTCAGCTTCTTTGAAGAACGGAAACCAATACATGAGGTAGCCAAACAAAAAAATCAAGAAGGTTCGCTTCAATGTTTTCTTCCAGAAGACGCTGTTCGGCTGATTGTCGAACTTGTACATGACAAATGCCATCGCATTACCAACTGCAAAGAGGAATGACGGAAAGACAAGATCCGTTGGCGTAAACCCATGCCACGGAGCGTGCAGTAACGGACCATAAGCAATGTCCCAGCTTCCGGGAGAGTTTACAATGATCATGAAGCAGATAGTCATGCCTCGGAAAACATCGAGGGCAAGATAGCGCGATTGCTGTTCAGCCATGGAGCGAGTAAGGTTTGGGTTCCTTAAAAATACTTTTGATCCGCGAGAATCAAAAAAAGTACAGCAACATTATTACACTTGTGCCGAAACGCACACATATTCTAAATGCAAACTTTACCGCAAAGCCGCAACGCTTATCTAATCTGCCCCATCGCGTGCACTTCGTCATTGGTTTTAGCGGACTCAAAGTGCGTACCTTAGACTTGAGTTCGCAATGTGGTGTAGTCGAGCTAACGCTTGGAAAAAACTTATCTGAACTTCTATCTGATAAATTCGCAGGCTCATCCAAGCGCCAGCGCGACTACGCACAACGTTGCGTCCTTAGTCTGGGGCACGCCTTCAGCGTAACTGCAAGTCGAATTTCCAAGCACAACCTACGAGACCGGCAAAATCCGTTGCGCCCTTTGCGGTAAAATTCCCTTTGAACAAGCAGTGCACTCAATAACCGCCCCCGCACTTTCACTGCAGCTTCGGATTATTCCGGTGCCGATCCTTATCTCTCAACGTTTTCTGCTCCAGATTTTTCTGAAACGCCTCCGTCAGATTAACTCCGGTCTGATTCGCAAGACAAATCAAAACCCACAATACGTCCGCCATTTCATCGCCAAGGTCTTTAGTCTTATCACTCTCCTTCTCCGACTGCTCACCATATCGCCTTGCAATAATTCGTGCGACCTCTCCAACTTCTTCCGTAAGGATCGCCATGTTCGTTAGTTCACTGAAGTAGCGAACACCGTGTATCTTGATCCATTGATCGACTTGTTGCTGTGCATCGTTGATTGTCATGCGCTACTTGGATTTTTCCAGTTCCTCAAAATCAATATCCATCACTTCATAATTCTTCCATCCGATGAAATCGAAATGCCACCACTCGGAACCATTCACCTTAAATCCATTGCTCTCCATTACATCGATCAGCATTTTGCGATTCGCTCGGATGACAGGGTCAGCCACGGGTGTTCTCGGCCAAGCATCCTTTTTGAATGAGTCGTACTCCGTTGGCATCTTCAGTTCTTCACCAGTTTTAAGATCGATGATTGTCAGGTCAAGCGCACAGCCGCGATTGTGTCGGGATCCGCGATAAGGAGATGCAACATATGTAGTATCCTTATATACTTCGTAGAACTTGACCGTTGCCTTATAGGGGCGGTAGCCATCGAACATTTTTATTCCAAAACCCTTTTGTTTCAACTCATTTTGAACTTTGAGTAACGCCTCTGCTACCGGTTTCCGCGCATACGCTTTCGCCAGGTTGTAGATCTGCGTGCCGGTGAAGTTGTTTGTTGTAGCATAGCGGATATCAAGCACAATGCCGGGAACAAAGTTTTCGAGGTCGACCAGTTCCTTTTGAGGCGCTGCCTTCACTGCCACGAGATACTCCGGGTATGTCATGGGCTTCAGGCCGTACTTGTATTGCGCGTGCGTGGTAGCAGTTATAAAAATCAGAGCGAAGAAAATATGTTTTTTCATTTTAGAATGTATAAATAAACATTGTTACTAAATGCCATCTTGCTAGCATAAACCGACTTGCGGCTTAAGCCGCTATCTCTTGCGCGATAAATGGAGGAGTGCTCTTGCAGATCATCGATGGAGGGTAACCCCGGCTTAAGCCGTGGGTTACTGGCTCGCAGGGGCTAAAGCCCACATGATTAATTTGCAACCACCAACTAAACGCGATTCTTCGTGTCAATCACGATCGTCACGGGACCGTCATTCAGCAAACTCACTTTCATATCGGCACCGAATATACCGGACTGCACTGCTTTGTTTAGTTCCTTCGTCACGGCAGCTTTGAACTTCTCGTACATAGGAACGGCAATGTCCGGTTTCGAAGCTTTAATGTAGGATGGCCGATTTCCCTTTTTCGTGCTGGCCTGCAAGGTAAACTGACTCACCACAATGATATCCCCACCGCTCTCTTTAACGCTGACATTCATCACGCCATCTCCATCGTTGAATATGCGCAGGTTCACCACTTTCGCGGCAAGCCAGTCGATGTCTTGCTGCGTGTCGGCATCTTCGATACCAAGCAGAACCAAAAGCCCCTTGTCGATGCTCGCGCATAATTTCTTATCGACTTCAACACTGGCAGATGAAACACGTTGTATTACAGCAATCATAACACAACTTAAAAAGATTTTTTTTATTGAGGTAATGAAAGATTGCCGGCTGGAAGATTTTGCATCTCACGAGACTCGTGCGTAAACTTTCCTTTCTGATCGCGTTGCGCATAGTACTCCATGGCCTGCGCCACTTTGATCGCTTCAATCGCTTTATACTTGTCCGGTATCAGGAACCAGAAAATTTTATAAACTATTTTTGCGGCATCTTCACCTGCACGCTTTTCTTCACGAAGTCCCAGCAACAACGAAGGCCTGAAAACATGGATGGCATCAAAGTCGATCTTGTTTACTGCATCTTCGAGCTCACCCTTAACCTGATTGTAATACACCGATGAACGCTTATCCGCACCCAACGCTGAGACTAACAGAAATTGTTTTGCTCCCAGCTCTTTCGTAATTCTTGCCAACGCAAGCGGATACTCGAAATCAATCTCCCGGAATTTCTGCTTCGTCTTTGCTTTCGTCATTGTTGTGCCGAGGCAACAATACACATCATCTGCCTGCAGTTGCAATTTCACATCCTCGAGTCTCGCATAATCAACTTTTATCTCAACAAGTTTAGGATGTGTGATATCGAGCTTCGTACGGGTAAGCGCTTTCACGACCGTGTAGCGCGGATTGTTCAATAATAATTGCAGCAATTGTCTTCCGATTAATCCGGTGCTACCGGCAAGAAGGGCTGTCTTCATGATGGCAGTTGTGAACGTTCCCAGGAAAGAAATTTATCCACTTCACCGCTCACCGCATTGTACACCCAAAGCAAAACAGCAAAGTCATCGGCAAGCCCCGCAATCGGAATAAGGTCCGGAACGAAGTCAAGTGGATTGACGAAATAAATAACGGCAGCAACGATGATCAGCAACGTCTTCCAGGGAACAGCTTTATACTGGCCTTGCGCATAGGCTTTGATAAGTCGTCCCAGCACAAAAAATTTATCCTTCACGTCATCCTTCTTTACTTCGTTCCAGTTTACGGTGCGAAGCTTCATGGCAAGTTTTGAAAAAAGCACTAACAACCGGCCGGGTTTGCCTGCCAATTTTGCCGCTTTGCTCAAGGCGATGTCGAAAAACGCGTTTTTTATCATAATACGGATATAACTACAAGCACCGTGCCCATCAAAATGCGCGCTGAATTTCCTTCTTCAGCTCAGACAACGCATGAGCCAGCGGATCGGAAGGTTTCATCAAAGTCTTTTCAAATATCTTCTTCGACAAATCAAGACTGGTAGCCTCGGGCGCTACTTCCATGGCCGCATCGTTGATCGTTACGATCAGATCTTCCTTCGCGCTCTTAATTTGTTCCCACACTTCCTCACTTATATAAACCTGCTGCGACACATTATGATTGTATTCGTTGCGAACCTCCGCAAGAAGTTGCTGATGAAATTCGCGCGCGGGCATGGCACCAACATTCAGACGAACCAATAAATTCTGAGGCGACATCCGCTCGAGGAAAAGTGTCATTCGTTCATAGGCGTGCAGGCGGTTAGGAAGCACTGTCTCAATTGCCTTGCCGCGCACTTCAAGTCGTTTCAGCTCAATCTCTTTTTGAGCGAATGACCTTACCATTAGATACGCAGCGTAAAGAACAACCGAAGCCGGGATAAGAATTTTACCAAATTCAATCAGAACATCCATAGAATTTATTTAAGCGGAATTGTGTTTGAAATTTAGATAATTTTGCGTCACAAATCTAGAAACATGTTCGACAACATCCACCCCGTTACCATCTCAACCCGGGCTGTTTCCGAGATCAGAAAGATCATGGAGACAAAAAACATCCCTTCGGACTACGGGTTGCGCGTGGGCGTCAAAGGCGGAGGCTGCGGTGTGTCGCTCATCATCGGCTTCGACAGGAAAAAAGAATCCGACATGTCCTACATGATTTCCGACATTCCGGTTTACGTTGATAAAAAACACACAATGTTTATCATCGGCAAGCAGGTCGACTTTTATGATGGTGAAGAAGGAAGAGGGTTTTTGTTTAGGGAAACTGAAAATGGATAGCGTTAAAGGGAATTTCAGACTTTGCGTAGAGACTTCGGCTGATTCAAAGCACCAAAAATCAATCCCGATAGCTATCGGGACCAAATCCCAAACAGGTGTAGGCCAGCGGATGTCTTTGGTGTTAAAGGCCGAGTTAGCTTTGACTGAAGAGTCCGGCTCATTCAAGCTCCAAAAATCAATCCCGATAACTATCGTGACCAAATCGCAAAAGGGTGACGTGTTTATTGTAAGAATGGCTTCGATTGGCGATTTAAGAAAGATGTAAAATCGAAGCCGTCAGTTCCCCTCACGTGTGCCCTATTTGATTTTTGTCCCGATAGCTATCGGGATTGGTTTTTGATATTTTTCGCAAGGTCAATAGTCACTTCCAGTGCGACTCTGTTTGAGATTTGATCCCGATAGCTATCGGGATTGATCATTGGTGCTTTTCAACCAATCAAGCACGCCTCTTCACTATAGATATGCTCGCCTTCCTGCACTTCCCTCCTATCGGTGGATTTATCTTAGAAATTTTTAATTCAACAGACTGCGCTGCCGGAAGCTGTTCCAGTACATCCTTCACAATCTTTTCAGCAACGGTTTCCAGGAGCTTCGAAGGTTCTTCCATCTCGGCTTTCACAATGGCGAAAAGTGTCTCGTAGTTTACTGTACCTGCAAGTTCATCGTTGGCGGCACCTTCCGTGAAGTCGGTTTCAACAGCGATGTCTACTTCAAACCAGTTGCCTGAATTCCGCTCGTGCGGATAAACGCCAGGAAATGCATGAAACTCGAGTCCTTCAAGTGCTACACGACCGATCATTGGGAAGATTTAAAATTTAAGATTTAAGATTTAAGATTTTTGGGGGAGTGTAAAGTTGCGCCCCCATCGTACAACCGAATGTAGAAATCACTTGACATGCGTTAAATCCTAAATCTAAAATTGCACCCTTAATTGATTTCATCAAAGAAAGACTTCTGGGGCTTGCGAAGGGGGACAGGCTCAGGTTGAGGGGTAAGCTCTTCCATTACAATTTCTTCTTTCTCTTCGACCTCATCCTTAGGTTCTTCGCGAACGATCTTAGGTTCGTCCCTCATCACTTTGGGTTCCTCACGCATCGGACGTTCGCTCTCGTAGTTTGGGAAGATCAGCTTTTTTGTTTCGCGCTTGACGGCAGCTAAGTGTTTGTCAGCATCAAACTCCTTCGAGGACTGACGCATCCGTTCAACGCGATCCATGAGGTCGGATGCCATGCGCTTGAGGTCACCCAAAAGGTCCTCGCGTGAGGTATCTAATTTTTTGTATTGATCAACGAGCGACTTCAACCGGTCTTCCATGTCCGCAACAATTTGCTTAGCACGAGTCTCGGATTCTTCGATCGTATCTTTTGCTTTTGACTTTGCTTCGTTCAGCATCGCGTCCGCCTTGAGCTGCGATTCTCTCAGGTGAAGGTCTGCCGCCTTTTTGGCCTGATCGATTACACTCGCACCGGTATCTTCAGCGGTTTTCAACGTCTTGAACAATGAGCTCTCTACTTCGCGAAGTTTGGATACTTCCCGCTCGGTTGTTTCAAGCTTGATACGGAGTTCTTTGTTTTCGTCCATGAGACGTTCCCATTCCTGAGACAAGGTTAGAAGG
>DASWTM010000167.1:0-32426 GCA_036402115.1 Chryseosolibacter sp.
ATCCAACTTCAAGTTAAGGTTCCCAATCCGCAGTTCCGTTCATCAACAAGTGTAACATCATCCTCTGTTTTTTTTCTTTTGGAGTTTGGTTCTTGGAATTTGGAATTTGGTTCTTAGCTCTAGCTAGTTTTTCTTTTTAAAACTGTCGAATTGTGATTGCGCAGCCGTCTTTGGAAACATGTTGTTTGACTCGTCAACATCGGCAAGATCATTCTGAGGATCGAGCACCATGTTTACAACTTCTTTATCTTTTACAAAAACCTTGGTGATCTCCTCTTCATTTATTCTCCAGATTTCGGCTGGAATCACCTCGCGTTCTTTTGAGCCATCTTTATAGGTCCACTCGATGATCAGCGGCATCACCAGGCCTCCGCGATTTTTAAATTTCACTTCATAGATGTTCTTTCCCTGAAGTTTCTGACGCACTGCGTTGTCGTCTACACGGCTCTTGAATTCACCGTATAATTGCTCAGGCGTGTCCATCAATATGAACTCCTGCGGACCGGAGGAAAAATCAGAAGTAGACTTTCCAGCTGCAGACAAATCACCAGACTTCACTGTCTTATTTTTATTCTCCGGATCGGATTGCTGCGATTTCAGTTTGAACCATTTTACTTCTTCCACGGACATATCAACGTTGTCAGTAGAGAAGAACCATCCTCGCCAGAACCAGTCGAGGTCGGTTGCGGAAGCTTCTTCTAATAATCTAAATAAATCAGCTGGTTTTGGATGCTTGTACTTCCAGGTGTTGGCGTATTCTTTAAAAGCCTTATCGAACAATTCTTTACCCATTACCGTCTCGCGAAGGATGGTGAGCGCCACAGTAGGCTTTTCGTAGTAGTTATTTCCAAAAGCAGTTAGTCGTTCGTTATCCGATGTTACCATTACAGGCCGCATCGTAGCCTTGTCTCCTTTCATGTAGGGAACGATACTCTTCGGGCGCGTAGGATTTGATTTTGGATAACGTTCCATCTCGGTACGCGTGTGAAGGAATGTATTCAATCCTTCATCCATCCACATCCATTGTCTTTCATCGGAGCTCACAATCATGGGAAACCAGTTGTGACCCACTTCGTGAACGATCACCTGGATCATTCCCGCTTTCGCTGCATCGCTCATCTTGCCATTCTTATCCGGACGACCGCCATTGAAGCTGATCATCGGAAACTCCATACCAATATTCGATGTGTTGACAGAGTTAGCCGTTGGATATGGATAATCGAACGTATACTTAGAATAAACTTCGAGTGCATTCTTTACAGCGAGAGTCGATTCCTCTTGCCACACGGGTTGTCCCTCCTTCGGATAGAAGGACATCGCAAGAACGGTGTTCGTTGGTAATTTCACGGCTTGCATGTCCCAGATAAACTTCCGTGAGCTTGCGAATGCAAAGTCTCTTACGTTTTCCGCGTGGAAAGTCCAGGTTTTCTTAGCCGTTGATTTTGTTTTTTCTTTTGCTACCGCTTCTTCGGGTGTAACAACGAATATTGGTTTGTCAAATGAGGTCTTGCCTTTTTCGTAGCGTTCGAATTCTTTGCTCGTTAAAACGTCTTTTGCATTTTGCAGCAGACCTGTTGAGGAAACAATGTGATCGGCTGGCACGGTAATGTTTACTTTGTAGTCACCGAACTCGAGTGCAAACTCTCCGAGACGTTGGAACTGTTTGTTCTGCCAGCCTTCATAATCATCAAACACACACATGCGCGGGAACCAGTGCGCGATCAGGTACACGGTATTCTTGTCTTCTGGGAAATATTCATAGCCTTCACGGGAAAGCAAAAAATTCGAGCGATCGGTTATTGGATATGACCACACAATGTTCATCGTATACTTCTCTCCGGACTTTAATGGCGTTGGAAGGTCAACCCGCATCATTGTTTGATTGATCGTAATGGGAAGATCTTTTCCGCTGCCATCCTTTACAGACACGATCGTGTACCCGGCTGGAAACTCGATTGGTCGCGTAAGATATTGCATGTGAAGTGTTGACAATGAATCACGCACGGGTCCGAAGAAACTTCCAAAATCCTCGCTTTCCTTTTTATTGACGTTCTGATCCAATTGAAGCCACAAGAACTTCAGGTTTTCAGGCGAATTGTTGTGGTACACAATTGACTCTTTCCCCTTCAGTACGTTAGTTGCTTCATCGATTTCAGCATCGATCGTATAGTCAGCACGCTGCTGCCAGTACTTTGATCCCGGAGTGCCGGATCCCGTGCGATATTCGTTCGGTGTCGGAAGGAGCTGATCGAGCTGTTCAAATTTACCCTGCCATTCTCCTTGCTGTGCGTTTGACAGCAACGGGAGCAGAACCAATAGGAAGAATACTTTTTTCATTGTCTGAATGTTATAGGAAGAATTTTAAGATATAATCAGATGCTGTACTGAGGACGACAAAATAGATGATCTGAAGCGTGAGACCTTTCAAAATAACCCAGCGCCACTTTTGCTGGAAGAATTGACGGTATGCAATCAGGCCATAAATCAGTAAAACGATAAGATACAAATACAAAACGATGATGACTAAGCTCGTCTTAATCATCACCGGTATAATGCATATCACGAAAAAGAGTACGACTGTTTGGCCACCGATTAGTACGTTCAGTATCAGGTTCTCAGCATAGTTGTAACCGGATTTCTTAAAGAATAACCAGGTAAGCAATGACAAAAATGGAATGAAAATAAAGTTCATGATCTTGCTATTGTCATTGGCAAACGCCATGCGCTTGTCGGCTTCCTCAACCTGTTTAGTAAACTTCTCTTTACCTTTCGCTGCATTCGGATTTGATTTTTCAATCATCTCATAAAGCTTTTGCATCTGGCGGGTGAACTTGCCATAGAAGTCTGTCTGCTTCGTGACAAATACTTGAATGGCTATCATGATGAGCAGAAAGGTAAGCGGATTAAAGTATTTCTTGCGTTTTCCTTCAACGTACTCGCGCGCTACAATTCCAGGGCGCACAAACATTTCTTTTATCAGAAGCAGAATTCCCTTGTCAGTGTGCGTTACCGCATGAGTAGTTTCGTGTACAAAATGTCCTAGTGTTAAACGGTGTGTCGCGGCTTTCTGCGAGCAATTCGGACAAAACTTTCCTTCAAAAGCTGTCCCGCAATTCTTACATTCGATCATAGGGGGTTTATACAAAACTAAAGGTCAACGAATTTAAAATAAAAAAGCCACTCTTATGCGGAGTGGCCTGAATTTTAAACCTGTCTGGTTTACTAGTTAGTCTTTTTAAACTGATCGAAGCGTGATTCGGTCGAGCGCTTTGGAAATACATTGTTCTTCGCCTCGACATCTGCAAGCTCCGAATTTGGATCAACGACAATGTTAACAACCTCTTTGTCTTTCACAAACACTTTCGTCACTTCACTCTCGTTGATTCTCCAGATCTCGGCAGGAATGCGTTCGAGCTCTTTCGATCCGTCTTTGTACGTCCATTCAACGACAATTGGAGAAATAAGCCCACCGACATTTTTGAATTTCAATTGGTAAATGTTCTTACCATCGAGTTTCTGGCGAACCGCATTATCATCCACACGACTTTTGAATTCACCATACAATTGCTCTGGTGTATCTACCAAGGTAAACTCCTCTGGGCCATTGCTGAAATCCGTTGCTGCATTCTGGGATTTACCGGCAGCGAGGTCTCCACTTTGTGTTTTTACTTTCTTTTTTTCCGGATCCTGTTTCTGGTTTTTCAACTTGAACCACTTTACATCTGCCAATTCAACATCAACGTGGTCGGTCGTGTAAAACCATCCTCTCCAAAACCAGTCAAGGTCTACTGCGGATGCGTCTTCCATGGTGCGGAAGAAGTCTGCAGGTTTCGGATGCTTGAATGCCCAGCGCTCGGCATATTCTTTAAATGCTTTATCGAATATCTCCGGCCCCATTACCGTTTCACGAAGCAGCGTGAGTGCAGCTGATGGTTTCGAATATCCATTGTTACCAAATTCAATCGTGCGAATGTTATCAGAGCTAGTCATCAACGGACGCATCTGACTCTTTTCACCCTTCATGTAACTCACAATTGTCTTGGGAGTTCCGCGCATGTAGTTCAATTCAGGATACCGTTCCTGCAGTGTTTCTTTGTCAAGAAATGAGTTCAAGCCTTCATCCATCCACGTCCACTGGCGTTCATCCGAATTGATGATCATTGGGAAGAAGTTGTGTCCTACTTCATGAATGATCACATGCACCATTCCGATCAAGGTTTGCTGAGAATATGTTCCATCTTTGTTTGGTCTCCCGCCATTGAAGCAAATCATCGGGTATTCCATTCCCTGATTCGCAGTGTGTACTGAGTATGCAACCGGATATGGATAATCGATCGTGCGTTTTGAATAAACTTCAAGCGCATTCTTTACAGCTTTGGTTGACTCTTTGCCCCACAGCGGATTGCCTTCTTTTGGATAAAGCGACATTGCTATTGGTGTTTTGTCGTTCAATTTCACTGCCTGCGCGTCCCAAATGAATTTGCGAGAGTGTGCGAAAGCGAAATCACGAACATTCTCCGCGTAAAATTCCCAAGTACTCTTCTTGGTAGATTTTGTCTTTTCTTTCTTGCGGGCTTCTTCTTCGGTGACGATAACCACGGGTTTGTCAAACGATTTCTTTGCTCTTTCGTAACGCTCAAGCTCGGTCTTCGTTAACACTTCCTGCGGATTTTGAATCGTTCCTGTTGCACCCACAATGTGATCTGAAGGGACGGTAATTTTCACGCGATAGTTTCCAAAGGTCAGTGCAAACTCGCCTAGTCCGAAGAACTGCTTGTTCTGCCAGCCTTCATAGTCGTCAAACACACACATCCGTGGGAACCACTGCGCAAACGTGTAGAGGTAATTGCCATCTTCAGGGAAGTACTCATATCCCCCACGACCGCCAAAGTTCTGGCGATTGTACTCCGTGTAACTCCAATCAATCGAGAACACGAACTTATCTCCAGTCTTCATCGGTGTGGGAAGATCGACACGCATCATCGTTTTGTTGATTGTTGTTGGAAGCGCCTTTCCGGAAGCATCCTTTACCGACTTGATCGTATATCCGCCTTTATAATCAGAAACGGTGATTCCCGAAACGTAACCGAGATAGGCAGTTGGCACCGAATCACGAACTGAACCTGTATTGGTTTGGTCAGTAAGATTATCATCAG
Organism: Chryseosolibacter sp.; assembly: GCA_036402115.1. Lineage (GTDB taxonomy): Bacteria > Bacteroidota > Bacteroidia > Cytophagales > Cyclobacteriaceae > Chryseosolibacter. The sequence continues at coordinate 5,157 of DASWTM010000167.1, forward strand.
CAAAGATGTTTTGATCAAGTTGGAGCCACAGGTAACGCAGGGTCTCCGGTGAGTTGTTGTAGTACGTAATGGTTTCAGATCCGGTCAGCACTTGTGTGTTGTCGTCCACTTCTACGTTGATCACGTAGTCAGCGCGCTGCTGCCAGTATGCCGGGCCAGGAGCGCCCGAACCGGTTCTGTAACTGTTAGGAGTTGGAAGGGCTTGATCGAGCTGTTCAAATTTTCCCTGCCATGCCTGTTGTGGTTGTTGCGCAAATGCATTCCACGTGAGTAACGCCATGACGATAATGGCGACAATTCGCTTTACGATATTCATAGGTTTTCGAATAATTCCCAAAAAACAAAAGTGCCGTAAAAATACGGCACTCCAAAAATTATTTACATAAAATCAATGGACGGATTTTGCTGGTTAGTCCGATTTCTTTTTAAACTCATCAAACTTCGATTCCTTCTCCATTTTCGGGAAAACATTGTCATCAGTATTTATATCAGTGGTTTCAAACTTAGGGTCAACTACCACGTTAGCTACTTCCTTATCCTTCACGAAAACCTTGCTGAATTTTGTTTCATTGATTCTCCAGATCTCAGCCGGGATGCGTTCGATCTCCTTGCTGCCGTCTTTGTACGTCCATTCGATGATCACCGGCATCATCAGACCACCCTTGTTTGACATCGTGACTTCGTAAATGTTTTTACCTTTCAGCTTTTGCATGACAGCTTTATCGTCAACACGGCTTCTGAATTCGCCATACAGTGCTTCATCTGTATTCATCAGTGAAAATTCCTGGGGCGCACCATTGAATGGATTCGCTTTGTTATTGCCTGCGGCCAGATCACCTTTTTGTGCTTTTACATTTTTGTTTTCAATGTTCGATTTCTCATCCCGCAGCTTGAACCACTTCACTTCATCAATACTCTGATCTACCACATCCGTGGTGTAGAACCATCCTCTCCAGAACCAGTCGAGGTCTACGGCAGAAGCATCTTCCAGTGTCCGGAAGAAATCAGCAGGTTTCGGATGCTTGAAGGCCCAGCGCTGCGCGTATTCTTTGAAAGCTTTGTCGAACAACTCTCGGCCCATCACCGTCTCTCGGAGAATATCCAGGCCGGCTGCTGCTTTCGCGTATTGTTCAGGACCGAGCTGAATTACTTGTTCAGGGTTTACCATGAGTGGTCGCTTGGTCCGCGGATCGCCTTTCATGTATTTCACCAACCCTTTTGGAGAATCACTGCTCCAATCGATGTCCGGATATCTTTCGCGTTCGGTCAGATTTTCTACGAAGCTGTTGATGCCTTCATCCATCCATGTTGTCTGGCGCTCATCATTATTGATGATCATCGGGAAGAAGTTGTGACCTACTTCGTGGATGATCACGCCAATCATTCCTTTTCTGGTTTGTGGCGGGATTGTTCCGTCAGGCTTCGGACGACCGTAATTGAAGCAGATCATTGGATATTCCATACCGATGCTCGCGGTGTGAACAGAGATTGCAACCGGGTACGGGTAGTCGATGGTCATGCGCGAGTAAACTTCAAGCGTGTTTTTCACAGCTTTTGTTGATTCTGCTTCCCAGAGTGGATTGCCTTCCTTCGGATAATATGACATCGCAAGAGGTGCATTCGCACCAATTTTCACAGCCTGAGCGTCCCAGATGAATTTGCGTGAACTTGCAAAAGCAAAGTCGCGAACATTGGTAGCGTGAAACTCCCACGTCTTCTTCTGCTTCGACTTTGTTTTTTCTTTTGCTTTTGCCTCGGCTTCGGTAACGATAATTACCGGCTTGTCAAACGATGTCTTTGCTTTTTGGAAACGTTCAATCTCGGTTTTTGTCAGCACATCCTGGGGATTTTGCAACACACCCGTTGCTGCGATGATGTGATCAGAAGGAACCGTAATCTTGACTTTGTAATCTCCGAATGGAAGCGTAAACTCACCTCTTCCGAGGAATTGTTTGTTCTGCCAGCCTTCATAGTCGTCATACACACACATGCGTGGGAAAAACTGAGCGATGGTGTAGATGTAATTTTTGTCCTCAGGAAAATATTCCAGACCACTACGCTGACCGAACACGCTGCGGTCTACAACGTTAAAAGACCAGTCGATGTTAAAAGAAACTTTGTCGCCAGACTTTAGTGGTTGTGGAAGATCCACACGCATCATGGTGTTATTGATAATGTATTGAAGCGGTTTGCCGCTTGTCTCCTTTACCGCTTTGATCTTGAATCCTGCATCGAAATCAGAAAGGCGTGCTGCGTAAGTTTTCGCTGCTGCAGAGTCTACAACGCTCCCGGTATTGGTCGCACCGAGTGTGTTTTCATCTGACAAAATGTTCTGATCAAGTTGCAGCCACAGATAACCCAGCACGTCCGGTGAATTATTGTGATATGTGATGGTTTCGGTACCGGTGATACTTTGATTGTCATCGTTCAGCTCGATGCTGATGGCATAATCAGCCTGCTGTTGCCAGTATTTTGGTCCGGGTGCACCCGAGCCAGTTCGATATTCATTAGGAGTCGGCAGGGTCTGGTCGAGTTGCTCGAATTTGCCTTGCCAGTTTTTTTCCTGTGCAAAGGCAACATTTAAGGCCAGTGCAAAAACAAAAAGAAAACGAATCATAGGTATTTTAAAAGTTAATGAGTCTACCAAAAAATCTTGTCCTTGATCAGAATCAGCGCTATTCCCGCGACAGCGGAAGAGATTACCATTTTCCAGTCTCTGCGGCTTACACCAAAAAGATCTGTCAAAATAAATCCAGTAACCAGCAAGATTACAACGATTATTATTTGGCCTAACTCTAATCCGATGTTAAAGGCGAAAAGTTGGGATACAATACTCTTATCGCGGCCGAGAATGCTTTTGAGGTAATTTGAAAAACCCATTCCGTGGATCAGTCCAAAGACCGCAGCATAGAAATAATTGAGTTGCATCGACCGGCCGTGAATGGCATCCTCGTGCTTGAACAAATTTGAAACAGCGGTTATTAAGATCGTTACCGGAATCAGAAATTCGATCAAGTCAACGTTTACTGAAATGATATTGAAGGTTGATAAGGCCAACGTGATGGAGTGGCCGACCGTAAATGCAGTGACAAGGACAAGCACATGCTTCCAGTCGCGCAGCTGATACAGGACACATAAGGCCACCACGAACAAGATGTGATCGTAACCATTCGCAATGTCCAAAATGTGTTCACGCCCGAGATCGAAATAAATCCTGAATTGACTCATATAGAATAGCTAAAGGGCTTCAAGTATAAGGCTAATATTTGGATTGCAGGAAGACCGGTCAATTTTTTTGCTGATCGGCAGGTCCGTGATTTGTGCAAAAAGAATTTGGTTGCCAATTTGCTTACTTGCAGTGAGTTTAATGTTATGAAGTTTATATACACACTGGCGGCTGTGATCCAGTTCTCCGCTCTTTCTCTTTTTCTGCACCCGATGCACGTTTCGGTGACGGAAATTGAATTTGATGAAAAGGACAAAGCGCTGGAGATTATGATGCGCGTCTTTATTGATGACCTCGAGTTATCTATTAAAAACAAGCTAAAACAGCCTGACCTCGACCTCCTCCAGCCGAAGAACGGCAAGACGATCGATGAGATGACGGGCGATTACATCCGATCGAATTTCAAAATTACGCTTGACGGCAAACCACAAACCATCAATTACCTCGGCCATGAACGGGAAGACGATGCGTTCGTATTTTATATTGAAGTCAGCAAGGTGAAAAAATTTAAGACGATCCAGGTTCAGAATAGCATCATCACGGAAACGCATGATGATCAGAATAACCTCGTAAACATTACCGTCAGGGAAACCGTGAGAAGTTTACGTCTGACGAGAAGTACGCCTGTTGATAAAGTTACGTTTGATACGAAGTAGTTGAAATCCCTTATTTTCGCGTTATGAAATGTCCATGAGAAGAACGCAGATTCAACGCGATGATTCTGATGGGCATGTCAAGATAGCTATCGGGATTCCCTTAAAAAACAAACATAGAAAAACACGTGAAAAAACTCCTGCTAGCGCTTGGATTTGGCGTTCTATTGTGGTCCTGTGGCAAAAGCGAAGAAGAAAAATGTGCTGTCATTCCGGAGGCAAAAGAAAAAGTCACCACTGATTTTCTCCATTACGAAGATTCAGTCGTAGCGATCAAGTCGAAGGCAGAACTGGTTTCGTTTCTTACACGGAAGCCAATGTATCGCGATTACATTTTCAAACGCACGCAATACCCCAATGATTCCGTTTTCATTAATGATGTGTATAGACGAATAACGCATCCTTCGTTCGATACACTATTGTTGGAAACAAAAAGAGTTTTTGGTGATCGCAGTGAGCTGTTGAGGCAATTCGATGAAGCCTTTACCAATATACGTTACTATTATCCCGACTTTGTACCTCCACGAGTTGAAACGGTAATCAACGGACTTGATACAGATCTTTTTGTTTCGGATTCACTTATCATTGTCGGACTTGATTCTTTCCTTGGGCCCACAGGGAAATATCGTCCGCAGGTTTACGATTACCTGTTGCGTCAGTATAATCCTGAGAATATCATTCCGTCATGTATGTTGCTGTTTGGAATTTCGCCCCGCTTTCACAAAAGTGATAATGCCGACAAAACAGTGCTTGCGGATATGATCGCCTACGGAAAGTCTTTTTATTTCGCCAAACATATGCTGCCTTGCGTCCCTGACAGCACGTTCATCTGGTACACACCCGAAGAAATCCGGGGGGCGCGCAGCAATCAAGACTTGATCTGGGCGCGTCTCGTGCAAGATGAAGTCCTCTTTTCTACCAGCCACATGGTGAAGCAAAAGTATTTAGGTGAACGTCCCAAGACGTTAGATGTCGGTCCTGAATGTCCCGGACGTATTGCGCAATTTGTTGGCTGGCAGATTGTCAATGCCTACATGGAAGAAAAACCAAACGTGACATTGCCGGAATTAATGGCCGAAGCGAACGCGGCAAAGATCTTCCGTGATTCCAAGTATAAACCGGAGAGAAATTAAATACCGAATACCGCCACCACAGAGATACAGAGGAAACACAGAGGGGCACAGAGTAATTTAATTCGAGATCATCGTGCGTGCGGCTTCACAGCGCGTTAGAGAGCACAGTTTTTTTGCAAGCAAAAAATTTAATCGCCCACTTAAGTATGCATTCCATTGCGCCTCCTTGCGGCTTTGCGGTTAAAATACGGCCACCACAGAGAGACGGAGGAAACACAGAGGCGCACGGAGACCTCTTTAATTGGAATCATCGTGCGTGCGGCTTCACGGTGCGCTGGAGAACACAGTTTTTTGCAAGCGCAAAAAATTTAATCGCCTACTTAAGTATGCATTCCATTGCGCCCCTTGCGTCTTCGCGGCTTTGCGGTTAAAAAGCGTTCGGTCCGGATCCATTTATTCGAAGCATTGTACTAAATTCAAACGCATAACCAGGACCGCTCCCTATGAGATCCATCATCACCACGCTACTTCTACTCGTCACCCTCTCTTCTTTCGCTCAGCTTGACAAAAAACTGGACGAGCTCAATCGCAAGATCGATCAGGCCGTTGTCGATAAGGACATCCAATTTCTGAAAAAGCATTATGCCGAAGACTTTGTCTTCACACACTCCACTGGGTTGATCGACTCGAAAGACAGTTGGATCACGAATATTGAAAAGATGGGTACAGAAAAATTTCTGTCTCGGGTTCACGATTCGACCAAAGTCGAACTGCATGGTGATGTCGCCATCATTTTTGGAAAGCTTTCCGTGCAACGTCAGGGAAAAGAGAAGATCTCAAAATACGCACTCCACTACGTCCGAGTGTTTGCCCTTCGGAAAAAAGTTTGGCAAATGATTAGTCACAAGAGCACGGACGAAGTGCATTACCCTAACCCCTAAATCCCCTAAAGGGGACTTAAATGCAAGTGTATTTAAACAGGTGCAACTTCAGTTCCATCTTGACTGCATTTTAATACCAGTGAATAGAGATGTCAGCACATGCGAGATAATATCCTGCATTCAAGTCCCCCTTGGGGGATTTAGGGGCGGGGTGTTATTCCACGTACAGAACAAGTCCCTTGAGGTATTCACCTTCGGGATGAAAAATTGAAACAGGATGGTCTGCGGGCTGCGACAAATGGTGAAGCACCTTGATTTGTCGGCCGGCCTGAATAGCAGCGGATACAATGGTGTCGTAGAAGAGTTGGCGATCGACTACCTGTGAACACGAGAACGTAAAGAGAATTCCGCCCGAACGAATTACTTTCATCGTTTCAGCATTCAATCGCTGATAGCCGCGCACCGCCTGGTGGCGTGCATCGCGATGTTTCGCGAAAGCTGGCGGATCAAGGATGATCACGTCATACTTGTCCTGCTTGTCTTTTAGAAAATCAAACGTGTCGATAGCGAAGCATTCATGAGTCTCGGGATTAAACCCATTGAGTTCAATATTTTTTCGCGTGAGATCGATGGCTTTTTGTGAGGCATCCACCGAGTGAACGAGTCTCGCTCCTGCATGGAGGGCGTACACCGAAAATCCTCCCGTATAGCAAAAGGTGTTGAGCACGTTTTTGCCCTGAGAAAAATCACCAAGTAATTTTCGATTCTCACGCTGATCCAAAAAGAAACCTGTCTTCTGGCCCTCTTCCCAGTCGATCAAAAATTTTTGTTTGTTCTCAACAACTACGTGCGGCACCGCCCCGAGACCGATCAAATATTCTTCTTTGTTGTCGCGCACTTTTCCAGGCAAGCTTCCCTGACTTTTATAATAGACAGCTTTGAGATCGGGCAAAACCACCTTTAATGCCGATGCAATTTCATGACGATCGTTATGCATGCCCGCTGAGTGCGCCTGAACTATGACAACACCATCATAATAGTCGATCACCAGACCCGGAACGCCATCACCTTCGGCATGCGTCAGCCTGAAAGCGTTTGTCACTTCCGATGGCAATCCTGAGGCATGGCGAACGTGCAGAGCTTTTCGCAGTTTATCTTCCCAGAAGGTTTCCGTAGGTGTGGCAGGTGAAAAAGAGAGCATTCGTACCGCGATGCTGCCGTTTTGATAATGACCGAAGCCGAGTGTTTTTCCTTTAAAATCCTGGACTTCAACCCAACAGCCGTCAACAACCTCGCCCTCCATCTTCTGAATCGCCCCGGAGAAAATCCAGGGATGAAAACGTTGAATTGAAATTTCTTTTCCTTTCTTGAGGGTGATCTTCCCGGCTATTGTCATCGCGCAAAAATACATCGTTCACCGCAGAGCCGCAGAGGCCGCTGAGGAAATTTTAATTGAACAATGTTCCTTTTCACGGAAACGAAAGGAACTAATAAATTAAAAGCGCTAAAATGAGCAGAAAGAAAATAAACTCTGCGGCCCTCTGCGACTCTGCGGTAAAGCTGCATTAGCAGACGGGGCTGAGCGTAAACCAGATAATCGTGATGACAAACGAGATAAACCAGAACACCAGGGCAATACGCAATTTTTTCAGAAGGCGATTGTCATCGTCTTTGTCGGGCTTGACCGATCCGTTCTGAAAAACTGAAAAAAAATTGTTCATTCCCCTTATTTACGGCAGAAACCGGGTTGTGGTTTACCCTCTGATGACGGAATCACCGGAAAAGTTCCATTGACGGCTCAAAATGCCGTATGGAGGGTGATTTTACCTGACCTTTTCAAAATGATAAGGAATCACTTTTCCATCTCCTTCGATCGCAGCTTCAATAAACTCCTTGTCGTCTTTTTTCACATAGCGATAGCGAATGAGCTTCGGAAAGTCGTGAGAAGGATTTTCGGAGACAAACCCTGACGCGTCAAACGATGAAATCAAAAAATCTATTGCGCCTTGCTTCCCGCTGACATCGGCTACATAATAAAATTTACCTTCTTTAGAAATCAACTTCGTCTCTTCCAGGATTGTACTTTCATTTCCGCTCACTTTCATCGACACCCCCTTCAGTGATTTTCCATCTTCATCAACAGACCATGACTCGACAATATTTTTTTCTCTAAGCTTCCAGGTTCCGATGAGCCAGCCGAATTGTTCCTTTTGCGCAAATGCTGCAGACGACAGCACCATACAAATCGCAAATGATGATAGAATGTTTTTCATATGCTTTTTTTCGAAAAGTAGAATCATCGTGATACCGGTGCTTGTAAAAAAACGACAATCAACGATTCATAAAGAAATTTGAAAACGAGTTAGGGCCAGAAAACCATTTCTCAGGATTCTCCTCTGTAAACTCGCGAAACTCTTTGTTAAAATGAGGCTGATCAAAGTATCCGCTAAGGAAAATGGAATCCGACTTCGTCAACGAAGGTTTTTGCAATAGGGCATAGACGGTTTTAAACCGAACAATTCGCGCATATTGTTTCGCTGTGATCCCGATCTGCTGCTGAAAGATCCGTTGAAGCGTACGCGGTGTTACATGATGTGCGTGACACAACTCTTCAATGGAAACATTCCCTTTATGATTTTCGATCGTTGAGACCATCGCATCCGTTTCGTCAGGCTCAGAATATTTCAATCGCATCAGAATAAAATCCTCAACGCATCGCACGCGTTCTTCCGAGCTTAGTGGTTTTAGTTCTTCGTGTAGCGCAGCGAGGCTTTCATTGTCTGTCAGGCCGACCACTTCATCGCGCACGGTTGACATATCAAGACCCAGTAACTTCCAGATTCCTGTGGGCTTAAATTTAATTCCGAAGACATCGCTTCGTCCGCAGGGTTGCAAACGGATGGGTCTAGACAGTTGGCCCGAAACTAAAACCCGCTGCTGCATCTCGCTGTTTCCATCCGAATCGAAGATCAGATAGGGATCGGCAAAATGAAATATGATTTCAGGAAACCCATCCGGGATAATTTTTTGTTGTTCTGTTTCAACTCCATCCACCACCCAAAAGCATTCGACCACAGTCTGCACGCTTCTGTTTGGAATGATAGTTGAATAATTCATCGGTAGTGAAGATAGCGGTTTTGGCTGTCTGTCGATAGGAAATGGCTATCGGTATAAAGTCGGAAACAAAGTCCGAAAACTTTCGTACTTAAATACCAAAACCTACGTTATGGCAGTGTAAAGGCAATTTTTGCGCCTTTAACAGGTGCTGAAAATGACAAAATTTCATTGCCGTTTTCTCTGCCTGGTTTTTGAACAGAAGTGTTATTAAGGATAAAATCGAATAGACAATATGAGAAGATTTAGTTCATTATTTCTGGCAGCCGTGCTTGGCAGCGTGTGCACGGTAGCCTCCTACAAATTTTTAGATGACGATAGCGATAAAGTTAAAATCGAATACGCGGCCAATGTGCCGATTTCAAAAGTAGCGTATAGCAAAAATGAAAAAGGTGAAATGGTTCCCCTGGATTTCACCACAGCAGCCGAGAAGGTAATGCCTGCCGTAGTGCACATCCGTTCATCCTACGCGAGTCCGATGCAAGGTCGCTCAAATGCAGAAGATCCGCTCCGGGACTTTTTTGGAATACCACGTCAGCAATTTGGTCCGAAGCAGGCAGGTGGCTCTGGAGTAATCATCAACGCTGACGGATATATCGTCACAAATAATCACGTTGTTGAAGATGCCGATGAAATTGAAGTGTCTTTGCTAGACAACAGAACCTACGCGGCTGAAGTTATCGGAACTGATCCTGACACTGATCTCGCGTTGATCAGAATTAAGGAGAAGGGCTTACCTTATTTGTCATTTGTTGATTCAGACAAAGCGAAAGTTGGTGAGTGGGTGTTGGCAGTCGGCAATCCGTACAATCTGAACTCAACGGTTACTGCCGGTATCATCAGTGCAAAAGGTCGTAGTGTCGGAATCCTGAACCGCAGCAACGGACAAGGAGGGAACACTGGCATCGAGTCGTTCATTCAGACTGATGCGGCAATCAATCCAGGAAATAGCGGTGGTGCACTTGTGGACCTTCAGGGAGGATTGCTTGGTATCAACACAGCGATCGCCAGCCCGACTGGCTCGTACTCAGGTTATGGTTTCGCGGTACCGTCCGACATCGTTAGGAAGATTGTAGAAGATCTGCTTCAATATGGCGTAGTACAGCGCGGCTGGATGGGTGTGAGCATTACGAGTGTAAACAACCAGCTTGTAAAAGAATATGACCTGGCTGTTCGCGAAGGAGCCTACGTAAGTGGTTTCGCACAGTCAAGTTCTGCGAAAGAAGCTGGTTTGAAAGAAGGTGACGTGGTGGTTAAAATTGACGAAACACCGATCCGTTCAAATACGGCATTGATCGAGTATGTTGGAAGACATCGCCCAGGAGATAAACTGAATGTAACAGTTAACCGCAAAGGAAAGGAGATTACGCTTCCGGTAGTGCTTAAAACCAGTGAAGGCAAGGTCGGAACCATTAAAGCTGAGGATATTAAGGGCTTTGCTTCCCTGGGCATAGAATTAGAAGAAGTTGATGAGAAAGTCCTTAAAAATCTTGATATTGAGAGCGGAGTGCGAGTAAAAGCCCTTGGAAACAACGGAAAGCTCGTCCGTGATACAGAGATACGCGAAGGATTTATTATCACAAGTATCAACGATAACAAGGTAAAATCCGTTAAAGAAGTTAACGAGATCCTTAAGAAGACGAAATCAGGTGAGCTGGTAGTGCTCGCAGGTAAATATGAAAACTCCCGCAGAGATTACTACTATGCTTTTAAGATGTAAGAGAAGTTAAAGTTATGAGAAGATTGTTTAGAAAGGGCGAACGTGTTCGCAGCAAGATTGATGGAAAAGTGGTTGAAGTTTTGAAGTACATCAAGAAAAACGTGGTTGAAGTGATGTGGTTTGACATGGAGAAGAAAGAACCACGGAAAAACACAATTGAAGAAGATAAGTTGTCGAAAGCTGCTTAAATAGATTGAGCCTCTAACCAAGGCATAAATCGCTTTCTTTTTCACACTTGGCGTTAAAGCGCCATGAACAATCTTTGTTTTTATTTGTTAAAAGATACAGGAACGCAGGGTCAAATCCCTGCGTTTCTCATTTGCACAGCTGAGATTTTTCTCGTCACTTTACACCCTAATTTTTTCACTTATCAAGAAGTTTGACATCCCCGCCTACTACCGCTCTTCCATCACCGGAAAGGTGAAAGAATTCCGAAGAGTGAAAGACCTTCGCAAGCAGGACTTCTCCCCAACACGTTTGGATTTTGGGCCGGTGGAGTTTTACATCGCCCGTCACTTTGGATTTTGCTATGGCGTTGAAAACGCGATCGAGATCAGCTACAAAGCCATCGAGGAAAATGCCGACAAGCGTGTTTTTCTTTTAAGCCAGATGATCCACAACCAGGAAGTGAACAATGATCTGCAGAGTCGCGGCATCCAATTCATCATGGATACTGACGGAAAGCAGTTCATTCCCTGGGAAGAAATAAAGAAAGATGATGTCGTAATCATTCCGGCTTTTGGAACAACCGTTGAAATCGAATCGCTGTTACTCGATAAAGGAGTCGAGGTCCAGAAATATAACACCACCTGCCCGTTCGTTGAGAAAGTCTGGAACCGAGCCGAGAAACTTGGCAAGGAAAATCATACCGTGATCATTCACGGAAAGCCGAAGCACGAAGAAACGCGCGCAACGTTTTCACACAGTGCGCAAGGCGCAGCTTCGGTGGTCGTTCGGGATATGGAGGATGCAAAACGGCTGGGTGAATATATCCTTGGCGGGAAGTCAAAAGAAGAATTTTTTGAAGAGTTTGCTTGGAAGCATTCGGAAGGATTCGACCCTGAACGGGATCTAGAACGCGTTGGAGTAGTAAATCAGACTACCATGCTGGCCACGGAGACACAAGCGATAGCAGACTACTTCCGGCAAGTGATGCTGGAAAAGTATGGATCCGAAAATCTGAAAGATCATATTGCAGACACTCGTGACACGCTGTGCTACGCTACAAACGACAATCAGGACGCCACCTATCAGCTCCTCGAAACGGATGCAGACTTCGCAGTGGTTGTAGGAGGGTATAACAGCTCCAACACTTCGCATATCGTAGAATTGTGCGAACGAAAATTTCCGACTTACTTCATCAACTCTGAACAGGAAATAAAATCGCGTTCGGAGATTCATCATTTTATCTATGAAGAGAAACGCAAAGCTGTGGCAAACAACTTCATCCCCCAAAAAGAGAAAGTTAAGATTGTCCTGACAAGTGGTGCTTCCTGCCCGGATACATTGGTAGACCGAGTGATGCTAAGGCTGCTTGAGTTTTTCCCGGCAGCGCGTCCTGTTGAGGAAGTGATAGCGAACCTGTAAGCGAGTTTCAATCGGTAAAGCTACGTCCGATTCCCACTCCCAGCCACTCGAAAGTTCAAATGCGTCCATCGCGAATCATTGCGGCCATTGCGCCATAGCGGTGAAGAAAACAAATTTTCCAGGTCAATGCTACTACGAAGGATAACCGAGGAGAACAAAGCACGGTGCCAGAGTTTGAGTGAAGCAAGGCATCTCCAGTCTCTTCACCGCAATGGCGCTATGATCGCTAAGTTTCGCTATGGAAAAGCCACGTGGAAGAATTCCTTTATTCACTATCTTTCTCTCGCAAAACGCTATGAGACTTATTTTCCTTTCACTCCTATGTTCAACTGCTGCTCTCGCGCAATCCTTGGATTCCATTCAACAACTGCAGCCTGTCACAATTCAGGCATACGCTTCTGACCGCACATTGGAAGAAGTAGCCGCATCGGTTGGCTACATCAACACACAGGCATTAGAACGCTTTAGTAATACATCAATTCTCCCTGCAATCAACATTGTCCCCGGTGTTCGCATGGAAGAACGGTCTCCGGGAAGTTACCGCTTCTCGATTCGTGGCAGCCTACTGCGTTCGCCTTTCGGAGTCCGAAACGTCAAAGTCTATTGGAATGGTCTTCCATTCACCGATGGCGGAGGCAATACCTATCTCAACTTGATTGATTTCAACTCGATCGGCTCGCTGGAAATTATCAAAGGTCCAGGAGGAAGTTTGTATGGCGCGGGTACCGGTGGAGTTGTGCTTCTTAATAGTCCTCAAATTCGTCACGACCAATTTGAAGTTCAGGCGCTCGCAGGAAGTTACGGTCTAAAGCGCTATACCTTTAGCGCACATCTACATTCGAAAAATTTCAATGGACGAATTTTGTATGCTCACCAGTCTGCAGACGGCTACCGCGAACAATCGCGTATGTCACGCGATGCTTTACAGGCAGACCTGACATGGATGGTTGGCGCAAAGACATCGTTATCTGCCACATTCCTATACAGCGATCTCTTTTACGAAACACCGGGTGGACTGACGTTAGCACAATTCAATGAAAATCCAAAGCAGGCACGACCTGAAGGCGGCCCATTCCGCAGTGCATCTGATCAACAGGCTGCCATCAATAACAAGACTCCGTTTGGAGGACTTTCACTTGACCATCAATGGAACGACCAGTGGGCTACAACCCTCGGTATATACGCATCGAAGTCCGATTTTAGAAATCCTACCATCCGTAATCAGGAGGAGCGCGATGAAACGAATTATGGCGCGCGGATGCAAACATCGTTCTTGTTCGGAAACGACTATCGAAGCAAACTGACATTTGGTGGCGAGTTCCAAGGCTTCGATTCGCCAATCAATATTTATGGCAACACATTCGGCATCCGTGATACCTTACAAACGTCAGACGTACTTACCTCAACACAGGCGATGGGATTCGCCCAAGTTGAATATCAGCTTCCAAAAAATTTCGCGTTGACAGTTGGCGCTAGCCTCACGTTCGTAAACTACACGTTCACGCGCTCCTACCCGGAACCGGTTGATGCTGAACGCAACCTTGACCCTGAGTTTTCACCGCGCATCGCTTTACTGAATCGTATAACACCTGGACTAACACTTTTCGGAAGTGTAAGCAAAGGGTTCTCACCTCCCGGGCTTGCAGAGTTGTTCCCATCGCGCGCAATCTGGGACACTGACATTCAGCCGGAACAAGGAACAAATATGGAAGTCGGCTTCAAGGGTCATCGCTTCCGCAGATCACTGGAGTTCGAACTTGCGTTTTATCAATTCAAACTGGATAATACGCTAGTGATCCGGAGAGAACCTGACAATGCAGAATATTTTGTGAACGCAGGCGAAACGGTGCAGCGTGGGATCGAAGCCCTGGCGACATGGCATCCGATCCGAAATCAAAAAACGTTTGTGAGTGATCTGAAGATTTTCAATTCATACACCTACAACCATTATCGGTTCGCGGGCGACAATGATAATGCTGGCAAAAATCTGACAGGAGTGCCTCCCATAGTGAATAGCTCTGGCATTGATGTGATGTTGCACGGAAGGTTCTATGCCAACGCGACCGCCATCTACACGGATCACGTTCCATTGATTGATAATAACAGTGTATTTGCAAAGGAGAGTTTTATTGTCGGAGTGCGCGCGGGGTTCAGACCTCCACTCAAGTCGCAAGTGCTCGATGTGTTTGCAGGCGTGGACAACCTGCTTGACAAAACTTACAGCCTGGGGAACGATCTCAATGCGGTTGGCGGTCGCTATTTCAACGCTGCAACTCCTCGTAATTACTATGTGGGAGTAAAGTTTACGGTGCGGAAGTAATTCACGCTTAAATAAGGAGTGCCGAAATAACTTTATGCAAGAAAGGTTTCCTCCATCCCTCCACCAATCCATCTCTCAAAAGCTGTCCGTCAGTGTAAAAAATTTTCAACCGCTGTCAGGAGGATGTATTAACAATGGAGGAAAACTTCTGACTTCGAAAGGAAATTTTTTCGTGAAGTGGAATGATACATTGCAGTACCCCAACATGTTTGACGCTGAGGCTCAGGGTTTGCAACTGCTTCGAAGGGCAAGGGCAATTCGTATTCCAGAAGTCGTCTTAACGGGAGAAGTTGAAACATTTCAATACATCGTCCTGGAATTTGTTGAGCAAGCAAGACCATTAGAAAATTACTGGGAAATGCTTGGGGCACAACTCAGCACGCTGCACAAAAACACGGCCAACAATTTTGGCCTCGACTCCGATAATTACATTGGCTCACTGCCTCAACGGAACACAAGAAATGAGAACTGGATTTCATTCTTTGTTGAAGAACGGCTCCGACCTCAAGTCGAACGTGCAGTAAATTCACGAAAGCTTCAAAGCGACACAGCTAAACAATTCGAGATTTTATACAATAAACTACTGGACCTTCTCCCTGAAGAAAAGCCTTCTCTTTTGCATGGCGACCTGTGGAGTGGCAATGTTATTGTTGATGAAAACGGTAACCCGTGCCTGATAGACCCCGCGGTTTACTTTGGAAATCGCGAAGCTGAAATTGCCTTCACGAAATTATTCGGTGGCTTCGGTAACGAATTTTATGACAGCTATCACTCAAATTTTCCGCTTCCTGGCGGTTTTCAATCGCGTGTACATCTGTATAATCTCTATCCAATCCTTGTGCACGTGAACCTGTTTGGGGGAAGTTATATAAGCCAGGTGGTTTCCATTTTGCGGAATTATGTATAAAGGTTCACTTTTGCTTACCTTCGCGTAGGCCTTTGTATCCACAAATAACCCAAACGAAACCCCATTATGAAAAAATTCATTGTCACAACGTTGGCGATCGTTGCTGTTATCACCACGTTTTCTTCATGCGATTTATTAGACAAAGCTGATGATGTTACTTTCGATGTCCAGTTTAAAGTGCCGACTTCTTTTGAAGTGAGTGAAGAGGCGGAGAATCCAGTGAATCCATACACAAGCCTTCAGAGCACCATGGATGTTGACAATCCGCAGTACGATCAGTATAAAAATAAAATCAAAGACGTTACCATCAATAAAATCGAATATACGATCTCTAACTTTTCTGCTGATGGCCCTGTCACACTAACATCCGGTGAGGCAATCTTCTTCGGAACTGGTGAAACTATCGCAGCAGGGAAGATTGCTTCTGTGACAAATAAAGCTCTTTCGAATCATACAGGGGAGCTCCAGGCAAGTGCAGCTGCACTCGAGGAGATCGAAAAAATTATCTTTGAAGACGGTGAAGTGTTTGTGGTCTCACGAGCAACGCTTTCAGATGCGCCCGTTTTCTTTAACGTTAATGTGACTATTCACGCAACGATCAAAGCAAACGCTCTCGACTAGAAAGCAAAACATTAGGAAAAAGCCCTTGCTGCTATGACTGCGGCAAGGGCTTTCTTTTTTCCGTAATATACTTGACGATCATTTCCGCATGAACGCGACTATTCTCAATAAACCATTTATTTGTTTTTAAGCCACCACAAACGACACCCGCCAAAAAAACATTGTTAACATTACTCTCCATTGTATGCTCGTCATACACAGGTGTGTGATATTCATCCGGTTGGAATTGGATACCGATCGACTTCATAAACTCAAATGGTGGCTGATAGCCGGTCATTGCCAGTACAAAATCGTTCTCAAGCGTTCTTGTTCCCTCAGGCGTATCGATCACAACAACATCTTTCTTTATTTCGCGTACATGCGAGCGGAAGAATGCTTTGATCGATCCTTCGGCAATTCGATTCTCGATATCCGGCTTCACCCAGTATTTTACACTGTCGCGAATTCCTTCTTCGCGAATCACCATTGTAACCTCCGCCCCTTTGCGATAAGTTTCCAAGGCAACGTCCACAGCGGAATTTGCCGCCCCGACCACGACTATTTTCTGTCCGAAATAAGGATGGGGTTCATCATAGTAGTGCTTCACTTTTGGAAGATCTTCTCCTGGCACGTTTAGCAAAAATGGAACATCATAGAATCCAAGCGCCAGGATGATCGCTCGCGCGGAATAAGAACCCTTAGAGGTGTTGACAACATGATGAGGCTTAGCCGTTAAAACGGAGTGTACTTTTTCATAAAGTTTAAGGTTTAACTTCCAGTTCATACTAACTCTCCGATAATACTCCAGCGCTTCGAAACGATTCGGTTTGGAGCCATGAGAAATGAAAGGGACGTCACCGATTTCAAGCCGGTCTGACGTTGAAAAGAAGGTCATGTTCAGCGGATAGTTATAGAGGGAATTAACAAGACATCCCTTTTCGATAATCAGGTAGTCCAACCCCGCTTTACGTGCCTCTATCCCACAGGCAAGACCGATCGGGCCTCCGCCAATAATAATCACATCATAGATTCTATCTGTCGCACTCATCCTTTCTTTGTTAGGGCTGGCATCGTAATTTTATAATCGATTGCAAACGTTCAAAACCATGGCAGCCGCTAAAGATGATAAATCTCAGCTTTATTTCATCGCGTTTATTCCGCCAGCACCGGTTTTTGAAGACGCACTAAAGCTAAAACAATATTTTAAAGAAACGTACCAAAGCAAAGCGGCCCTAAACTCGCCTCCGCACATTACGTTGCATATGCCGTTCCGGTGGAGATCAGATAAGGAAGGGGAACTCATCGATAAGTTGAAGACCTTTGTTAAGCGACACGATCCCTTAAAACTTTGCATTGACAATTTTTCATCCTTCCCTCCACGCGTAATTTTTTTGAATGTCGTCACCAGCGAGCCATTGGTCACATTTCAGAAGAATCTGCAACGTTTCTGTAAGCGGGAGCTAAACCTCTTCAACGCTAACTATAAGGAAGATGCGTATCACCCGCACCTGACGCTGGCGTTTCGTGACTTAAAAAAGTCGGTCTACCCAAGGGCGTGGGAGGAATTTTCTAAACAGGAGTACAAAGCAGAATTCATAGCAGACAAAGTCGCGCTTCTAAAACATGATGGAAGAGGATGGGCTGTTCTGAAAGAGTTTACACTCGAGTCTTCTTACTCAACGGAGAACGAACAAGAGCTTGCAACTACCGAGGGCTGATCATTGCTCGCAGAAACTACCCTTCGCGATATAGAGCTTTTTGGTTTCAATATCGATTAATCCCTCCTGTACACCCGGATCAGTTTCAAATAATTCACGACCGACCTCGCCTTTCATGATCGTGATACCACCTTCGTGATCGCCAAAAATTCCTTCAATAATCACATTGCCAGATTTTGAAATTTGTTTCAGGTAGTCGTTGTGTTGCTTAATGATGTTGGGATAGGTTGCTGCATTGAACTTACTCACCACTGCATTGAATCGGACAAAAGCATACATCACCATCTCATACGGTTCTTTGGCAGTGCATACTTGTCCGAGCCTTGGGGTAAATGGAAACAACTCAACGTTCCAGCGTTTTGCCTGAACACCCGGATCGGTATTTATCCATTGCTGTGCCTCTTCGACACTTGATGTCTTCATGATGAACATTCCGCCACCACCTTCAAACGGTCCGGCCGCGATGAGTTTTCCCTCCTCTGCCAGCCGGTTGATGTTATTCATATGACCTTCCATTATCTTCTTACTTGCGTCTTCTGAAAGTTTTTCGGCATCAGGCTTTTTGTTCAGGAACACGAATACATACGGGTTCTGCGCTTTCAGCTGGGATGCGATGCAGAAAAGCACTACGACTAAGACCTTCTTCATACGATGAATTTTAATCTAACTTAAAATAATTTACGATGAGACCGGAGTTTTCTGGCAGGGTAATTTGCTCAACCGGAAAAAAGCGTGCGTGAAGCGAATTAGCGTAAAGCGTAAAGCGTAAAGCTGAAAGCAAAGTCCGCGACCAAAGGGTAACAGAGCAAAACGAAAATCTTTTGCTGCCGTAACTTGAAAAAGCGCAAGTTGCCTTAACGCTGACCTGCTTTACGCTTTCTGCTTTAAGCTTTTCGCGTTTTTTCCTCGGCTTATTATAAAGACTCCGGCCAGAATCAATGCCGTCCCGGCAATTTGAACTGCAAGCACTGGCTCATTTAGAAAAATGTTTGCCTGGATAATTGTTGATACCGGGCCGACACTTCCGATGATAGCAGCGTTGTCGGAACCCACTCGTTTGATGCCTTCGGTCACCAGGTAGGATGGGATTACAGTTCCTAAGAGTGCCATGGCTATGCTATAGATGTACACCTGACGATCGAGATTAAAAAGAGATTGTTCACTTGTGATGAAGAAATGAGCGAGGACTGAAAGACACGCAAACGTCATCGCGTAGCTGTTGTATTTAGATGCTCCAACGATCGGAATCAGTTTTCCACTGCCCACAATGTAAAGCGCGAACGTGATTGCGCATGCGAAGATCAACGCTGATCCGAGATAAAAATCCTTCTGCTCGCCTGAAATATTTGCTTCACCTACAAAGGCAAGTACAAGTCCAGCGTACGTGACGGCAACAGCGATCCACTGTATCTTTTTGATCTTATCACCGAAAATCAGTGAAGAGAAAATGAGCACGAGTGTCGGATAAATAAAAAGGATCAACCGTTCGATTCCGGCTGATACGTACTGCAATCCAAGGAAATCCAACAAGCTGCTGGCATAGTAGCCCAAGCTCCCAATTAGCGCGATATAAATCCACTGCTTTGGCGTGAACTTTTTGTTATCACTTTGGGACGATGAGATTGCAGCCGAAACCAGAAAGAACGGAAGTGAGAAAACCATCCGCAGCGCAAGCAACGTGACAGCATCGACCGTAGTATCCCGATAGGCAAGCTTGACGAAAATCGCTTTTGTCGAAAAACAAACTGCTCCTAAAATGCAGAAGAGAACTCCGGCAATAAAATACGAACGCCTTACCTCTGTCATCCGAGCTTCTTCAAGACTTTGACCAATTTGTTCAAATCCGCTTCATCGTTGTAAACGTTCGGAGAAACCCGAATTGCGCTTCCGCGATAAGAAACGTAAATTTTATTTTTAAGCAACGCTGCTTTCAATTGTTCTAACTGTACGTGTTGCGGCAGGCGTATTCCGAAAAGATGAGACCCTCGATACTGTTCATCCTCAATCCAGAAACCCTTTTCCCGAAGTCTTTCAATCGGCTCTTTCGTGAGATGGTAGCAATACTCCTGGACGTTTTCAACCTTCCACTTGTTCAATTGATTTAATGCTTTGATCATCATGGGAACCAGAATGAAATTGCTATGCTCGCCAACGTCAAAGCGTAACGAGCCTGGCTGATAATGCTCTTGGTAGATAACCAAGCTTGAAAAATCTTCGCTGTTCAGTCTGTTGATCCAATTCTCCTCGAGCGGTTTTCCATTGGCAAACGCCTCTCCAAAATAGGCAAGTCCAATTCCGTATGGGCCGAGCAGCCATTTATACCCTGCGCAGATCAAGGCATCAGGTTGGACCTCCTGGACGTCAAACGGAAGTGCACCCACCGACTGTGTGCCGTCAATAATCAAAAAAGCCCCAATTTCTTTTGTGCGTTTGCGAATCGCTTTTAGATCAAATCGGGTTCCATCAGCCCAGTGAACATTTCCTAAGGCCACAACTTTTGTCTTTGCGTTGATTGACTCAAGAATCCTTTCATTCCAGAGCTTACCGCGATTAACGAGTGTGTCCGGTGGTGCAATTGCTTTTACTTCCGCGCCATTCTCCTCCGCAAGTTTTGCCCAAGCATAATAGTTGCTCGGAAATTGTTCGGACGCAACAAGGATATGTTCGTCTGACTTCAACTTAATATTTTTCGCCACTACCGCAATGCCATACGACACCGATGGAATTATAGCGATTGACTTTGGATCGTGGGCGTTTATCAACGTAGCAAATTCTTGTCTTAGGATCTCGCTGTCGGTAAAGAAGGCCTCTGGCGTAATCAGCACCGGATTCTTTTTCATGCGAAGTCCTTTGATCCCAACTTTCTCCACACTTTTCAGCATTGGCGACAAGTATGAACCATTGAGATAACTAACGTTCGGAGGAAGCGAGAACTTAGCTTGTTTGCATTTCAGCATGGCGGAAATATTTCTGCTCTCGATTTACAAGGAAATGTTGGATGAAAAAATTGTTTCGCAGAAAAAGAGACGCGAGCAGGCGCTAGGTCAATAGTCACTAGTTATTGGGAAGAAGGTATTGGGTGCGCGGATGGGTGATGGGTAATGGGTGATGGGTGATGGGAAATAGTTAAAAGAAAAGAGCCACGGCAAAGGTGGCTCAAAAGTTTACTTGTTGGAAATATCAGTTGAAGCTAAACACATGCATTCCACTGATGGACTTTTTCCGACCCGGGCCGAAGGTTGTTTCGTTCCATTGAAGTGATAACCTTAGTTCCGACTCTGCCGCGGCTTCAATCGTGATTGTTATATTGTCTCCTCTTATTATGGTTGTTGCCTGCTCATCGGCAAACTCCCACGTTCCTGATGCGGGCCACACTTGTCCGCCATTGGTTGTGGTGAAGGATGATTTGGAAATCGCGAGGGTCATATTCTGAAAAAGCTGCGTATGGTCGACACCATCAATTCTTACGGATTGAACTTCCCAGGTTTTGGCTGTAAGTTTTTTCAGCTGTGCTTCTTG
This sequence comes from Chryseosolibacter sp., assembly GCA_036402115.1. GTDB lineage: Bacteria > Bacteroidota > Bacteroidia > Cytophagales > Cyclobacteriaceae > Chryseosolibacter. The sequence goes on from DASWTM010000167.1 coordinate 26,475, forward strand.
CGCTGTTGGACTATCGTCTCCGTCACAACTTGAAATTAACATGACCGATGAAATGCCAATAAGCAGCGATAGTATATAGGTAAGTGCTTTCATAATATGGTCGAGGTTGGTTTCTTATTTCTTTATAAACTTAACGCGACTGCTGTTTACTCCTTGACGGATCAGCAGTGAATAAAACCCTGGTGGTAATTCGGAGACAACTACTTTCGTATGGTGAGAGGATTTGATCCAGTGCGAATCAACCTCAAATGAAGTACCGGACACGCCAATGGCTTCGAATACAGCATGCTCTTCAGTTCCTTCAACAATCAGGTAGTCGCTTGCAGGATTAGGGTACGCTTTAACATCTGTTTCACGATCCGTGATATCGGTCACGACAACCGTAAATGCTTCTGACTGAGCACTGGCACAAGTGCCTGCTGCTGTTACAACAGAATAATCACCAGCTGAGGTAACAGTGTGAGTGACGCCTGTTGAGTTTCCAATAGCCTGACCGTTGCGGTACCATTGATTACCGGTGGAACTGGATGATGTGAGAACAGGTGCACCATCATTATTAAAATTCGCGCTTATCGAAGGTTTTGCCGGATTGATACAGAATGTTTGTGCTACGGGAGTAGCAGGTAGAAAGTCATCGTTTCCGATTTGCGTTGCAGTGATTGTAACCGAGCCAGCTTTCAACAAATTTATGGTAGCTCCCACGATTTGCGCTAAGGCTGGATCTGAACTTGAAAAACTAACCGGTAATGAGGACGTGCTGGATACATTGAGCTGAATTGCCGGATCACCCATTGTTTTAGCAGTGATTGGCGCAAAGGTAATTTCTTGAGTCGCTTTGTTGATCACCAGTGTCCTGTCTACCGAAGGGCTTGGGTTGTGCAAGTCATCCCCTGATTGACTTGCGGTGATCGTCACTGTTCCTGCATGGAGGATTGTTACCGTGTTTCCATTCACCGCTGCAATTTCGGGACTTGAGCTTTTGAAAGTTACTGCCAATCCTGATGTGGCTGATGCAGAAAGTTCGAAAGCCGCATCACCAAAGGTTTTTGAAGGCAAAGCGTCAAATGAAATCGATTGATTTGATTTCACGATCAACGTTCGCTCGACAGGATCGGCAGCAGCATAAGTGGCATCTCCAATTTGTTCCGCCTTAATTCTTGCGGTGCCCGGACCAACTATGGTAACAAGATTACCACTGATGGTTGCGACAGAAGTATTCAAACTGCTGAAAGTCACCGGTAGCCCTGATGTAGCAGAAGCTGAAATTTCGAAAGCTGCATCACCAACGGACTTATTTGAAAGCTCACCAAAGGTGATGATTTGTGGAGCTTTTGTTACCACCAGGGTTCTAATTACCGGGACTGCAGCATTGTAAGTTGCGTTTCCCAACTGCGAAGCAGTGATGTCAGTCGATCCAATTCCGACTATCGTAATCACATTTCCTTCAATCGTGGCAACGGATGGATCGCTGCTCGAAAAACTAAGTGGCAGGCCCGAAGAACTTGATGCTACAACTTCAAAACCCGGATCAATAACTGTTTTTGCCGAAAGAGGACTAAACGTAATCGTTTGATCAGCCTTCGTGACGACTAACGTTCTAACTACCGGGGTCGCAGGATTGTAAGTCGCATCTCCTCCTTGTGATGCCGTAATATCTGTTGTCCCAAGTCCAACAATAGTAATCGTGCTTCCATTTACTGTGGCGACATTCGTATTTTGGCTACTGAAGCTTACAGCAAGGTTTGATGTTGAAGTTGCAACAAGATCAAATGGAGGATCGATAATTGATTTCGACTCCAAAGGATTGAAGGTAATCACTTGGGCAACATCCGATAATTGTAATGACCAGCTAAATGGTTGGCTGCTAAAAGGATCATCCCATAGTATCTTAATGACAGTACCGCCAACAACGTTTTGTAAAGTAATCTGACTTTGCAGGTTGCTGAAATCATCACTGAAAGCCAACTCATTGCCGTTACAACCATCATACAGGCGGAGGTACGTATCAGTATTAGTGAAACCTACAGATGAAATTGTCAAATCTCCTGTTTGAGGCATGGTAAAACTAAACCATTGCGGAGCTAGTGATGAATTGTTTGTGCCTATTTCCGCTGGAATTGCCGAATCACACGCTTCACCAGGCAGAATATCGTCTACAGAAAGCGTGAAGCCAAAGTCTAAGTCGTTGTATAATGCGATCAGCAAAATTTCATCTGCAAACAGACCGTATACCGAAGAAGAAACGGAGAATTGATCGATAAGGGTTAAGTCATTACACAAGCCTCCCCTATAAACTTCGGCAGAGACATCCGGAGGGAGATTGACGATTAGCTTCTTGTTTTCCTCACTAGGCATCAAAAAAGTATACCATGTCCCACTCATTGAACCGGTGGCAACAGTAAGTTGATTCTCATTCACGGCTTCTGCCTGGTCGCATGATGCTCCACCGCTCGAAGCTGGTGCTTCCTCAACGGCAAAGTTTGTTATCACCAATGTACCTACACCACAGCAACCGTCTGAACTTTGCCTAAAAGCAAACACTGCGCTTTGCGGAACAAATACCGTAGAATTTCCCGTTTGCGACAAAGCTCCGCCATCGTTTGTGAACTGATTCAATGCTCCATCAATCGTGTAGAAGGCCGGGTCCCAGCTAGGATCTTCGTCAGTGGTACTATACGCCCAATCAAAGCTGATAAGCACGTTTGAGTTCACCGTGATGGAGTATTCGATGGAGCCATCACCACCCTCGGCCCCGATTAATGTTAGTTGATTTTCAAGAGCATTTATCGTGCCGTCCGATACGCTCGTCTGCCAATTGCCATGATCGAAATCTCCGGTGAATTGAGCAATAGAACTCTGAACTGATACAATTGTGAACAGAACAAATGCAAGTAGTGATGTAAAGAGAGGTCTCATAATCTAAAAGCGTTAGATTACAATATTCTCTAAATTCAAAATCTCGTTTCTACACCATATTTCGCAGTGCACCTTAGTGTGGGGGTGAAAAAAACGATCTAGAATATCAATTGGACTTTTCTAGATACAGAAAACTTTTTAGGGTGATTGTTTAAGGCAGCTTTTGATCCCGGTGGCGTACTACACCGAACTACCGATCTCTCCATTCAAAAGTATTTATCATATGCATGATATCTTTCTTCATGTACTCGATGGCTGGCGCGAGTGAATCGTTGTGAACCTTGGTATTGAAGTAAAGTGCACCACGGAGAAAATTTTTCGTTGAGTCGGTGATCGTGAATTGAAATTGGCTTGGTACTTCTCCTTCGAGTTCAGCGATCACTGCGGTTTGGCCTTTGCCGGTTTTGGTGATGATCTCGTTAATGCCTGAGGCTTTGATCTGATGTTTTGCCGTGAGCGTATAGGCATCATCGAGAAATTCTTTCAACAGCTTCTGATTATTCCCGATGCGCTTATACGTAACATGAACATTCGACTTGAGTAATGGATAATAGATTTCAATCCAGTATCGTTCATTGATAGCGGATGTATCATCTAGTAGTCGCGCGTGCTTTGAAATTTCAAAGGAGTAGGGAAGTGAGTCCGGAAGACGTACATACTCTGGGTCGGGAAGTTCGAGCCGGTTGTAGCCGATCGGTTTCGGTAAGTAATTCTTTTCGCAGCCGGTCAAAAGAAGCGCTGCAAAAAGTGTCATCAAAATACTAGCGACTGGCTTCTTCATGGATTTGCACACGCACCTTTTTAACCTTTTTGAAATCTACTGACTCAACTATGAACGTCAGATCACCAATCACAATTTTATCACCCACCGAAGGAAGTTCACCATTCACTTCTACGAGGACACCATTTAACGACTCGTTTATTCCCTTGACCGGTTGAAAGACAGCTGTGTCAATATTCAGCACGCGGCAGAATTCGTGAATAGAAATTTTGCCATCAAACAAATAGTTGTTCTCATTCAGGCGCTGGTAACGTACGCCCGGTTCATCAAACTCATCGTTGATATCACCAATAATTTCTTCGATTATATCTTCGAGTGTAATGATTCCGACAACAATCCCATCGGTATTTTTCACGAGGGCCATGTGAACGCGCTTCTCCTGGAATTCCTTCAACAGCGAATCGATCTTTCTCGTATCCTGAACAGCGTACGCGGGACGAAGCAACTTCATCCATTGGAAATCAGGACCAGCATCAAGGAAAGGCAGTAGGTCCTTTATGTAAAGAAATCCCTCAACACTATCCAACGTATCCTTGGCAATCGGCACTCTCGAAAACCCAGACTTGTTCACAAATTCCATCAGCTGGAAAAAGTCAAGCTTAGAAGTTGTAAACGAAATTTCAGATTTCGGTTTCATCACTTGCCTGACTGTCATTGTTCCGAATGTGACGATACCCTCAAGAATCTCTTTTTCACCTTCAATCGGATCGTTATCGACTGTGGCAAGTTGCAGTGCCTGCGTCAATTCTTCGACAACATTTTCTTCGCTCTTTGAGTGAAGCATTCGTTCAACGCGCACCGAAGTACGCAATAACGGTTTAACGATGGGCCGCATTGCTGACACTAACATCGATGTCATTTTACTGTTCGCGCGTGCAATCGATACGTTATTGGACGTCCCAATGATTTTGGCAAGAATGACTCCCCCGAGTGCAAAGGTTACCGTAGTGATCAAAAAAGAAGTCCCCGCAGACAAATCGTTTGCCTCAATGGTTGAATCACTTGCGATGGTAATTATGGTAATGACTGCAGTTGCGGACAGGGCCAGGTATTTACAAGTGGTGAGTGTGTTCAGCAAAAGGCGCGGCTCTTTTGCAAGGAGCGCGATTCTTTTTTCTCGGATGTCATTGCTGTTCTGGAATCGTCCAACTTCATCAGAGTGAAGAGAGAAGAATGCTGCTTCTACTGCGGAGGCCCATCCTGAAAAAAACAAGAACAGAGCCAGCAGTAAAAAATACAGCAGGCTCTGATCTGAAAAGATTGTCAGTATAAAAATTAAACTGGGAGGCTCGTCCAAGTAGTGGCTCTTTTAGTTGAAAATTAAAAAGGAAGATCATCCGTGCTGTTATCCGGAGGCGCACTGTAGCTTCCTGCCGATGCACGCTCAGTAGATCTTGAACCGGAATTGTAATCACCAGAAGAAGATCCGCCACCACTACCACTGCCACCACGTGAGCCCAACATCGTCATGTTGTCTGCAACAATTTCAGTTGTATAACGAGTAACACCATCTTTTTCCCATGAGCGCGTACGGAGTTTTCCTTCAATGTAAACCATATCGCCTTTGTGAACGTAGCGCTGAGCGATTTCGGCAAGTCCTCTCCACAACACAACGTTGTGCCATTCGGTTACTTCTTTTTTCTCGCCTGTTGTTTTGTCCTTATACGACTCTGATGTAGCCAGTGTAAAGTTTGCTACGGCAGTACCGTTATCGAGATTACGAACTTCAGGTTCTTTGCCGAGTCGACCGACAAGAATGACTTTATTGACGCCAGACATATTTTAAGTTTGTTAGTTACGTGTTCTGTGTTTGCAAACCTACCGACTTTATCAGACAACTTGTGTCTCGAGACGTTTGGGTTGCAGGGATAACAAAAGTACCATCTTTCAGCTAACTATAAAACATAATGGTCGGACAGAAATCGATTCACCAAAACTGGTTTAGGGAGGTTGTTTACCTCCTTTAGTGTATAAACCGCGTGCTTACCCTTTATTCCGAGCGGCTTTTGTTTCCTTTTTATTATAATAAATCTAGAAAAAATTGTTTGGTGGCTGAGAATGTGTTTGTACGATTTTGAAATCGTCACATCGTTCGCATCGGAAACCCAGCTGTTGATTGATTCTTCTGCAAGGAGTTTCTCCGGTTTCACGGCCTTTTTTCGTTCTACGAGATGGAAATCAAACAAGCCCAGCCAGATATCTTTTTCTTCGCGCTTCCGCATCAGCAGCTTGTTGCCCTGATCGAACACAAAATA
>DASWTM010000168.1:0-15542 GCA_036402115.1 Chryseosolibacter sp.
GCTGGGTGTTGTAATCTGCTTCCATTATTGAATTTAAGCGTGAGAAATTAAATCGCTGTTGCGTTTAAAGAGTCCGTTGTAAGGGACGTATTGTTTATAGATTTTTTTACTATGAGAGATGACATCAAAAAGTTGAGTACACTAATCAAGCCTCCAAAAATCAGAAATCTCCAGGCTTCAGGATTTGCACTACCTGGCTTTGACGCGTCCGATAGATATGCAAATAAAATGAGAATTGACCAGAAAAACATCAAAATCCCGATAAGTAAATTCACTGATTTTCGCCTGATAAACATCATTCCGATAAAGCCGGTTGCCACCAATAATGGCAGTAGTCCCTGAATACGAGCTGAAACCAATGATGGAAACGAAATCGATACCCAAACAGCCGAAAAGTACATCCAGGGTGCCTTGTCTTTAAGGAATCGTGCTACCTGCATTTTGGTGAAATTAAGTAAAAATCTGCAGGTTTTGGAGGCCGTCAGGACACAATGCGAAGCTTGGCAAAGCTCAGCAACAGCGTCTTTTCGCCCGCCTCGGCAAACTGGATTTTCGCCTTTCGGTCTGCCCCGGACATGTCCATCATCACCACCGTTCCAAAACCGAATTTTGGATGCTCAACTTTCATTCCCGCCTGGAGCCCCGATGTGTCGCTCGGCACGAAGTCGGCTGCGGGTTTATGCTGCTGCTGTGGCGCCTTGCGTGGAGGCGGTGCTGAGGAAATCGTCTTGCGAATTCCATTCACCAGGTTCTTCGCATATTGGCTTGGAGCCGGGGTTGATTCCAGGCCACCGAACTTTGTGCTAACTTTTATAAATCTTGGATCGATGTCATCCAGGAAACGACTCGGCTCGCAATTCTTGAGTCGTCCAAAACGATAACGCGTTAGCGCATAGGTAAGGATCAGTCGCTTCTGTGCACGTGTGATTGCCACGTAGAAAAGTCGTCTCTCTTCTTCCAGATCGGCACGACTGCTGAGCATCATCTGGGAAGGAAACAGATCTTCTTCCAATCCAACGATGTACACATATTTAAACTCGAGACCTTTCGCCATGTGAATGGTCATTAGAGTCACCTTATCCGGATCTTTATCTTTGTCTTCGTCCTGACCGGTAACTAGCGATACTTCCTGAAGAAATGCACCGAGCGTCTTATCCTCCTTTTCAGAGTCATCGGTAAATTCCTTAATCGCGTTCAGCAATTCCTGAACGTTTTCATATCGGCTCAGTCCTTCGACAGTCTTATCTTCATACAATTCGCGAAGCAATCCCGAACCTTTCGCAATTTCAAAGGCCGCTTCATAGGCATCTTTGCGTCCGAGCTCAACATTGAAGCGTTTGATCATCGCTACGAAATCTTCGATCGGTCCGGCAGCTCTACCACCCACGAACGGTGCAGGGTTCTGAAGGATCTCCCAGATCGATGTTCCGTGATCATTTGCAGCTACAACGATCTTATCGACAGTTGAATCACCGATGCCTCGCTTAGGCAGGTTTATAATTCTACGGAAGGAAGCTTCATCTTGCTGATTAAGTGCGTAACGCAGATACGCCAGAATGTCCTTGATCTCTTTTCGCTGATAGAAGGAGAGACCTCCGATGATCTTGTACTTGATGTTCATTCTGCGCAGCGACTCTTCAATCGCGCGCGACTGACTGTTGGTCCGATACAGGACAACGAAATCGCTGAACTTCAACTGGTGCTGCATCTTCTCTTCGAAAATCGAGGAGGCTACCAGACGACCTTCTTCATTGTCAGACACTGCTTTGATCAATTCGATCAGATTCCCTTCTTCATTGTCAGTCCATACATTTTTTGGAATCTGCGCGCGGTTTCGTTTGATCACGGAGTTGGCCGCATTCACGATATTTTGGGTCGAGCGATAATTCTGCTCGAGCTTGTAAACTTTCAGATCCGGATAATCTCTTTCGAAATTCAGGATGTTGGAAATATCCGCTCCGCGGAAAGCGTAAATACTTTGAGCGTCATCACCGACAACACAAATATTCTGACGGACGGCCGCGAGTTTGCGTATGATGAAATACTGGCAAAGGTTGGTGTCCTGAAACTCATCGACCAGCACATAATGGAAGCGGTGTTGATATTTGTTCAGGACATCGAGGTGCTCTTTAAAAAGCTTGTCTGTATTGAAAAGCAGATCATCAAAATCCATTGCACCGGATTTGAAACAACGCAGCGCGTAGGTTTTGTAAATGCGGCCCATTTCAGGACGCATGTTGGCCACGTCATCGGCCATGAGTTCCGCGTTCTGCAGATAATCCTGCCAGCCGATCAACCGGTTCTTTGCAGCAGAGATTCGGTTATAGACTGTATTCTGCTTGTAAATATTGTCATCAAGGCCAAGTTCTTTGACGATCGATCGGATCAAAGACTTTGCATCATCCGTGTCGTAGATGGTGAAGTTGTTCGGATATCCAAGGTGATGTGCTTCTGACCGAAGAATGCGAGCAAATACGGAGTGGAAGGTACCCATCCAGAGGTTACGCGCATCACTTCCTACCACGTGCTCGATACGTTCGCGCATCTCTTTAGCCGCCTTGTTGGTGAACGTCAGCGCCAGGATGTTGAATGGATCAACATTTTTCTCCTGCATGAGATAAGCAATGCGGAATGTCAGCACACGCGTTTTGCCAGAACCCGCTCCGGCAATCAGCATACAAGGACCTTCCGTATTTAATACGCCCTCACGCTGGGGCTCGTTCAAACTCTCAAGGTATTCAGTCATAACCCGCAAACTTAAACCAGATTTTCCTGTGAATAAAGGAATCGGTGGATTTAATGTGCCAATGTGCCGATTAGCCAATCTGCCAATTGGAATGTTATCATTAAGTAAATGATTATCACCCGTATTATTAACGGGGACACGAATCAAACATTGAAGGGACGATCACTAACTCATCTGCTAATTGGCACATTGGCACATTGACGAATTGGCACATTAACCAACAACAGATAAATCATATTAAAAGTTTTACCTTTGCATCATGTTAAAAGTTGGCGAAGTACTGGTTTCTGACGACATCCGCGATAAGGAGTTTGTTTGTAATCTCGAGAAGTGTAAAGGCGCTTGCTGTGTGGAGGGTGACTTCGGTGCGCCCCTCGATCAGGACGAATTGCAAATCCTTGAGGATATTTATCCGATTGTAAAGCCTTATCTGTCAAAAGAGGGAATTAAGGTGATTGAAAAGCAAGGAACGCATACAACCGATGACGATGGTGATCTTTGCACGCCTGTCATTGATGGCAGAGAGTGCGTTTACGCGATTTACGATAAGAAGGGAATTCTGAAGTGCGGCATCGAGCAGGCATATCTTGACGGCAAGATTACCTGGAAAAAGCCGATCTCCTGCCACCTGTATCCCATACGGATCACTTCGAAGAAAAATTTCGAAGCACTCAACTATCATAAGTGGCATATCTGTTCACCTGCATGCGCGTTAGGAAAAGAGTTGCAGGTTCCGGTTTATAAATTTTTGAAGGATCCACTCATCCGCAAATATGGAGAGAGCTGGTATTCCGAGTTGGTGAAGGCAATCGAGGAAAATCCTGTTCCGCTTGCACCGAAGAAGAAGTTACCTTCTAAAAACTGATTTTCAACGCGGAGGCGCTGCGTTGCAGAGTTCGCGGAGGAATGCAAATGAATAAACTCCGCGAACTCCGTATCTTTGCGCCTCCGCGTTGTTTCACTCAGATCTTAGGCACAAGCCATAAAGTCCCGGCAGCGATCACGAACAGCAGATAGAACAAGCAAGGCGCAAACGGTTTGTACTCCCAATCCGTGCTTGCTGTGATCGGTTCAACGGACGCCATCTGTGTTGTTCTCCGAATAGCGTTTGCTGTTGCTAATGATTTCCATTCGTTCGAGTTAGAAACGAAGTACGACAGTTTTGCAGAATCACCTTTGATCCTTATTTCGTGCCAGCCGGATTTTTTCGGCCAGACCTTTGTTTTCCATATATCATCGATCAAGGCATCTTCCATCATTGGAATTTCAATGCCATCGTGAATAAGAATCGGTGGTGACGTTGAGGAACCTGCGACTTCTATTTTTACAGGCTCGTTCGCGTAAATAGGAAAATCGTTTTTGATGCGGATTTGAAATTTATCCGTTTTAGTACGGGCATTCTTCTGTAGAATCGTTGTCCATAGTTTTTTGTAAGAGGACGAATCCCCCGCCAGTGTGAGGGAATATGTTTCCTGAAGAAGTTGGAAACCAATTTTTCCAAAGCCTTTGTAAATGTACCCGGCAAGAATTCTTTCTTTGTTTTCAACCGTTGGTATAATGTTGCTGTTTCCCTGTGGTTGCACGGGCCAGGCGGGGAGAGTGATTTTTTTGTTGAGGGTAAACTGCGCTGAATCTTTCTGAATTGGTTTAAACTTAATCGGAAGCAGTGATTCAAGCGTTTTGGTCGACTTAGGTTTTTCGGTGAACATTATCAGCACCCCAAGCCCGGATGCAACGCTTGATTGTAGACTATTTTTTTCTGCTTGACTTAATGAGGAAAGAGCATCCGTATCAATAACGGCCAAATCAAATGTGTTCAGAAAAGCCTGTGATAATCTATCGACTCTGACATTGGGATAGTTTAGGTATTCGTATCGAAAATTATTTTTTGAAAGCTGATAGCGAAACACGAGCTGATGGTTGTCTGCCAGAACGTTTTTCAAATACCCTGTTTCAAATGTTGGAAACATTTGTACCACAAGAATCTTCATTTGCGCTTGCGGCCAAATTGTAAGCGGTAGAATTTCTCGCTGTCCATTTACTCTCAACACATATGAGAAATCTCCCGACTGTTTTGGCGCGAAGGTGAGGTTCACGGGCTTCACTCCCTTGTTGCTAATTAAAACTGAATCCTCTTTTCCTCCGGGGCCTTCAAGTATTATTGTTGTCGAATCTCCTGGATTATTATACACACAAGTAATGACGTTTTCAGTTTGGACTGTTATTTTATCAGGTACCATCAGTTGTATGATTCCGCTTGGTAGCGGTGCTCGCAGATAATTAAAAGATTGCCCTTCAAACAAATCTTGTGATGCGGTATTCAATCCATTTCCGACAATAACTTTTATATCGTCATGTAGCATTTCATGAATCTCAGATTCTGTGGCGCCTGATTGATCGTGTTCTGAACGCACAAATTTTGCGCCTGGAAATTTGTTCTCAAGACTGTCAACGGTTTTTGGATTTGCGTTGCCAGTGAGAAGGATTGAAAAATTGGTTGTTTGTGTGCGAATGTTCGGCTGTAACGTGATCCCGATGACTGCCCCAACCATGATCACGACAGCAACGATCCTAATGATTTTGTAACGCAGACTTTTTCTGATCTCCAGCCATACGAATAATGCAAGTGCGATCAGTGCCGTGACAGCTAATAACCAGTAAGGGATTAACGGATTAAAAGTAAAGAGCTGATCAGTCATTCTTCAGTTTCTCGAGGTTTTGGATAAATGATTGATCGATTGTCAGTGTCGAGCCATTTGCTGTGGATGCGTTCGTTTCCTGTAGTGGCACAGCAGCATACATCACTTTTTGAAGCTTGACGAGAGTTGAACGCAATTCAGCTGACTTGATCTGATCTTCCTGAATATTTTTTATCCATGAGAGCGCGCTCAAGTACTTTGATGGGTTTTGCAGCGCAAGGGCAGAGAGTTCGTGTCCTGCCTTCGTGAAAGATTCTTTATCTGACGATGTCAGCAAAAGTTTTTCGCGGTGAAGCGTTTCATCGATGATTTTGATGGCGTTGCGGATAGCAGGATACAGAGCTTCCGCTGAAAGATTTGCATCCCGTTTTGAATTTTTTATTTCCGCGAGGTCGCCTGTGAGTCGTTTTTCTTCTTTAATAGGTGGAGGATCGAAGCCCGTTTTGTGAACGTAAATGCGTGAATCATTGCTTACCTCTTTGAGCAGCTTCAGTGCCTTGTACTGGTAGGGAAGGGATTTCTCAGGCTCATACAAGCGTAAATACAATTCTGCATCCCACATTTCAGTAAGAGCAGCTTTGAGTTTCGTCCGGACAGACTGCAGGAAGAACGTTGCTTCTTCTGCATCATCGTGAGCATGGACAAAAGCTTCTAACGGATTCTCCTTTGCTTCTGGATCTTTCGGTTCGTCATGGTTATGTCCGGATTTCTTTTCGCCAACCAGATTGTGTTCGTTTTCTGTGTCATGCGCGTGACCGAATTTTTCTGCCATGTCCTCTTCGCCTTCGTTGGCTTCTTCGACCACTGCTTCAACCTGCTCTTCGGCTCCTTCGTCACTTGGTGCCAGCTCCGATTCAAACTCTTCACCAAGGAACTCTCCGTATTTCAGGCGCAAGACTTTCTGATCATATCCCAACTCGTTGCTCAGGAAATTGAATTCTTTCTTGGAAATTGTTTTTTTGTTTCGAAGCAGTTTCTCCGTATCCATGATGATCTGCCGCTGACTTCGAAAGTATTCGGGCATAAGGTCTACGCCCAGTCCGGCATCAACAACCGACTCCTGCGCTGCGGTGTCGAGTAGCGTGATGAAAAACGTCTCCGTGCGGGAACGATTTGGAGTTGGCTGTTGATTGTCGAAAGCCTCAGCATAAAAGTACAATTCGTCACCCGGCTCAAGACCGAGCTTTTTAATATCAATTGTTTTCTCAGCCTGAAGAGATTTTCCCTTAACGTTTTGGGGCTTTGAGAAACGAATTTTTTCTTCGCGGAATTTTACCGACTCTCCACTTCCTTTCGCCACCGTGGCAATGATATACGCGTCAGTGATGGCGTAGTCGTCTGAAATTTTTGCTTTAAGATCAAGTGTAGGTTTGTCCTTGACCGTTAACTCGATGGATTGTCTTAAATCCAGGAAGCTGACCTCGGGTGCTTTGTCAGGCACTACTTCGATTTGGTAATAATCGGATGATCGTCTCACGCCTGAAGTATCGGTCCAACTCATCTGATAAATGGTTGACGCCATGACTTTCCTCGATGCTGCGAATTTGCCGTTTTTGGCTTTGAGTAAAAGACTGTCTTTACCAGCAAAGAGTAGTCGGCATGATGTCAACGCTTGATTGAAGGTCAGGTCCCAGCTTATGACGCTTCCTTCAGGCACCTTCAGGTCGAACGATTTTGCGTTATAGTATTTTTGACCGGTATACGCAGGTGGATTGACATTGATCGCGTATTCTTCCAGCGATGCAGGGACGGTTGACTTCGTTTGAGATGTTTCGTTTGTTTCTGATTTCTTGCCAGAAAAGTCAGCGCTTGAATCCGATCGAATATCCAGTGCTGTCAGCAGTAAAACAATCACTGATGTAGCGAGTAAGCCAAGCGTTGCCTTTCCGATATTATGCGGAACTGTCAGTGCCGGTGAGAGAGTGTGGAGTTGCTCGATGGTTTTCGACAACTGAATTGTTTCTAGTGATGTTAGCGAGTTTTCGTCTTTAATCAGGAGGTCGGCACTTTCCTGCAACTCCGGGTATTTCCGGTTGATATAACTAAGAAGTTTGTGTGCATCAATCTTGTTGATCCTGAAGACAAAATATAAAATCGTCCACGTTCCGATAAACGATAACACCGTAATCAGTCCCGTGAATTTCGAATCAAAAACGTAGGCAAGCGCGAATGCAAGCACACCTACGGCCAGGGACCAAAGCGATATTTCAATACCTCTTCGCGAGACGTATTGTGCCTTAAGCTTCCGGAGGTAATATGATGGTTGATCGCTCACTGATTTCGTTTAAAGGCTAGTAGTCGTTCAGCAATCAAAAGGAAAAACAAGAGGAAGTACAATGTTGGTTCAGTGCCAGCTTTGACTTCGGTATCATTAGTCCTTCCATTGCTGGTTTCTGCAGGATTAAAGACAGCTTCCGCTGGCATCGACCTTTGATCATAGTTGCCGAAATTAGTCTTTGCGTACAAAGGATGTTTATGAAACAGAATCCTTGCCAGCGAGACCGTCAACGATTCGCTCAATACATTTTCTTCGTTGAGGCGTTTCGTGATCATCCACGCGAAAGCACTTTTGTTGCAATATGATCTTACCTCATCCCGCGGAATCAACAACGGGATATTTTGAAGAGTACATTCGGACTGACCGATAACATTTGGATGTTGCCCATTGTACCTCTTTGTCGACAGCCAGAACACAATATCCTCGCTTGAAGAAATTGAAGTTGAATCAGAAGTCACCTCAATGTTAATCACCTGACCGGTTTGCTGCGCCAAAGCCTGAAGGACGGCCTGTATAATCTTTTTGTCATAGTCGAATTCAGGCGTTGCGTAGATTGTAACAGTAATCGTATCAACGTTTCGTGGAGATAGTGAATCGATTTTTTTCAGCTTCTGCCATTGCGATGCAGCTACAATCGAATAGGAGAGAGATGTACCCTTCGAAGCAGAGCTTGCTATGCGTGTCTGGATTGAATCTCCTTTAGTGATTGCATCAATTACAAGTTCTTTTTCAGAAGGATCGACCACAAGCCACTGAATGTTTGGAGGAAGAGACATTGTTTCTCCTTTAAACCCTTGAGCAAGATTATGGCTGAGTACAATAGCCGTGTCAACCGTTGTTCCGAGTGCATCGGCTAGTTTGTAATAGTTTTGTGGTGCAACTGCATGGGTGCTATCTTGATAAGCAGGGAAGTTTTCCGAAAGCCAATGAATTTCAAAACCAGCCGATGCAACGCGATCGATAAAGGCTTTGTATTCTTGATTTTTTTCCACGCCTTTCTCGATGACAAGCCACTGCTTAGTTTCTTCATTATTAAAGGTTAAGCGAAATCCTGCAAGGAGCAGAACAACGAGCGTTATTACAATCAATCGTAATACCAGCAAAAGAATCTCGTTCAGCCGGATGCTGCTGAATTGCGCGGTGTCGGAATCCGTGAGGTGGCGAATGCTCCCGATGTAGATTGTTTTTCCTTCTTTCCTGCTCAGTAAATGAATGCCTATGGGCACGAGCAGTCCGAATAGTCCATACAGCCACAACGGATTTGAAAAGGCAATCATCGCATCAGCATTTTACGTGACTTCAAAAAATCCCGAAGAATCTGATCTGGATGACCACTCATATTAATTGTATAGTAAGAGATGTTTTTTTCCAGCAACGCAGATTTTGTCCTGCCGATCCAGGCTTCTACTCTCTTAACATACTCCTCTTGCTGCGCCACCGTGTCAACCTTTAACGTTTGTCCGGTTTCCAGGTCTTTAAATGTGAAGGACCCTGTTTGATTGAGTTCCATTTCATTTTTGCCCATCAGGTGAAACACGATCACCTCATTGCGCGAGGTTTTAAGTCGTGAAACGAATTTGAATAGATCCCCATCATCATCATACAAATCAGATACAAAGATCAAAAGTTCTTTCCCATGATGATCGAGCAACTGCTCAACGCCATTCTTTTTCCACGTGCTTTCAGCTTTGATCGAGATGAGTTCGTGAAGGAAGCGCATGAACTGCTGTTGCTCAAATCGCGGCTGAACGATCGATAGCTTTTCATCATTCACCACATACAGCCCGAATGTGTCGCCTTGCTTCCGGGCGAGGTATGCGAGTGCTGCCGTGATGACTTTCGCGAACTGTAGTTTATTCAAACCGGCTTCCTCGTAACTCATCGACTTGCTGGCATCGATAATAAATTTCACGGTGATGTTCGTTTCTATCTCCGCCTGTTTTATGAAATAGCGTTCTGATCGTGCGTACATCTTCCAGTCGAGCTGGCGAAGGTCATCGCCAGGTTCATAATTCCGGTATTGGCTGAACTCCTGTCCGATGCCGATCGACTGACTTTTATTGCTACCTGACATGTACCCCTCCACGATGATGCGGGCGACAAGCTCCAGCCCCTCCATCGTATTGATGATCTCAGGTTTTAATAAATCTCTCAGCCGCGCGTCCATGATCAGAGATTTCGTTTGTGCCGAGCACTGACGTGTTCAATGAGGTGTTGCGTTATGGCATCTGAAGAAATATTTTCCGCTTCAGCTTTGAAGTTCATCAGAATGCGGTGACGAAGCACAGGTGGTGCCACGCTTCTGATATCGTCCATAGCTACGGCAAAACGTCCGTTCAACAGGGCGCGCGCTTTTGCTGTGAGGATCATGGCCTGACCTGCCCGCGGCCCTGCTCCCCATCGAACCCAGTCCTGTACCATTTTCACATCGGTTTGATTTGGGCGTGTAGCGCGCACGATGTCGCTCACCACGGCAATGAGGTCGCTGTTGATGTGGACTTCGCGCACAAGCTTCTGTGCTTCGAGAATTTTGGATCCGTCAAGTATTTTATTGACAGTCGCGGATTTTCTTCCGGTTGTGCTCTCTAGAATTGCGCGTTCCTCTTCCTGCGTAGGGTAGGAGATCCTTACATAAAGCAGGAAGCGGTCGAGTTGGGCTTCGGGGAGCGGAAATGTTCCAGCTTGCTCAATCGGGTTTTGTGTGGCAAGAATGAAGAAAGGCCTCTCCAACGGATAAGTGACTCCTCCGTACGTTACTTCGAATTCCTGCATCGCCTCCAGCAAAGCAGACTGAGTTTTAGGTGACGTGCGATTTATCTCATCTGCAAGAATGATGTTGGCGAAGATTGGTCCCTTGTTAAATTTAAAAAACCTCTTTCCGGTGGCGTGGTCTTCTTCAAGGATTTCCGTTCCAACAATGTCAGAAGGCATCAAGTCCGGAGTGAACTGAATTCTGCGAAAGCGTAGATCGATCGCTTCGGAAAGTGTCCGGATCATCAGCGTCTTGGCAAGCCCGGGAACGCCTTCCAGAAGTGCGTGCCCTCCTGCCATGAACGTGATCAGAAGCTGATCGATGGTTTCCTCCTGACCAACAATTACTTTTTGAATTTCCTTCTTCAGCGTCTGAAGATTGTCGATCAATTCTCGAACTGATTTCTCTGCCGCCTGAATATTTTGTGTCATACTAGTTGTTGCCATTATGAGGCTTCTTTATCTTATCTGGCTTTTGCCAATTGCTCGTTGCCAATTGCCAATTATCTCAACGATCATCGCATGAGTGCGTACATCACAATGTTCACACTAAAGCGCGTATTGTCTATTCTATAAAAACGTTTGTTCCGGAAGTCATAATCCCACTCACATCCATAATCCTTGTTGCTGTAAAGCACGCCAATTCTCCCATCGATCTCAATTGCTTTCAAATAATCATGCACAATGTCATCGCCCCATCCATTGAGTTCCTGTGACGTTGTCGGTGGACCATCGAACGAAAAGAACATTGAGTAGAGCATGTGATTGTTCGGGATCTTCTTCAATGCCGTTGCTCCGAAAATCCGTTCCATCTGCGACTCAAAAGATTTCGCAAAGAGGCCATCAATATCATGATTGCAATCGTCAACAAAAACAAAGCCCCCGTTGCGAACATATTTCTCGAAGTTTTCGCGTTCCTGCGCTGTGAACTCAACCAGCTTATGGCCACTCAGGTAACAGAACGGACAGCGAAAGATCTCACTACTCGACAGCGGCACGATGTTCTCCTGCGTATCCACCTTCAGGGTCGTATACTCGACAAGTGAGTTCAACACATTCGAAGGCATGCGCTGATCCACATCCCAATCACCGGATTCATATTGAAGGCGCGTGAAGAAAAATCGGCTATCAGCAGACATACTGCAAGGTGGAGTTTCTTAATGAGAATTGGTAGAAGTATTATTCAAGTGGAGCATTACGAACACGTTTGCACTTAATACCAGGCACCAATAATCAATCCTCAAATGGAGTATACAAATCCAGCTAAAGACAACCCGGCATTCAAATGTCTGCCCACAGCTTCTGCAAGCTGGCCATCCAATGAAAAATCCCCAACCGAAGCCGGGGATTACAATCTAAAATCTCAAATCTAAAATCTTAAATTTTTAAACAGCGTCCGAAAGACTGGTAAACGTAAAGTCCCTGATCTTCATATACGGGATCAAATCTCCGTCTACCCGAACTTGTTTTCCAAGCGTTTCCAAATTATTCAACATGATCACCGGACTTTCATTGAACCGGAAGTTTTTCACTGGATGCTTGATCTTTCCATTTTCGATGTAGAAAGTTCCATCGCGTGTCAAACCCGTGTACAGCAATGTTTGAGGGTCAACGCTGCGGATGTACCAGAAGCGTGTCACGAGAATACCTTTCTTCGTATCCTTGATCATGTCCTCGAGCGAAGCAGAGCCGCCTTGCATGATGATATTTCCGGGGAACGGAACCGGAGCAACATTTTTCTGTGATGCCCAATAGCGATCGTAAAACATATTTTTCACAACGCCACCGCTGATGATATCCATTTTCTGACGTGCTTGTCCATCACCTGTCCAAGGTGACGCAGGAACTTCTGCGTTGAATGGGTCGGTGTAGATATTGACACGTTCGTCAAGAAGCTTTTCACCAAGTTTCGTTCCGCCACCTTTTTTAGAAAGGAAGCTTCGCCCTTCATCCGCCTGGCGTGCACCCATGTTGAAAAACATGTTGCCAAGCAGTTCAGAGGCAGCTGCAGGTTCAAGGATAACCGTGTACTTACCTGGCTCGATTGCCTTCGCCTCCTTCGACATGATTGCTTTATCGATGGCAATCCGAGATGCTTCGGCCGTGTCCAGTTTGCTCACATCATTGAAGTCACGTGTCACCCAGCCTGAACCCGTGCCATCATTGGTACGCATGGTTGCCGTGAAGTTCACGTTTGTGCTCTGGTTGTAGGCGAACAATCCTTTGCTGTTCATCATGGCTGCGAAGCTGTGATTGTCGTCAAGGAATCCAGCTGCAGTAACATCCTTGGCAGATGCCGGGTTGATGCTATTGGCAGCTGCCTGAGCGCGATATTCCGGAGTGATCTTCGCAGTGGCTTCGGAGAATGTTTTCGATTCGCCATACGTCTGCTGCGGAAGTGACTCCATGAACTCCGGATTTTCGGGAGAAAGTTTTGCGAGCTCTTCTGCTCTGCGCACTACTTTCTCGAGCGATGCATCGTCAAATTCATTAATGGTAGCCGTGCCTGATTTTTTTCCGTAATTCGATTGAACAGCCAGCGTCACGTTGCTGTCTTCACCGGAAGTTGAAACCGTATTTCGCGCATAGCGGATGTTTCCGCCATTCGAACCATTCAGGTTGGCTTCAATGCCATCGGCTTTAGAGAAGCTGATTACTTTTTCAAGTATTCGCTTAGCTTCCTCTTTTGAAAATATAGCCATAGAATAATTGTTAATTTAATTATATTGTTCTAGCAGTGTTGATTACGTTAACTCCATTGAAACGCGCAGTAGACGAACCGTGAGAGACCGCGCTTGACTGCGAAGGTTGCCCCTTGCCATCGAAGAATGACCCGTTCAAACGGTAGTCGCGTTCATCGCATACCTGCACGCATGAGTTCCAGAATTCCTGCGTGTTGGATTGGTACGCCACGTCTTTCAGCATACCTGCGATCTTTCCGTTTTTGATTTCGTAAAACAGGACGCCACCGAACTGGAAGTTGTAGCGCTGCTGATCGATTGAGTAGGAGCCATCCTTCACGATGTAAACACCCTTCTCAACATTCGAAATCATTTGCTGAGGTGTCAGTTGTTCCTTGCCTGGCGCGAGCGATACGTTCGGCATGCGCTGGAATTGAACGCTTCCCCAATCATCGGCATAGCAGCATCCATGCGATTCTTTCTCACCGATAATGTGCGCCTGATCGCGGATAGCCTGATAGTTGACGAGGATTCCGTCTTTGACGAGATCCCAGCGTTTCGTTTTCACACCTTCGTCATCGTAACCAACCGCACCGAGTGACCCTGGCTGGATCTTGTCAGCGAAGAGTGTAACCTGCTTGCTTCCATAGTTGAATTTCTTGCTTTGCCATTTGTCAAGCGTGGCGAAACTTGTTCCCGCGAAGTTAGCTTCATAGCCGAGTACGCGATCAAGCTCCAACGGGTGCCCTACTGATTCGTGGATCGTCAGCCACAGGTGAGATGGCTCGAGTACAAGATCGTATTTCCCTGGCTCGACAGACTTAGCAGCAATGATCTGCTTTGCTTGCTCCGCTGCCATGCCGGCATCTTCCACCACATCATATGAGTTGTTATAGAGGATGATATCGCCAGGCGCCTGAATTTTATCTTTCGGATTTCCATCCAGGTACTCGTACCCCATTCCGACCGGTGCACTGAACGAAGCACGCTGCTTGAATTGACCGGAAGTTTTATCGACTACCGTGACAGTAAAGAACGGCCACGTGCGGTGAACATCCTGGTCGATGTACGATCCTTCTGTTGATGCGAAGTATTTCTGTTCGTTTACAAGGAAAAGGATGTTGTTGATAAAGCTTGCGCCTTTCTCCATTGCTTTGGCGTTTGCCTTTAACAGCAAATCGGCTTTGTCGCCAATAGGAACTTCAAATGCATTCTTTACGATTGGCGTCTTGTAAGTTTGATCGCCATAGCCCTGAACCGGAACAAGCTTTACAGGTTCTTTCTGGACTTTCGCGTTTGCTTTCGCGATGGCAACAGCTTTCTTGGTTGCTTTATCGATTCCAGCGGTTGTTACATCATGTGTTGATGCAAAACCCCAGGTGCCGTCAGCGATTACTCTGATACCACAGCCGAATGATTCGGTGTTAACAACGTTTTGAACTTTGTTCTCACGTGTTACGATGAATTGGTTGAGGTATCGACCGATCCGGATATCGGCATAGGTTGCTCCGTTCGACTTGGCTGTATTCAGTGCGACATCCGCGAGCTGTTTCTTCTGCTTCACGTCCATCACCTGATCGAGCAGTCGTGCAGGGTCAACATTTTTTGGGAAAGGTGAGATCGGAAGCATCATAGCTCCGGCTCCCAGTCCCGCGAGTTGTATAAAATCCCTTCGTTTCATAGTTGGGTTGTTAGTGACTTAGATGGTTCGGCCAGTATTGATCACGTTGATGCCGTTGAACCTGGCCGTTGAGCTGCCATGAGACACTGCGCTCACCTGGGAAGGCTGACCCTTGCCATCGAAGAACGATCCGAATAAACGGTAATCGCTTTCATCGCAGATCTTGGCGCAGCTGTTCCAGAACTCCTGTGTATTCGACTGGTAGGCAACATCGTTCAGCATACCTGCGATCTGGCCGTTCTTGATTTCATAGAACACCGTTCCGCCAAACTGGAAGTTGTAGCGCTGCTGATCGATGGAGTAGGAGCCACGTCCTGCGATGTAGATTCCTTTCTCAACGTCTTTGATCATCTGATCGATGCTGTATTTTTCTTTGCCAGGAGCCAGCGATACGTTTGGCATGCGTTGGAACTGCACGTCACTCCAGCTTTGCGCGTAGCAGCAACCGTGTGATTCATTCTGTCCCAGGATGTGAACCTGGTCGCGGATAGCCTGGTAGTTGACCAGCACCCCGTCTTTGATCAGATCCCACCGCTTCGAAGCAACACCTTCATCATCATAGCCTACCGCGCCAAGCGACCCTGCCTGAGTCTTGTCGGCAAAGATGGTAACGTTAGGGCTACCGTATTTAAAGTTGCCTGACTTCCATTTATCGAGCGTTGCGAAGCTTGTTCCCGCATAGTTTGCCTCGTAACCCAGAACTCGA
>DASWTM010000169.1:0-6556 GCA_036402115.1 Chryseosolibacter sp.
GTGTCGCCCTTTCAAACCGTCACCACCGCGTGACCAGTTTTGTCCACTTGTGCCTGACGTAAATACTGTGGCATGCGTGCCAACGAAAATATTAATTGGGTCGGGCAGAATCGTAGTTACACTTGCCTTAGGACCCACGGCCACTGGAACCCATGTTACACCGTTGTCTACTGATTCGAAGATGCCCTGATCCACTGTTCCTAAAAGAAATTTCTCACTTGCAAGAAGCAATGAATAACCGACTGAAACTTTCGAAACGACAGGCTCCCAGGTTAACCCGCTATCTGATGACCGGTATATCCCACCCGTAATATCCGTTGCGATGATGGTGCCGTTACTTACAAGCGTATTGGTAATCGGTGCTGTTAATTGTGAGCTCAAGGATTCCCAGTTCGAGCCATCGGTTGATATAAAGATTCCGCCAGCCGCGGAGGCGTAGAGTACTCCATCATTTGCCATCAAATTGTAAATGAAACGCCCGGGTGTGTGGCCAACCCACGATTGACCTTCGTTGCCGGAAGAAAACACACCATCGCCCGTTGCTGCAAACACACGGCCATCAAAGACTAAAAGTTTTCTCACGTCATAACTTGTCATTCCAGTATTGGCAGGTTGCCATGAGACACCATGATCTGTTGAGGCAAACACACCTGCATTGTAACTGCTCGCTAACAGCGTTGAGCCAATAGAGACAACCGATGTGATACCGTTTGATGATAGGCCCTTGAAACTCCAGGACGCTCCATTATCAGTTGAAACGTAAACACCGCTGAGTGTTCCAGCATACAATGCGTCACCCACGGGACTGACTGAAAAAGCCTGGAGGTGTCCCAGACCCTGATTGATCGAAGTCCACGTTTCGCCATTATCAGAGGAAGTGTAAACCCCATTGTCAAATGATGCCGCAAATAGTTGGTTATCTTTTGACGTCATCGAGATGATCAAGCCCCCAGCTATTCCGTTGTTTCTGTCGATCCATTCATCGGCTACCGCCATCACATAGAAGTCACTTGCGCTCGTAGCGGTCAATCCATTTTTGGTTACAGTTACCTGACCTGCCCGCGCTTCTTTTGGAACAATTACTGTAATCGAACTGGCGTTGGCACTGACGATTTTGGCTTCCACCCCGCCAAATCGAACAATATTATTTGCTGCAACCGGATCGAAATCGGCTCCTGTTATAGTTACTGTCTCGCCAAGTCTTCCAAACGAAGGTGTGAACGATGTAATGGCAGGTGGTGTAAATTCAGATACCGTAGCTGACCACAGTCCCGCAGATGTGCCCATCCATACCTTGTTATTATTGACTATGAAAGCCTGGATGCTCAATGACGTTAGATCAAGATCGATCGAATGATACTGCGTTGAGTTGAGTCGCGTCACATAGATGCTACCATAGGTTGTTCCAAGGAAAATCAAGTCTCCGACCCTTTCGATACTGTAGACGTAGGGGTTGTCAGGTCCCGTCTTGGTCCACGTGACTCCATCATCTTTTGAATAGTAAACTCCGGTGTTGGTTGCTGCCCATAACGATTCATCGATGTATTGTAAAATATTTGCAGAAGCGAAGGGCAAAGTCGCAGCGGTGGCACTCCATGTCGTGCCATCATCAGTTGACAAATAGATACCGTTTTGTGTTGCCGCAAAAACTTTTTCGTCAACACTTACGATATCGTTAACATCGAGATCTGTGAAACCGGTATTGGATGAACTCCAGACACCGCTCTCTAAAATATAAACGCCTGAAGTCGTTGCCGCGAGTATCTTGTCGCCATGCACCGCTACTTGTTGCACATAGCTGTTGCCGATCGCCCACCGGTTCCACGTAAGCGCGTTATCTGTAGAATGAAAAACAGCGTTCTCGGTTCCGACATAAAGTATACCCTCATGCTCGGTGATCGAGGTGACAACCTTTTCGATCAATCCGTTATTTCTCGACTCCCACGTGAGCCCTTGGTCATTTGAGACAAAAACTCCATTTCCGACACTTGTCGCAATGAAGGTTGAACCGGTAATGAGAAAATCGGAGATGCTGACGAGGCCTCTGCCGTTATCGGCAGTGTTCCAGGTGGCTCCGTTATTGGATGATTTATAGACGTGAAAATAACTTGCTGCAAAAATGTTGTTCGCGCCATCGAAAACAATCGCGTCAACATTGTAAGGCGTGAATTCGGTAGTAGATGTCCAGGTGTCCCCGTTGTCGTCCGAGTATTTAACATCGGTGTTGTGTGAAATGAAAAGCCGTGTGCCCGAAGAAGCGATATGGTTGACAAAGGGTGCAAGACCTAATGTCGAGCTGATGTTGGTCCAATTCTCGCCATCATCGGCAGACCGATAAAACGCCATCGGGAACACAGAGGCAAATAGATGTCCGTTATGCACTTCGAGGGCAAGCACATTTGAGGTCACCGATGAGGCAACCCAACTTTCGCCATCGTCATCGGAGATCAGTACCCCACCCGTTGTTCCCGCAATCACTTTCCCATCTTTGGTCGCCAGTGCGTTTACAAAGTATCCGTTCAGTCCCTCAGACCGCAGTTCCCATGTTAGTCCCTCATCCGAAGAGACGTGTACACCTGACTGTGAGCCTACAAACATAACGTCACCATTAAAGGCTATCGCAAATGCTTGTGCGAGGGAGGGATTTGCCTGATTCCATGTGTCGCCATTGTCTGAGGAGATAAAAATACCAGCGTTTGTTCCCGCGTAAATTTTGCCATTGCGTTCTGCCAGAACGTAGACGTGGATGCTGGTCAGTCCCGTGATCTTCTTTTCCCAGGTAACACCATTATCTGCTGAGCGAAATACGCCAGTCCCGCCTGAAAAAATGTATCCATCTTTTACCAGGAGTGTTCCGACTTGCCCGCCATTTAGACCAGTGTCAACCTGGGTCCATTGAGCCCAAGAAGAGATGGCGGTGAAGATAAAACAGAATACGAGCAGGAAATGGAGGAGGGTATAGGGTCTTGTCATGATTGGAAGGGATTCCGGTTAATTTACCAAGATACTTATTTTTCGGAAATAGACGGATGACGTGTATGGGTGTCGTTGTATTCAAATATAAAGATTGCGGGTAGGCGAGGAGCTTGCGATGTGGAATTGTCCGTTTGAAGCAGGACTAACATTAGCTCAATCGGAATGCCCTTAACGCGCAACGTAGGAGCGATGAACTTTCGGACTCGAACGGCTTGCCCGAGCATCGCTGTTTTCATTGCCCGAGATCAATCGAATTTAGCCATTGAATATCTGTGAAAGGATAGATACGCTATTTACGGTGAACATGCGCTCGTCCAAGCCTCAGCCGATGCGCAGTTATGGTTCCGTAGCATCTACTTCGAACAAACATGCCACCGGACGTTCTCTGGCTATCCAGCTCCGATCTCGAACCCGCAGCCCTTCGTTCGAACCCAGCGATGATGCATGTTTTACAAATAGCCGTATAAAAAAAGCCCGACCATTTCTGATCGAGCTTCTTGTGATCCCGCTGGGAACGTAACCTTTATTGTAAGTCATTCAAAATCATCTCATTGTAATAACCACATCCGATTGGTAACCGAATTGGTCGTAAATCAAGTTTGATTTATTTGCCAGTCCTTTAAAGAACTATTTGTTGCC
Source organism: Chryseosolibacter sp. (assembly GCA_036402115.1). Classification (GTDB taxonomy): domain Bacteria; phylum Bacteroidota; class Bacteroidia; order Cytophagales; family Cyclobacteriaceae; genus Chryseosolibacter. The sequence goes on from DASWTM010000169.1 coordinate 3,616, forward strand.
AAAGATACAACACAGATTGAATCAAATTAGATCAAATCACAGCAAATCATATGAGACATTAGCGGCAATTGATCAGATGAGGTCAAACTCTTTCGGCAAAGCTATTCACTTCGTCCTGCTCCCTTTTGATCTTGATTTTTGCTGTTGGGCCAACTTGAATAGGAACTTTTTCTATCTCAATGTTGGCCGCTTCTAAACCGTACATCTCTTCTGTTGAAAGGCTAAAGTTTTTTATCACCCTATACCCCGTAATGATAAATCTCTCAAATGATGATATTTCACTGTCGGCAGAAGCCCACGAATGAATCGAGATAAATTTGAAGTCCGACATCATGCTAAAATGACGAAGCGATGAGTAAGGACTGGTAAGATCAATTTCCCCTGCGTCCGCCATGTCATGAATCACTTTATTGAAAAGTATATTTACGCGATGTGGAGTCTTGAAGCCAAGTTTGAAGTTTACAAAGAATGCTTTTTTGGGAATAATGGTTTCTACCTTGTACTTACTTGTAAAAGGATTGTCGACTGTCTCAACATGAACAAACCAATAGACGTCAGCACGTTTTGGCCGCTTCTTGAAAATCGAGTAGATAATATTTGAATCAATATACTTTCGACTATCAGCCACCGCAAGATATACGAGGTTCGTTGCCTCTTTTGGTACTTCTTTGTCTTCCTGGAGCATTTTAATCATACCCTCGTAATGCCTGAGATCGACAAACTCAGTATGTCTTTGCCTTAGAGACCGGGCTTTGTGAAGGATGAACATCATGAAAAAGAAAATAGCCGCCATCAGAAAAGTAAACCATCCACCGTGCTCGAACTTGTCAAGGTTGGAAATAAGGAACATTCCCTCAAGTGAAAAGAATGCGACTGCCAGAACCACACTTCGATATGTTGACTTCTTGACGGTGGTAAAGTAGAAAACCAACAGCGAAGTTGTCATCAGCATGTTGACCATAATAGCTAAACCGTATGCACCTTCCATCGCTGCCGATTCTTTAAAGATCCAAACGATTGTCAGACTGCCAAACATCAGTAGCCAATTGATAGCCGGGATGTACATTTGTCCTTTCGACTCGCTTGGGTAACGAACTCTTGACGCAGGCCAAAGCTTGAGTTTCATTGCCTCATTGACAAGGGAAAATACACCGGTGATGAGCGCCTGGCTTGCGATGATCGTTGCCAGCGTTGAAATAATTACTCCAACTATCAAAAGGTTCTCAGGAAAGATTGAGAAAAATGGAATTTGATCTTGCAGCGTTTGGCCTTCAAGCCCCAAAACAAATGATCCCTGTCCGAAATAATTTATGAGTAAACAAGTTTTAACAAACGCCCAGCCAACTCTCACGTTGGGCTTGCCTACGTGACCAAGATCGGAATACAAGGCTTCAGCTCCGGTCGTGCAAAGGAACACCGCACTCAGCAACCAAAATCCATGAGGGTATTTCGCAATGAGATTATATGCGTAGTAAGGATTTAATGCCTTCAATACCGCAGGTTCATTTATTATTTGAGGCAAACCCGTAGCAGCGAGTACCAAAAACCAAATGGTCATTATTGGACCGAATGTCTTGCCAACCACCGCTGAACCAAATTGCTGAAAAACAAAAAGAGCAAACAATATCCCAACTACAATGCTTGTGGTTGGCATAGATGGATATCGAAGTTTTAATCCTTCAACCGCTGATGAAACACTGAAAGCCGGAGTTAGAAAACCATCGGCTATCAAGGTACAGCACCCAATGATGGCTGGATAAATAACCCACGAAGCTTTATACCTTCGCACCAGTGCGTACAGCGCAAAAATTCCACCCTCACCTTTGTTATCAGCATTGAGTGCGAGGTAAATATATTTTACAGTCGTAATTAACGTCAACGTCCAGAAAATACAGGACAATCCACCAAGCACAAGATCCTCAGTAATCGGTCGGTCGCCAATTATGAATTTTAATGTGTAGATAGGAGATGTCCCAATATCCCCATAAATAATTCCCAGCGCGATGAGCACGCCTGCCTTGGACAGTTGATGATGTTTGCTGTGACTTGACTCCATACTTTTAGTTCGCGGTGAAACGGTATCCGACTCCTGACTCGGTGACAATAAATTTCGGTCTATTGGGATCATCCTCGATCTTCTTTCTTAATTGTCCGATGTAGACCCTTAAATACTGCGATTGTTCGTGATAATGTTGCCCCCAGATTTGTGTGAGCAAAAATTGATGGGTGAGCACTTTCCCTTCATTCCTCGCTAATAATGACAACAACGAATACTCAGTAGCCGTAAGCTTGACCACGCTACCTTTTCTTTTGACAATGCGTCCGACTAAATCTATCGTGATATCTCCTATTGACAACGAAGTCTTCTCCGTGTCGGCAAACGAATGTCTCAACGCACTTCGGACGCGCGCCAGCAATTCACCGGTTCTAAATGGTTTTACTACATAATCATTTGCACCGTTGTCCAATGCCTTTACAATGGCCTGTTCATCGCTCTGAACAGAAATTATCAGGATAGGCCTTGAGTACCATTCTCGTAGATGCTTGAGAACTTCGTGGCCGCTTTTGTCCGGAAGCCCCAAGTCAAGAAGAATCAGATCCGGGGGAGACTGAGAGACCATCAGAATCGCTTCTTCCCCGGAAGAGGCTGACGCCACATCGAACTCATTAGCTTGCAACGTGATCTGAAGGAGCCTTCTGATCTGAGCTTCATCATCAATAACAAGAATCCTGGCCTTAGACATCTTTGATCTTGTTAGGATTAGACACTTCGGTTTCAATCTCTATCGTGAACATTGCTCCGCACACGGGAAGATTTTCAAGACGGATTGTCCCGTTATGCGATTCAACAAACCCTTTCACAATTGACAACCCCAGGCCCGTACCGCCTTTCGATCCTTGTGGCTGATAAAATTTCGTGAATACATTCTCAAATTCCTCT
>DASWTM010000170.1:0-18251 GCA_036402115.1 Chryseosolibacter sp.
ATCGGGATGAGCGAAGCCTGCCTGCCGATGCGCTGCATTAGCGGGGCGGTAGGCAGGGACCCCCATCAAGTTAGCACCAGCTTTTTAGATGACGATCGTCCTCAGAGTAAACATCCAAACCGTTTACGAACTTCCCTTTTCATATGCACATGTCTTTTCCGAATGCGAATCCATGCCGGAAGAGTACGGCTTCGAAATAGCCCAGTACTTTTTGTAGGTTATCGAACTAAAGCGCGAGTCGATCTTAACATAGGGGTCCTTCGCTCATCCCGCGGATGCGGGATGGCTCAGGAGCCGGTGCTACTTTTTTGGTAAAAAAATTAAAAAGCACTTGTTCCTGAGCCATTCCGATTTTATCGGGATGAGCGAAGCCTGCCTGCCGATGCGCTGCATTAGCGGGGCGGTAGGCAGGGACCCCTATCACGTTAGCACCGGTTTTGTTGATAACGATTCCCAATCAACGCGTCCACCAAAAATCCAGGACTTACAAACGTCATCCCTCTCATCATATCTTTATTTATGATCATTGCCTGGGTTTATATTCTTACTAATGCCAATCACACTGTGTTGTATATTGGGTTAACAATCGATCTTGCAACGAGAGTTTGGGAACATAGAACCAAACAAAATAAAAAGTCATTCACAGCAAAGTACAACGTTGATAAACTAATCTACTTCGAAGAGTTTCAGGAAATTGAAGCAGCCCGGAAAAGGGAAATTTTTCTGAAAAAGAAGACACTGAAATGGAAGATCGATCTGATCAACCAATTAAATCCATCGTGGACAGAATTAAATCCGAATGTGTCCCGATTGTCACAAATCTACTAACCCTACTTCCGCTTCTTAAAAGCTAACAGCGGGACCGAACTATGAAACGCAACTTTGCGCGTCATGCTTTTATCGAATAGTCGTTCGAGGAAGGTGAGCTCGTGTGTGAACATGGCGAGGAGACTCACTTTATTGACGCTCATGTATTGTTCGATGGCGGCTTCAATATCGTCATCGAGCAGCACAACCGCTGCGACATTTTTAGCTTTCAGTTTTTGAAGGATCTTTTCCATCTTTTCTTCAAGCTCTTCGATCTTTTTTCCGCTTGACGTCACATGAACGAGGTGCACAACCGAATCAAATTTTTCAGCGTAGGGCAAAAGAAGTTTGAGTTCACGCTCCGGGTCTTTCATGTCGCAGGCGTAAACGATGTCGTGAAAACCTTTGAAACGCGCTTTGTCTGGAACCACTAACACCGGAATATGACTTCCCTGGATCACAGACGTTGTGTTACTACCCAGCATCGTCTTCTTTAGTCCTGTCGCGCCTTTTGTGCCCATGACGATCAAGCCAGACCTGAGGCGTTTTGATTCTTTATTAAGAGTCGCGACAAAATCAGACGAACGCACGACCAGGCTTTTCGTTGGTAGCGGAACTTCCTGATTCTTTGTAACATCTTTGATGAGCTTATGCATATCCCGTTCGGCAATACGAATCATATCGTCTTCCAACTTTTTCATCTTCTCGTGCATCGAAACACGAACGGGTGTGGTGATGGTGAGGACGTGTAAGAAGGTGACGTTGCCATCGAGCTGACATCCGATTTTTACGGCAAAGGTGGATGCAACTTTCGATAGTGGAGAGAAATCGGTTGGGACAAGGATGTTGAGCATTCGTTCAATTTAAGATTCAAAATTTAAGATTTAAGATTTTCCGATCCTAGCCTCAGGCCATTGCGTCCGTGGCTTTCTTTATTAATTTCGGCTTTCATTTAGAGACAATGCAGAAAAGAACATTTGCGAGTGACAATTATGCGGGCGTGCTTCCGGAAATTATGGAGGCATTGCAGGCAGCAAACACAGGGCATGCTTCATCCTATGGGACTGATGAATACACCGCCCAGGCAATTGAAAAATTCAAGTCGTTTTTCGGTAATGATATTGAGATATACTTCGCTTACAATGGAACGGGTGCGAATGTTCTCGGTCTCTCTGCTATAACACAATCGTTTAATTCGATTTTGTGTTCAGAACTGGCGCACATTAATGTGGATGAGTCGACTGCCCCGGAGAAATTTATGGGATGTAAGCTGATCCCGGTTCCTACTGCTAATGGAAAAATTACTCCTGCGGACATCGAGAAGCGTATTATCCGCCTTCAGGATCAGCATCACCCCCAAGCGAAAGTGATCTCGATTTCGCAAACTACCGAGTACGCCACCGTTTATACGATTGAAGAAGTAAAAGCTATATCAGCGATTGCTAAAAAATACAATCTCTACCTGCACATGGACGGCTCCCGAATCTGCAACGCTGCCGTGAGCCTGAATAAAGATTTCCGATCCTTTACACGAGATGCGGGGGTTGACGTTCTGTCGTTTGGTGGCACTAAAAACGGATTGATGTTCGGGGAAGCTGTTGTATTTTTTAATGCTGAGTTATCGCGAAACATGAAATACATCCGCAAGCAAGGGATGCAACTCCATTCCAAGATGCGGTTTATCGGTGCGCAGTTCAATGCGTTGCTGGGAAACGAACTATGGAGAAAACCTTCACAGCATGCGAACGGCATGGCCAGGTTACTGGAGCAGGAGTTGCGCAAGATCCCTGCGGTGAAGATCACTCAAGCTGTAGATGCTAACGGAGTTTTTGCGCTTATTCCTCCCGCCATCATCCCGGAATTACAGAAGGAACATTTCTTCTACGTATGGAACGATCAGACTTCTGAAATACGATTGATGTGTTCGTTTGATACGAAGGAGGAAGACGTGAGGAATTTTGCAGCTAAGCTGAAAGCGTTGGCTAACGCTTGAGGAATTTGAATGTGCCGCGGTATTTTGCCTCTTCTTCGCGGACAGCAAGGAGGTAATATCCGGACGCTAGATCCTTTACTTTCACGCGGATCTCGTGTTCATCAACAACTTCAGTTTCGATATCAACCTGGTTACCGATGATGTTGTGTAATGTCAATTTCACTTTTGACGCAGGAAACTGTTCCAGCTTAACGTGAACGAATTCAGTAGCGGGATTTGGGAAAATATGAACGCTCTTGGTGATATCGCGCTCTGGAGAATAAGCATTGTCATCAGGCTGCGTCTGAGCCCAGCCGGTCTGCGCTGCAGCGGCAAGTAAGGCAAATAAAACAATCCTGATTAAACGCATTTGGAGCTATATTATTACAATATACGACAAAATATAAACCAATGTTCTCGGGTAAAGCCGTTTTTTATCAGTTAGATGCAAAACAGCGGCCAATAGTTTAAACCGCAACAAATTATTCTCCTGAAATGCTTTTGAAAGCCTGCGGGAGAAAATCGATCAAATCCGATGCTATCAAGCTGTCTTTCCCCTTATTCTCTGCCGCCAAGTCTCCCGCCAAACCGTGCAAAAAGGCGCCTAAAATAGCTGCTTGTACGGGGGAATAAAATTGTGCCATAAGGCCGGTTAGGATGCCTGTTAAAACGTCACCCGTTCCTCCGGTAGCCATGCCCGGATTGCCTGTATTATTAAAATAGAGTATCCCATTTGGTTCTGCAATCGTTGTAAAAGCGCCCTTTACAAGAATTGTAGATTTAAGTTCTGCAGAGAGTTGCTTCTGCATAATGAGTCGATCAAAATCGTTGGCCCATTTCCCGACCAGTCGCTCGAACTCTTTTGGGTGAGGTGTCAAAATGCTGCCTTCTGGTATTAGAGACCGCAATTTCGTGTCAGCCGAGATAAGATTTAAAGCGTCTGCATCGAGCACAACAGGCTTGCGGTACTGGTCAAAAATTTTTTTTAAGCCTTCTGCGGTTTCCTTCGCCCGGCCGAGCCCCGGACCGATGCCCACCGTGGAAAATTTTTCCAAATCGCTAACATGCGAAAACGTAATGTCCCCATTATCCACCGATGCCATTGCTTCGGGCACTGACGACTGCATGATCTGATAACCGCATTTTGGAATATGCGCAGTTAGCAACCCGGCACCGGCCCGAAGCACTGCCCGGGCTGAAAGGATGGCCGCACCCATCTTGCCAAAACTTCCCGCAACCATCAGTGCATGACCATATGTTCCTTTGTGATCGAACTTATTGCGCGGGCGCAGAATCTTTTTGCAATCTTTAGAAGTGACCTGGTAGTAGTCAGTCACAGATGATCTGATCTTTTCCTTAGACAAACCAATATTTACTGTTCGAAACTCGCCCGTGTATTTGAAAGACTCGGGCAGGTACATCGCAAGCTTAGGTAGCTGAAACGTCACCGTATAATCAGCTTCAACAATGTCTCCGGTGGAAGGGCCATCCGCCATTAACCCGGAGGGCATGTCTACCGCCACCACGATTGCATCCGTTTTGTTAATACAACGAATCGCCTGTGCGTATATTCCCTCCGTTGGACGTGAAAGTCCCGAACCGAAGATCGCGTCAATGAGTACATCACAACCCGCGAACAGTCCCTGATCTGCTTCACTGGTAATCTCCGAAATTTCTGTCTTGGCTTTCAACCGCTGAAGGTTGACTTTAAAGTCATTACTTTCCGCCACCTTGCCACGAACAATCCATACCTTCACGGGATAACCCCAATCCAGCAACATTCTTCCGATTGCCAACCCATCACCACCGTTATTTCCGGTGCCACAAACAATGCCGATTTTTTTCGTTGCATCGAATCGCTGAACGAACCACGTCACAAACTCGCGCGAAGCACGCTCCATGAGATCGATTGAAGCGATTGGTTCATGCTCGATCGTGTACTGGTCGAGGTCGCGGATTTGGGTAGTATTTAAAATCTTGATCATGTTTATCTAGTTTAATCAGCGGTCATGGTGTCAGGCATTAGGCAATGGGTGATGGGTGATGGGTAATGGGTGATGGGTAATGGGTGACGGGGAGTAAAGCGATGATTGGCTTTTTTGTCATGAGATTGAAGATCGTTGTCGAGTACTACCAACTTTACGCGGAAACTCTAGTGCGTGGTGATAAATGCAAATGGCAATTGAGGTCGGTGTGAAATTAAAACTTATCGATCAACTTCACCCATCACGACATCGATGGTGCCGATTATTGCGATCAGGTCTGCAATGAGAATTCCTTTAGAAATTTCAGGAAGAACGGAGAGATTTACAAACGAGCATGAGCGGCATTTGCAGCGGAAGGGGATGTCGCTTTTTCCATCCGCGCGGAAGAAGAACCCGAGCTCGCCTTTTGCACTTTCACCCCGAATATAAAAGTCCTGGGCTTTCGGGCGGATCTTTTTTGGAACGAGAGCCTGCGGATCAAATTCGTTTGTGCGCTTAAAGTCGGTAGTCAGTTTTGCCAGACATTGCTCAACAAGATTTACAGACTGGTAAATCTCTTGCATCCGAACCCACGTGCGATCCCAGCAGTCGCCAACCGAGCCCATCTTTCCTTCGCCAATCGGAATTTCGAATTCCAGTTCAGGATAAACGGAGTACGCATCAACTTTGCGCAAATCGAAGCGCAGCCCGGAGCCGCGGAGTACTGGCCCGGTAACACCGCAGTTGATCGCCAGGTCGAGTGGAAGCACGCCCACACCTGCTGTGCGTTGAATGAATATCTTATTGTTGATTAGAATGTCTTCAAGTTCTTTCAGCTTCGGCTTGATGTAGCCAAGGAATTCTTTGCAGCGATCTTCAAATCCAACCGGTAGATCGTAAAAGAGTCCACCGATCCACATATAGTTATAAAGCAATCGCGATCCACTCGCCCACTCCAGCAGACGCATGATGTGCTCGCGGTCTTTCATCAGCCAGAAGAACGGAGTAAAAGCACCGATGTCCATGCCATACGTGCCAATCGCAATAAAGTGTGATGCGATTCTATTGAGCTCCGCCATTAACACTCGGATGTATTCAACTCGTTTTGGTATCTGCTCGGAAATCCCCAGCATGCGCTCAACCCCCATCGCATAAATATGCTCACAGTTCATCGCTGCCACATAATCCAATCGGTCGACAAACGGAATGATCTGATTGTACGGCAGATTCTCCGCATGCTTTTCGAAACACCGATGCAGATAACCAATGTGCGGAACAACTTCCCTAATAATTTCGCCATCCATCAACACCTCAAGGCGCAACACACCATGTGTTGAAGGGTGCTGCGGACCAAGATTGATGATCATCTCCTCCGAGCGCAAATTCTCCTCTTTCAGTTTGTTTGGCTCAGACTGACTTAAATTGGATGGATGATATTTATACTGTACCGTCATTAGACATTAGTCACTGGTCACTGGCCATTAGGAATTGGGAATTTCGAAGATCCCGATCGAAGCGTAAGCGGAGCATCGGGAATGCATTAGGCATTGGGCATTAGGCATTAGGGTCAAATAGGTTAGTGTCGCGCTCATGGTTGGGGACTCCGTTTCGTTTTTGGAATTTGGTTATTGGAATTTGGTTTTTGGGTTTTTGGAATTTGGCTATTCCACCTTCAGTAATCCAGCTTTATATCCCTATAGTACTCTTGCTGCTTGTAGTCTTTCCTCAACGGGTGTCCTTCCCAGTCTGCGGGCATAAGGATTCTACGGAGATCGGGATGATTGGTGAATTTTATTCCGAACATGTCGAAGGCTTCGCGCTCATGCCAGTCTGCCGTTTTCCAGATGTGGCTTACTGTGGCGATTTCCGGATTTTCGCGAGGCAATGATACCTTGAGCGCCACGTGATGATTGAATGGAATAGAGTACAGGTTGTACACCACCTCCATTGTTTTTGCTTCCGGCCCGTTATCAATTGCGGTCACGCAGGAGAGCATATCAAAGAATGTTTTTTCATCACGTTGAAGTTGATGGCAAACGTTCACGAGGTCAGCAACTGACAACCGGATTGCTTTAGGTGTGCTCGACTCATCAACAGTAGGCTCACCGTTGGCGCAGTGTTGTTTAACCAGTTGGAACAGTTCCTCAAACGCTAGCATGTTCTTTCTGATTTAGTCGTTCGATAGCAGTCGGACCAACAAGGCTTTCGTTTCTGATCTTCTCTTGTAATTTCAAGAATCCGCCTATCAGCGCCTCTGGTCTTGGCGGACAACCCGGAACGTAAATATCAACCGGAACGATCCGATCGACACCTTTTACCACATGATACCCGTGTTGCCAGTAAGGTCCTCCACAATTTGAGCATGAACCCATGGAGATAACGTAGCGCGGTTCAGCCATCTGCTCATACAATCTCTTGATACGATCCGCCATTTTAAACGTGACGGTCCCGGCAACGATCATGACGTCTGATTGCCTTGGTGTTGCACGTGGCGCCATTCCGAATCGATCCATGTCATACACGGTTGTTCCGGTGCTCATAAACTCGATCGCACAGCACGCAATCCCGAATGTCATGGGGAACATGGACGAAAGCCTGGCCCAGTTGATCAGGTCTTCAAGCTTCGTGATGATGACGCCACCATTCTCAAATCGTTGATCTAATAATCCCTTCACTTCTTATAACGTTCGTTTATTTTCTCATACATCGACTTCGGAACCGGAGACACATAGGATGTTGGTTTCGGGTCTGGTTTGATCCAATCGAGAAATCCATTCACCCACGCATACGCGAGTCCGATTGCCAATATCACGATAAAAAGAATTGCTTCCGCTAGCGCGATCCATCCCCATGTGCCGTTTGTCTCTTCCATCAATTTTTTGTTGGCGAACACAGTCGACCATGGAAAAAGAAGAACGAGTTCTACTTCGAAAAGCAGAAAGATAAGGGCGATAATATAGAAGCGGATATTGAATTGAGTCCACGCAGCGCTGATTGGCTCTTCCCCACTTTCATACGTTGCAAGCTTTTCCGCGTTCGGCCGGTTGGGGCGGATTACGCGAGAAAGAAAAAGTGTGACGGAAATAAAAACGAGTCCTGCAATAATGAACAGCAGCACTTCACCAAATTCCGACAGATAAACATCCTGTTGCATCGCGGGTAAATATACCCCTAAATCCCCTAAAGGGGACTTGACGGAGGGAGAAAAAATTCCCTTCGCAAAGTCAAAATCGACATACTTGCCCCTTGGGAACCTTCAGCTAAGAGATCTTTTTAAAGTGTTAACTGTAGATCGAGGCTGAGACTCACCGCGGTACATCGCGTTCATTGCGCCATTGCGGTAACTAAAGCCTTGTGAGCCGAAAAAAGGCAATCGAGCGAAGAGCGATCAGGTCGAATTAACCAAGCATCGCCAGGATCAAAATGCTGTGCGAGATCTTCTCTTCTTCACCGCAATGGCGCTATGAACGCTACAAATCGCGATGAAGGCATCAAGGCTTCAAATTTGAAACAAACTTGTTTCTAACCGTAACGTGGGGCTAGGAGTTTATTTCCATGCAGCCAGTATAACGCCCATTACCGTTAGAGCGACAACGCTGTAGCCTGCGTTGATGAGAAATAAGGTGAACGATTTTCTTTCGAAGAGGTAATGCGTTCCCACGAAAGTGGCAACCCAGCCGAACCCCGCGAGAAATCCCCACAGCGCGCCCATCTCCCAGCGATTTTCCGGTCCCATGAACATGGCGAGATTGATCGCAGCAATGAACGCAAGAAAGAATGCGAGTCCGAAAATCTTTGCCATGTTGGAATTTTTCATTCCCTCTTCGGTGAATCCGTTTTCACGCATCCATGCTTTTCCGAAGACAGCAGGAGAATACCAAAGACCTCCGATGAGAAAAGTTGAAATCGCGGCAACGATGACCGCCCAGATGTTGAATTGTGGCATAGCTTGTTAGGGTTTAAGGTTTGTGGTTGAAGGTAGAATTTGTCATTGAGAGTTAAAATGCTTCTGCGGGTTTTAATCCTTTCGGTGCGTGGTTTGGAAAATCGGTCCAGTTTATAGGCGCAACCTCCAGGCTATACTTCAAATTCGGCAGTACAAATCCGGCCCATGCACCTTTAAAATAATTGAGCACCGTATTCCAGTCTTCTCCCTGTCCCCAACCGGTTTGGGTTAACGTGACAAGCGTCTCCTTCGATGAGGTTGGATAAAAACGGACAGTCACTAGGGTGCGCTGCTTTCGGATTTCCGGATATTGCGGTGGCGCATCCCAGGTGAAGGAAATCATTTTCTTTTCTTCAACCGCGAGGATACGATTGTCCTCGGCACCACGTTGCCCTGGAGGTGCCAGAGGCGCAAACAGAATATCCAACTTCCCGAAGGTTTTTAGTTCATAGGTGCACGCAGGTGCGAAGAACATTTTGATGCCTTTCTCCGAAGCCCAGCGCGACCACACACTATCGACCGATGCGTTGATTCGGATGTACAGGCTAACCTTTTTTTCTTTTAGCATTTCCTGCTCTGCGGCAGTGAGCGGTTGCGCTGACGCAAAATGCGAGGAGGTAAGATTAATCAGCGTAACGATTAATGTGAGGTAGCGAGGTTTCATATCAATTTGATGTTAACATACGGCCATGACGCAGGTAGTAGTTGATAGCATCCTGCCAGTCTTTCAAATCACTTGAATACATCCTTTCCAGTGCATTGCGATTCAAATCATTTCCCTGCTTATTAAGCCCCGTGTAAGTATATGTCACCGTAGCTTTGGTTCGAGTATTCTCCGCTGTACATTTTACTCGTATGAACCAGATCCGGTTTTGTGTCGTGACAGTGTATTCAACAAGATGTTGCTCGGGATTGAACTGAGTAACTATCCAGGTGTAGTAGTTCTCCGGTGACGAAACCTGTGTTCGGAAGATCATATGTTCTTGAACCAACTCTCCATTGCTGAAGATCACCTCCGGCTCCCAGCCTTCCGCCCATAATTTTTCCTTGATCGGACCGAACAGCGGAAACACGTCCTCCAATTTTCCGTCAACAAGAAATGACGCGGTCTTAGAAATTCGATCTGGTATGAATTCGTTCTGACTCATAGACGAAAAATGAGTGCTGATGAATACGACAAAGCAGAATATTCTCACGGCTTCGTTATTTACTGAAATGAAATTGCGAACTTTATAAACGCGAAACCGGAATTTTTGTGTGAAGCGGAAAAACCTGTGCGCGAACCGACAAATGGCTGACACAACAATAAATAGTGCCGATGTTAAGCTGAACGACAACCTGATTCGGTTGCTGGGCATTCCATTCTTCGGGCTTGTCATTCCGAACGTCTCGGGACTCTTTGGAGATTTGTCGGTGACCGATCCAAAATACTGGCTAGGTTACCTCTATTTTGTTGCGCTGGCGTATATGATCTGGCAAGGGAACCGCTACTTGCTCTTTCGCACACGCAAGCGCTTTACCTGGTTCGACAAGCCAATCGAAAAACTCATTCTGCTCTTAGTTAACAATATCTTTTACACATCACCATTAACCGTGGGCTGGTTGTGCATGTGGTACAACCTTGCAGGGTTTGAAAAAGTAAACTGGACGTCTATTCAATTGGTTGTACTGATCAATGTGATCTGCGTGTTGTTCGTTACACATGTCTATGAGACTGTTTTCATGGTGAAGGAACAACAAGGTGAGCAATTGAAGAATGCTGAACTGTCGCGCGCGAAAGCTGAAGCGGAACTTGCAGCGCTGAAAAACCAGATCGATCCCCATTTCATGTTCAACTCGCTGAACAGCTTGTCATACCTCATCTCAAAGGATCAAAAGAAAGCATCGTTATTCACCGACAATCTCGCTGAAGTATACCGATACATTCTGAGTCAGAAAGATCAAATGCTTGTGTTGCTGGAAGACGAATTAATCTTCACCCATAAATACACGGAGCTCCTTCATCTTCGTTTTGGCCAGGCACTGGTCTTCAAAAAACATTTCGAAGACAGCAAGGAAAAACGATACCTCATTCCTCCTACCTCCGTATTTGTCGCACTGGAGAATGCTGTCAAACACAATGAAATCTCGGAACAACTTCCCCTGCAGGTGAACATTGACCTTCGGGATGATCATCTTATCATTAGCAACAAGATCCGTGAGAAACGAAACCTCCAACATTCCTCAAAGATCGGCTTAAAAAACCTGGACGAACGATTTCGGATTGTCACCGGAAAAAATATTGTATCGGGAAAAAATGAAGATCAGATCTTTGAAGTAAAATTACCGTTGATTCCGTTAACGAGCTGACCCATGAGAGTTCTGATCATAGAAGATGAATTACTGGCACAAGCAAAATTGGAGGCAATGCTTTTAGCGATTGACCCATCGATCAGCATTGTGGGCAAGCTTGGCAGCGTCAAAGATTCCGTTACGTGGTTGAGTACGAATACACAACCCGATGTCGCCTTCGTTGACATCCAGCTTTCGGATGACCATTCGTTTGAAATTTTTCGAAAACATCCAGCGCAATTTCCGGTAGTGTTCACAACTGCGTTTGATAAATATTTACTCGAGAGCTTTGAATTCAATTCCATTGACTATTTATTAAAGCCGATTACGGAAGACAAGCTCAAACGATCGCTGGGCAAGCTGAAAAAACTCGAGCAACATTTTATCTATGGCAACATGCTGAAATTGATACAGCAAAAGCAACCTCAGCAAAAAGAACGCATCGTAGTCAGAAAAGGAACGGAGTTTATCGCGCTTACCCTTGAAGAAATAGCTTTCTTCTTCACCGAACACCGGATCGTTTTTGTACGTGACTTCGCGGGGCATCAGTATATTATTGACAAAACACTCGGTGAACTGGAGACAGAATTCGACAAACAAAAATTCTTTCGCCTCAACCGCAAATTTTTTGCCAGCATCGCATCGATCGAAAAATTCAAACCGGATAACGGCAAGATCAGAGTCTTCTTAAAGCCTGAAATGAAAGAGGAAATCCACGTGAGCAAGGAAACGGCTCCGGAGTTTAGAAAGTGGATCGGTGCAGACTAACGAGGAAAATGCGATGAAGGCATGACGAATTATCGATACATAAAGCATTCTGAAATCGACTTTGAAAAATGGGACGATTGCGTCAACGTAGCACCAAACGGGAACATCTATTCGCGTTCGTGGTATCTGAACATTGTGTCACCCGGTTGGGATGGAATAGTTTACGTTGCTGAAGGCAAGTATGAAAGTGTGATGGCAGTGCCGCATTTTCGAAAGTTTGGATTGATAAAGTACATTACTGAACCTCCTCACGTAAATCAGTTAGGGTTAATTCATAGAAAAGCAATCACTTTTGATTGTCTGACGAAAGTTGTTAATATCTTAAAGACTAAGGTCAACCAGATAACGAATCTTCCGCTTAATGAGGTGAACGAAATGCAGTTACCGCAAAATTTCGGTGACAAAACTTCAGTAACAAGACACGACTCGTATCAGCTTAGCTTGGGAGGATCTTACGAAATGCTTTTCAACAATTTCTCAGCTGATCGCAGGAAAAACATCCGAAAGTCCCTTGAGGAACATCTTTCACTGGTGGTGAGTGAAGACATCGATGGTCTCATTCGGATGCATAAACGGTTCACAGCTCCGAAAATTTACGGTGGCGTAAGTGACCACCAATACAAGTTGCTGAAGAAACTGTATCTGACATCCAGGGAGAAGCGATACGGTGAGATTCTCGCGGTAATGTCGGGAAGCAACGCAATCGGATACTGCTTGTTCTACTACTTTAAAAACCGCATAATTAAATTTTGCAATGTATCGAGTGATGAAGGCCGGACGCTAAATGCAGACTCGTTTTTGATGGACAGGGTTTTGCGAGACTGGTCTGGCCATGATAAGATTTTCGATTTTGAGCGGGCATCCACCCCAGGCGTGAATCACTATAAGGAAAGTTTTGGAGCTAAGGCTATCTCCTATTCATCGCTAACCTACAGCAACCTTCCCTTTGTGATCAAGTTGGTTAAACAGATCCGGTACGCGCTAATAGTCGGAAGAAAGAAAAACAGTACTAATCCTGAAGCGGGCGCTTCTTGATCATTCCGCCTTTGATATCGTTGACGCTGTTTTCAACAACAAACGCGTCATCATCGATTTTGGCGATTTCAGTTTTAAGTTTTTGCAGTTCGAGACGAGTTATTACCGAGTAAAGGATATCGATGTCATTGTCACGCACACCTTGCTTGCCGAATCCACTTTTGCCTTTCAATACAGTAACACCGCGTCCCATGTTTTTGATGATGGCCTCTTTGATCTGTGCGCTCTTGTTCGAGACGATCATCACGCTCGTGTATTCCTCAATACCGTGAACAACAAAGTCAACGGTCTTTGATGCGACCAGGTACGTGAGGATCGCATAAAGTGCCGTTTCAATATTGATCAGGTATGCTGCCACGGAGAAGATGAGGATGTTCAGGAAGAGGATGAAATCACCAACGGTCAAGGCAGTTTTACGACTTGTATAAATGGCCAGGACTTCCGTTCCATCGATTACGCTACCTCCCCTGATCGAAAGTCCAATGCCGAGCCCGAGGAAAAACCCACCGAAGAATGAGATTAGCAGTTTGTCATTCGTGATCGCGGGGAAGTCAACGATGTTTAGTAAGAGTGCCAGCACTACAATGGCAGCAAGCGTTTTTAGCGCAAATATTTTTGACACCTGCGTATACCCGATGATGATAAACGGGAGATTGATGATCACTAACAAATATGATACATCGATGTCGGTGAGGACGTTAGTCAGGAGCGAAATTCCAACAACACCACCATCCAGGAAATTGTTTGGCAAAAGAAAACCCTCCAACCCAAATGCCGCGGAGACAACGCCAAAAGAAATAAAAACAACATCTTTCAGGGCGCGGATGAAATTAATCCGCTTTAACCTGAGTTCATGTAATTTCTTTCTTCGGGTAGAGGTCGACATATTGTAAATTAACGAAAAAGCCACAGAAATTTCCGTGGCTTTTCGTTATGTCGGGAAGTTTTTTATTTCTGTTTTGTAACTCCGGGATCACGCTGCATAAACTCATCATATAATAAGGTCTGCCTGCTAACCATTGGCATCTGCCATCCTTCAATGAATACATGGCTTACCTGCGTCTTTGGTTCGAACGGATCTCCATTACATATGAAAAGATTTGCAATTTTACCTTGTTCGATCGATCCAAGCTTATTGCTCACACCAAAAATCTCTGCCGGAACAATGGTAATCGCCTTGAGCGCTTCTTCACGGCCCATCCCATAAGCGGCAGCAAACCCTGCGTGATACGGAAGGTTGCGGTAATTCAGATTTCCATCCACGGTACGCAGGGCAACTTTCACCCCCGCCTTTTTCATCAGTCCCGGATTTTGATATGCCTTATCATAGCGATCATATTCGCGTGATGGAAGTTCAAGCACAGGCCCCGCAAGCACCGGAATGTTTGCTTTAGCGATCTCATCGGCCACGCGCCAGCCCTCGGCAACTCCTGTAAGTACCACTTTCTCAATGTTCTTCTCCTTCACCCACTTAATTGCCGCGCGAATATCTTTTGCTGCGTTGACTTCAATCAGAAGCGTCATTTCGCCACGCACCACCGGAACCAACGCTTGCATCTCCGGGTAATAACCGGAAGTGCCTTTCGTTGCCGAGTCAACCTTGTGGTACTGTACAGCTTTTTCCCAAACTTCATTTAGTCGGGCAATAGCCTTATCGTTGGCCTTTTTTATTTCTTCGTCAGTTCGTCTGTCGAAGCCTCCCCGTCTGCCGGTGCGCGGGTAATTCAGTACAACGCCTTCAAATCCCGCAAACATCTGATCAGGTGTGTAGCCGTGGAGGTTGACCAATGCTGCAATCCCGGAAAACAATTCTCCGCCCGGAACAGTCAACGCAGTGGTCACTCCACTAATTCGGTTGATTGGAATCGCTGCGCTGTTCGGATTCACCGCTGTTAGCGCGCGAACCTGAGGAACAACATCACCAACTTCCGTCACATCGGTCGCCTGCGCGTAGGCTCCGAATTCAATGAGACCAATGGTGGTACCGGCATCGATCATTCCAGGATAGATCCAGCTTCCCTTGCAATCGATCACTTCTGCACCTTGCGGGATCTGCACGTTTGTTCCCACCGCATCGATCTTTCCATTGCGTATGATGACGGTTCCATTGTTAATAACACCTTTCGTAACGGTCTCGATATTCGCATTCGTCAACGCGAACGTTCCGTATTTCGCTTTCGGACTTTGCGCCTGCACGTTGAAACAAAGGCAGAGGATAATTAGGACAAAAATATATTTTGATTGCATGATTATTCCTGGTTAGCAGTTGTTCCAAATAGTTCTTCAAAATTCAGTTCGGCACCCTCCAGGCAACTCTCGTGGCTATGACCATGATGTTCGCGGAAGGTAGCGATCTCAATCGGCTGTTTCGGATCAACAACGATCCTCATGTCGTCCGGATCTTTCGCGCGATCGAAACGCACAACCCCATCGACAATTGTAACCATTGGGATCGTGTAGATGGAAAGTGGATGCTTGCTAAAGATCGCAATGTCTGCATCTTTCCCTGCTTCAAGTGAGCCAACACGATTCTCAATGCCAAGTTGCTTGGCTGGATTGATCGTGATCATTGCGAGCGCTTCGTCATCAGAAAGATTTCCATACTTCTGCGTCTTGGCCGCCTCATGATACAGATGACGCATCAGTTCACCATCATCGGAGTTGATGGACGTTGTGACACCGTTCTTAGCAAGAATGGCCGCGTTGTAAGCTGTTGAGTAATACACTTCAAGCTTGTATGCCCACCAGTCCGAGAACACGGAAGCCATCGCTCCCTGTGCTGCAATCTCAGGCGCAACTTTGAATCCTTCATTCACATGTTGGAAAACGAGTTTCTTAACACCAAAATCCTTCGCCACCTTCAACATCATCTGCAATTCGTCCGCACGGTAGCTGTGGCAATGCACAATAATGTTGCCCTTGAGAATATCCGCGAGTGTTTCAAGTCTATAGTTGTACGCAGGAGGCGTGCCACGAAAACCTTTCTGACCTTTTTGTTTATTGTAGTTGTCCCAGCTTGCCATGTATTCCTTCGCCTGCGAGAAAGCCTGACGAATCACAAACTCAACCCCCATTCGTGTGCGCGGCACAATGTTAGAACCTCCGCCATGAACACGCGTAGGATTTTCACCGAGGGCAAACTTAATAGTGCGAGGGGCGTCAACCATGCGAAGCGCTTCCGGATCTTTCACACCGTAACGTAACTTGATCGTCTCACATTGACCTCCAATCGCGTTTGCAGAGCCGTGCATGGCATGAATCGTTGTAACGCCACCGCCCAACGCACGATACAATCCAATCTGAAAGGGATTCAGTGCATCGCCAACGTTTACTTCCGCAGTCACAGGGCTCGTTGCCTCGTTGATGGCATCGATACCGGCATGCGAGTGTGCATCGATAATCCCCGGCATCACAAACATGCCAGTAGCATCGATAGTCTGATAACTGGCAGGTGCGGAAAGATTTTTTCCAATTTGCGCAATCTTCCCATTGGTCACCAGCACGTCCGTTGCTTCGAGCGTTCCTTTGGTGATCGTTAAAACGGTACCGCCTTTTATCAGAAGATTATTTGTGTTCTGTTGCTGTGCATATCCGCAAAGCACGCTAACACTAAAAAGTATTGTCAATAATTTTTTCATCGCTTCGAAATTTTAACGATTAGGTTCTTTCTTCGCCTCTACAGCAAAACTTCCCGTAGTACCAACCTGCGCGGTTCCCTTAAAGGAAGTTGCATCAACGGTAGCCTGAACGTCAACTTTGTAAGACTGTCCACCCATTTGAACGGTGTAGTTGTACTTCAGGGAACTTCCGTTCAGTTCAATCAACTCAAGCGGTACCGCCTGCGTCAGTTTGCCTCCGGAAACCGAACCTGTGAAATCCTTTCCTTCTTTCTTGATCGTAAGTGTCTCCTGAGTTTTTCCATCGGGTGTGTTGGTTGTCACCGCCCATGTTCCAACGATGTCGAACTTCGAAGCTTCCGCTTTTGGAGCATCTTTCGGATCATACTTATACATGACACCATCCACAAACACATAACGTACGTTTGACTTCTCGTGGAAGTAGGGTTTGTCGGTGATCACCACGTTTGCAATTTTTCCATTGTCAAGAGTACCGAGGCGATCAGACAGTCCAAGCAATTGCGCTCCGTTTGTTGTGAGTGCTGCAAGTGCCTGATCTTCCGTGAGGCCGGCTTTGATCATGCGTCTCAAGTTTGCGCGAACATCCGATGTCTTCGCACTTAACGTAGAGAATCCGAACGTAACACCTGCCTTTTGAAAAGCCGCTGCCTGTCCTGTGTGGAGCGCAAGAAATTCCTCCTTGCGTTTTTCCAGTGCTTCCTTCTCTTGTGTGGAAAGGGTGGTATCCTCTTCTTTAGCTTCAGGCTTCTTGTCCTTGCTCTCTTTCTTGTCTTCCGGAAGATCAAGACTCAAAAAAACTTTGGTGTTAGTCGACTTGATCTTGGATATCGCTTCCCATCCTTCCTTTACATCGGCTAGCACAAGCAGGAACCCCAGATCGCTCTGGAGATTCATAATCCGCTGCGTTTCCAGGTACTTATCCGCCTCAAACACTACCGGAATTTTTTTATCGATTACCGGATAGAATGCTTCGAGGACCCGATCTGACGCAGGACGATTCAGCCCTGACCGATTGGATGCATACATGCTTTCATAATTCTTTGACTGTTGTGCTTGCTTGTACAGCTCGCGAAACTTCGCCATCACAGCAATTACCGTTGACGGGTAAGCACGCTGAGCGCCCTGTAGCTCGGAAAACAAAGCGCTTTTACCGGTGAGTATCATCGCATCCACTGTTTTCCCGCTGAGCAGTATAACGGCTGCGCTACCCGGCAACATATTCCCGTAAGGAACGACCTGTGCGACTGTGAACCCTAATGCACGGATTTCTTCAATAGATTTTTCCTGAGGGTTTAACGCTGTGCGAACATCTTTCTCAGGAGTAATGCCGGCAAACTCCGGTGTCGGGTTACCCGGATCTTTTGGACGTTCACGGTTTGCATCTTCTTTTGGCTTCGCCACGCCCACCCGAGAAAGTCCATCGATAAAGCCCGCGTAAATATTGAGACTATCTCCTTTGATAATGATGGCATCAGGAGGAATCGAAACGCCTTTTCCAACCGCGCTAATCAGGCCGTTTTTAATGACAAGTGTTGCCTGTGTGATCTTTCGGCCTGGCCCTTGCGTGATGGTCGCGTTAGTGATCGCATACGTTCGGGAGACAGGCGCCAGCTCTCTTTCTTCCTGTTGTTGCTGGCCAAACTGCTGACACTGAGCTGCCAACGGAACAGCTAGCGCCATCCAGAACAGCAGTTTTCCGAACGCAGTGCTTCGGTGAGATTTCTTCATACAAAAAGGTTTAGGTTAAGCCTGTAAAATAGGAGCGGAAGCGTTGACCAGAACGACCTTCT
>DASWTM010000171.1:0-8189 GCA_036402115.1 Chryseosolibacter sp.
GAACCCCTTAATTTCCGGAAGAACATCTTTTATGCCGGTAGCAAAAATTAACTTCTTTCCCATGAATGCACTCCCACCGCTTACAGTTACTTCAAACCCTTTGTTGGTTTTGATCGCAGATTTGGCAAGTCCGTTATGGAAGTCGATACTGTTGTAATGTGATAACTGAGCGCGAGCGATCGCTGCGATTTCTACGGGAGGCTTTCCATCCTGCGTGAGAAAGTTGTGCGATGCTGGTGTGACGTTGTTGCAAGGTGAACCACTGTCAATAATGAGAACATGTCGAAGGGCCCGTCCCAGTGCCATGGCCGCAGCCATCCCGGAAAAACTTCCTCCAACAATGATCACATCGAATTGTTTTCTGTCGGTCATTTCGTATTCTTTATGTGTCAGTGCTATCAAAACCTTCGGAGAAGCAATTATTGATGTCATGGCTACGGAAACTCTCGCAAACTGACGTCTTGAAATGGCGCTCATAAGGTTTCGGGCTAGCTTGGTTATTTGTCAGTTTTAGGCGAGACAATCCTGATGATCATGTCAACGAACGGCACACCGATAAACACGATCCAGGGAACGAGCGAAATGGTAAGGAGAAACGTTCGCTGATAGAGTGGGAGGGCCGCCAAAGCGTCACCGAATAAAAAGAGAAATAATGTAATGGACGGGTAGATGACTGCCCAGATCTTCAAAGAGGCAATCAGTTTCATTTTTGTTTTCATACGAGTTCGTTTTGATATACTTTGTTTGTGATGACACAAAAGTATATCGAACGCTAACCTCGCCAGTAGGACAAAAATTGAGTTGGATTGTACTTATTTGAAATTCGAGCGGAACGTTTCAGGAGTAAGCTCAGTGTGTTTCTTGAAAAACCGGATAAAATACGATGGGTCTTCGAACCCAAGATGGTAGGCTATTTGATTAACCTGCTCGGAGGTAGCCAACAAATACCGTTTTGCTTCGAGAATGATGTGATCGTTTATGACGTCTGAAACAGTTTTGCCCAAAGTTGTTTTAGTAATATTGTTAAGCTGATACACAGACATACTCATCGCATCTGCGTATTCCGATACTTTCTTTTGCGTTCCCGAGTTTTTCTCGAGTTGTTCGAGAAACTCCTGTAATTTCTCCTGTTCATATCCATTTCCTGCCAAAGGTCGCTCATGTTCTTTTCTCTGTCGGAGGAACTCAATAAAAAAAATATCAAGGTTGGATTTGATTATCTGCTGATATCCTTCTCGTTGTTCTTGATGTTCTTCAGCGATGTACGAAAGCACGGCATTTAGCTTCTTGAATGCCTTAGCGTCCATTCGGCAAAGGTTTGTGTGTGTTGCCTGTCTCAACACCTCACTTGTTCCGCGTTCATGTAGCTGATAAAACTCCGAATTGAATTCCAGCACATAGCCCGTGGAGTCCGCCTTCAGCGTAAGTTGGTGGACTTGTCCCGGTCGCATGATGAAGAAGCTATAGTCTTCGACTTTGTATGGTACGAAATCAATTTCATGCGTTCCCTTTCCCTTGTTCAGCGCGAGTACAAAATAAAAATTATGACGATGCAGTTCCTGAATCATATCCTTGCCACCCAATAACGACTCCACCGAACGAATTCGAAAATTCGGAGCAACTTCCTTTTCGGATTTGATGTGGCGTATGGGGATCTGTTTCATGGCAATCTGATGCGGGTTTTATTCTAAAGTTCGCTATTTGTTTGTAGAGCACCAATTGTGACCTTGACATGCTTTTGGACAGAATGGTGGGGTGCGCAAAGACTATCATGACTGCACCCAGGTACAGCAAGATTTCGATTATCCTGTTCCTTTTGAAAATTGACTACCCACGACAAACTTCGCTCAAACACTAATGTTTGATCACGTGCGTGTCGCGAACACTGCTGAATGTTAGTGCCAGTAGCTTCCACTCTTTCTTTTCTTTCTTGAAAACCTCCGTTACGGTGAATTCAGTTACAACATCGCTGCCGCGAACAAATGCAGTCAGTGTGATTCTACTCCACAGAATAGCCGTGTCGTCTACAAGCTCCACAGCCACGTCCTTGACGTCAGCCCTCTTATACCAGATACTTCCCGATTTGATGATCTCAAGCTCCTCATCTTTTTTCCAGGTTCCACTCATATGAACAAATTTTGAATCATCGTGGAAAAGGGGAGCAAGTTTGTCAGCGTTCTTGTCAGCCATCCATTGCCATTTGTCTTTTGAAAGATTGACGAGTCTTTGTTCTTCTTTCGTGTAAGATACGCTATCTGATGTTTGAGCGAAGGACGTCAGTTTAGTTAAGGTTATTAAGCAGAGGCCGATTATTAATTGTTTCATGTGTTTTAGATTTTTTGTTTTTCTTACCCGTATTTTTTGAAGGTCGTTACGACTACATCCGTCATTTCTTCAACTTGAGCAACTGAGCATTGATGGCCACCACCACCGTGCTGATGCTCATGAGTATTGCGCCCATCGCGGGGCTCAATGAAATGCCGGCATTGTACAACACTCCGGCAGCAAGTGGCAGCGCCACAACATTGTAGCCAGTGGCCCAGGCGAGATTCTCAATCATTTTGCGGTAGGTACCCTTACCAAAAAGGATAAGGTTCGCCACATCCTTGGGATTACTATTGACTAACACGATATCCGCTGTTTCGGCAGCAACATCTGAACCGGACCCTACGGCAATACCAACATCGGCCTGGGCTAGGGCAGGGGCATCATTCACACCATCGCCAGTCATGGCAACAAAGTCACCCTTCTGCTGAAGCTCTTTTATCTTTTCAAGTTTTTGATGTGGCAGAACTTCGGCAATGAAACCGTCCATTCCAAGAGAATCGGATACTACTTTGGCTACATCCTTGTTGTCACCGGTAAGCAGCAATGATTTTATGTTCTGCGATTTGAGTATTCTGATTGCGTCTGCGGATTCAGGCCGAACTTCGTCAGCGAGTGCGATGAACCCGATGACCTTATCATTAAACAATATGAATACCACCGTCTCGGCCTTCGATGCTGAGGGTGTGTCGATCGCTATGTTCTTTTCTTTTAGGTAGCCAGGACTAACAACTCTGATGCTGTTACCCTCGACTTTCGCCTCAATGCCCTTCCCTGTAATTGCTTTAAAGTCGGAGAGCTTTGGTAATGACATGCTAAGTTCTTTTGCCTTCCGCATGATTCCAGTGGCAATGGGATGCTCGGAATTTTGTTCAAGCGCAGCAGCAAGCTGAAGAACCTGGTCTCTCGTTGACTTTGCATCAAGGCTTTCATATCGTACAACGTTGAACTCACCTTTCGTGAGTGTTCCCGTTTTATCGAATACAACCATCGAGATCTTGCGCGAATTTTCGAAAGCCGTCCTGTCTTTGATGAGCAGTCCACTTTGCGCGGAAATGGCTGTCGATCTTGCTACAACTAAAGGAACTGCAAGTCCAAGCGCGTGAGGACAACAGATGACAATCACCGTTACCATTCTTTCCATCGCGAAAGCAAGGTCTTTGCCGATGACCAGCCAGACAATGAAAGTTATTGTGCCGGAAAGCAGGGCGATGATTGTTAACCATTTCGCAGCTTGATCTGCGAGCAGTTGAGTTTTTGATTTCGAGTCCTGCGCATCCTGAACGAGTTTAATGACCTGTGATAAGTAAGAATCTTTCGTGCCATGAGAGACCTGAATCTTCAGCGAGCCTTCTCCGTTTATCGAGCCTGCTATTACTCTATCGCCTTTGTCTTTTTCAGACGGTTTCGATTCGCCTGTAAGCATTGACTCATTTAGAAAACTGGTCCCTTCAACGATAACCCCATCGGCCGCGATTTTCTCTCCCGGTTTTACTAAGATTATGTCACCAGCTTTTAGTGAGTCCGTTTTGACGTCCATAATGTGATCGCCATGCACGAGATGAGCATCCGATGGCATCAGCTGAACCAGGAGCTCTAATTCTTTCGATGCACTCATGATCGATCTCATTTCGATCCAATGACCCAACAGCATGATAAGGATCAATGTGGCGAGTTCCCAGAAGAAATCCATCCCTTCCAAACCTAGAACAATCGCAACGCTGTAGACATACGCTACCGTTATTGCCACGGCAACGAGTGTCATCATTCCGAACGACTTTGATTTTACTTCGGAGACCAGCCCTTGAAGGAATGGCCAACCTCCATAAAAGAATACAACCGTTGACAACGCAAGCAAAATGTAACTCGATCCAGGGAACATCCAATCTACACCGAGCCAGTGCTGGATCATCGGAGACAATGCCATGATGGGTGCTGTCAGCACAAGGACTATATAGAATCGTCTCTTGAAGTCATCAATCATACCTGCATGATGCGCGTGACCGCCAGATGCCTTGGGATCATGGGATGACATGTCGTGCTTACTATGGTCGGAATGATTCTGCATTGAATGGTGGTGTTGCTGCGCGACCTTTATTTCCGGCTGCACCGCCACGAGATTCATTCCGCATTTTGGGCATTGGCCTGGTGCATCCTTTATTACTTCGGGATGCATGGGACAGGTATATTGTTGATGATGTTCGTGATTCATGATTCTTCGCTAGAGTTTAACTGGTAAAGACACTTTCACTTTTTCCCAACTCACATCGATTGATACCTCTGAATTGCCTTTATCTACAACTGAGTATTTTAGCCGCTCCTGAATAGATGGTAATATTTCAGGCGTCACGTCCACGCGGACAACATCTTCCTTCGCATTGTATTCATCTACAAGATGCTGATCCCAGTTCTTGTTGATGATGACTGTCCACTTGTCTTGGCCCGGGATTGTAAAGAAAGCATACTTGCCTGCAGGGACGGAAGTGCCGTTGATTGTGACGTCATGGTCGATTTCAATGGAGGTTGCTGAATGTGCACCGGTAACCCACACATCACCATAAGGAACAAGACCGCCCCAGATCGTTCTTCCTCTAACTGCAGGTGCATGGTATTTGATCATGAAATGGGTTCCGCCAATTTGGGCATGTGCTTCTTTCGGAACGCTTTTCTTCACGGTGTCGGGAGCCTCTGTAGTTTTCGCCTCCGTGCCATGCTCATGGGCTGCATTTTCTTTTTGACTTTGACAAGCAAACCAGGTGACGGATGCTATCATCAATATTGCATAGGTATATTTCATAGCTAGTTCGTTAATTGCTTTAGTGTTCGGGATGAAATAAAGTATAGGATGAATCCAGACAAGACGGTCAATAGTCCGAAGATTGAAAAGATGCGCAATAACCAGTTATTGATATCATCGCGTGATTCATAGTCCATCGTATGAAACATCCAGAGGAAGTCAAATGCTCGCCATTGATCGTGGCGGATCGTTTGAAATGTCCCTCTCTCTGTGCTGATGTAAACGGTGCAATTTGGATCTTCAAAACTAACCGCGTATGCAGGAAGAGGCCTTTCCCGGTACTCATGGTGACCGTCAGTCGTCTGAAGGAATTTCACCTCACTTAACTTAGCAGAAGAAACCACATAATCCCTCGCAAGAGCAATGGACTCGTCTTTGGATAACGGTGGCCTCAAATTCCCGGTCGATCCTTCAGCCAAGGCGTAAGTAGTGTGATGATGCACGGTGCCCGGGTGCCCAGAAAAATATTGTATTTGGTAAAGGGGTTTTCCGAGAAGGCTTATTAGTTGAATGGAATGAATTGAATCTACTTTTGTTTGTTGTTTTAATTGTTCAATTGCAAGCGATGGAGTTGTAAGTGTATCAGTCGCGGAGATAAAATGCGGACTCTTTCGCATGGGGTCGCCATGCACATCGTCAATGTCATTCCAACTGAAATAGAGTCCGCTGATTGTCCAGCCGAGGAATTGTATTCCTATGAACATACCCAGGTACCGATGTATTTTTCGAAAGAATAGGTTTTTGTTAAAAGGCACAATAGTTAGGTTTAGGGTTTTGCTTATACGATTCGATAGTTGAGCATCATTCCATCATCCTCGTGCTCAAGGTTGTGGCAGTGGAATACAAAGACACCAGTGTACTGGGGGAATTTCATAATGACTTTTACTTTTTCTCCCGGCATCAGAAGCACCGTGTCTTTCCACCCCTTTTCAGCAGGCATGATCTGATTTCGACCGCCTATCCTTTCAAGAAGCTGGAATTGAACTCCGTGAATATGCATAGGGTGGATTTCATCTCCCATCATGTTATCAAACTCCCAAATCTCTGTTGTCCCAGCTTGCACTGTTTCGTCAACTCGATCCATTTCAAATATTTTTCCATTGATCGAATGTCTACCCATTCCTCCATGACCGCCTGCACCTTCGGCCATTGCCGAGATGTCAAAGGTTCTCGTTGCGACTGATTGTGTCGGATTCAATGCTTCAATATTAGATAGCACTGATGGAGGGGTGAACGAAGCTGATGAAGCCCTGTCGACCTTAAATTTCATTATGCTGAAAGCCTGCCTCCCTTGAATATTATACTGACTGAATTTGTTGCTGACCAGGACAAACTCTTTACCTAAAGATTGACCACTGAAATCAACCAGAACATCTGCGCGTTCACCTGGCCCAAGCATCAAATTTGATACTGTCTCCGGAGTCTTTAATAATCCACCATCCGAGCCGATAATATGCAGAGGCAATCCGTTAAGCGAAAGATTGTACACTCTTGCAGTTGACCCGTTGAGAATTCTAAGTCTATACCAACCAGATGCAACATTGAGAAAGGGTGAATGAACTCCGTTTACAAGAATTTGCTCGCCCAGATACCCTGACATGATTTCATCTTCATTAGGAGAGTAATCGAGACTCGTCCCATCGAAGTGTTTGTCCTGGATGATGATTGGTATTTCAAATTCACCGGATGGCAAATTTAAAGCAGCCTCTTCAGAGTCATTGACTATGAAGATTCCGGCTAGCCCCATGAAGACCTGTTTCGCAGTAGCTCCATGAGGATGGGGATGATACCAGTAGGTACCAGCCCGTTGTTGTATCGGCAGAGAGTATTGGAGAGAACCACCAGGAGATGCAACGTCTTTGGGATGGCCATCCATGTTCTCAGGAAGTATCAGGCCATGCCAATGAATGTTTGTTTCCTCCGATAGTCCATTTTGCAAATGGACTTCGATGGTCTCACTTGCATTAGCCTTAATTGTTGGACCGAGCATACCATTTCCATAGCCGAGGACGCTACTCGATTTTCCTTTTAACACCTGACTAGTTCCAAACTGCGCCTGCAAAGTGGTTCCACTGGAAGCAATCGGTGGTATAAACAATGGTCGATCGAATGCACCTTCAACAATCCAGTTTGGCTCTCCGATCATATCTTCCTCAGTGTGACAAGCTTTAAGGAACAGCGATGCCCCTGCCAACGCTGTTATTGCTTTGATGCCCGAAGACTTGATGAATTCTCTCCGTTTCATTCTCGTTATTTCAATTTTTCTTTAACCTCACCACAGGTAAGCATTTTGTCACCGAAGTAAGGGTTTTGAATTTTTTCCTGGTCACTTAACCAGTATGCACCTTCATTGTTAAAAGCCATAGGGCAGAATTCATAGAATGCTTGTTTTCCTCCAAGGCCGAAAGCCTTTACACTCTTGTACATGTTGTCTGACAGGGTGCTAAAAGATTTGCGCTGCGCTTCGATGTCGGTCGATGATTCAATTTCTTTTAATGAAGATTCAATAGGAGAGGCAAAGTTCATCCAATCGTTGTGTGCAGCACCAGACAGAAGCTTCATGTCTACTTTTGAAAGAGCATCCTTTGTTTCTGTTGCTTCCGTTTTAACTTTTCCAGGATCCGATGCAACAAAAGCATCTTTTAATTCTACATACGATGTGAAAACAGATGCGAGTTGCTCCTGGAATTTACCGTCAACCTGAAACTGTGGTTCAGCTGCTTCTGCGGCTGCGGTTGAACCTGATGCATGCTCCTTGTCGTCATGACCTTCATGTGCTTCAGTAGCATCTTCTTTCTTGTTCCCCGAACAATTGGTCAGGAATGCAAAGGCAGTTGCCGCGAATAAAAGTGAGAATAGAATTGACTTCGTTTTCATGTTTGATTTGTTTTTATAGTTTGCTAAATCTTAAACCGTTGTGCTTTAATGGCTATGCCCAGCCATAGGGTCTGTACCTTTTTTTAAAATGATTTCACTATATAATAAATAAGCTCCGGTGACAGCCACGGTGTCCCCATCCATTAGACCTTCAGTGATCTCAACTTTTTCAAAATCCTCAATACCCGTC
>DASWTM010000172.1:0-3968 GCA_036402115.1 Chryseosolibacter sp.
CAAAAAGGCCCACGTTTCCGCGAGCCTCTCTATTATATATTATGAGTACTGAGTTTACTGTTGCGCTTTCCTCAAATAGACATTGCCATATTTCGATTCAAAGCTGTATTTCGGTCCGGTGCCTGGTTTCGCAGACACATACGTATGGAAGTCGCGGTTCTTGAGTTCGCTTCCACCAAACTTCGCATCAAAGTTTGTATAGATCTCACCGTAGTTGGTTTCCGCGATGAGTTCGCCCACTTGCTTTTCCGCGAGAGCAGCATCTACGCCACCATACGTTGCTTCTACTGTGAGCGGCCCGGCAAAATTCCTGATCTCTACCATTCCATACACTGATTCAACACGCGTCTCCAAGTTCTTCGGAACTTTGATCTCCAACTCAATATCGATGTCCGCGCCCCATGACATGGTGTTATATCCCTTACCATGCTGCTCCTGGTACTTCTTGAGTTCAGCTTTGTCCTTGAACATGATTTTCTGTCCATCGCGAACAATGGTAATGCGTTGTGGCAACTTTTTCAGATCGCGAATGGATGAGCGGATATCCACTACGTTGCCATTCAGCGAGTTCTCAAATACAAACGCATCGTCATTCTCACCGCCATTGATGCTTACTGTCCCCTGCACCACAATTTCATTTCTGTCCCACGTGCTCACTTTGACGAGTTCCGGGTAGTCGAAACGCATATTGATGGTCTGTCCTGCTTTCACCGGTATGGTTTTGTTGATTTCAGTTTGTCCGAAGGTGAGTATTGGACAAAGGAGAGCTGCTATGATATAAAGTGTTTTCGTTTTCATAGGCCGATTAGTTAAAGAAGCTCCTTCCAACATGACGTTGAAAGGAGCGTCAGATTATTTTTTTCTCAGGTACACGTTGTTGTGCGTGGATGCAATCTCGATGTCGATTCCACCGCCATTCAGCTTGCCGCTGACCTTATCACTGTACTTCACGAAGTTTCCAGTTTTGTCGATCTCAATTTTGAAGTCAGGATCCACGAGGATCTCTCCCCAGCTTGTGCCGAGCCTGAGATTTGCTTTCATCGTCACCGGCATTCCTACATCCACGTGACCGTGAACCGATACAAGTCTTGCTGGCGTTTTCAG
Organism: Chryseosolibacter sp.; assembly: GCA_036402115.1. Lineage (GTDB taxonomy): Bacteria > Bacteroidota > Bacteroidia > Cytophagales > Cyclobacteriaceae > Chryseosolibacter. The sequence goes on from DASWTM010000172.1 coordinate 1,105, forward strand.
ATTGGCTGTGAGCGTTGCTTCAATATCGCCATGCACAGTCTTTATATTGAGTGGTCCGTTCGAGTTGGTGATGTTAACACCGTTGTGCACAGTCGACACTTCAAGCTCACCTTCAAAGTTGTTGATATCGATATCCGAACCATGAGGAGATGTGTGTGAATAAATCACTTTCACCCCTTTCGGAACTTTGATGGTGACTTCAGGGCCGTCCATCTTCTTTAGTTGTTGAACTTCAACTCTGTCGCCATTCGCCACAACGGAAAGCCCAAGGCCGGTATTATCTTCAAGTCCGGATGCACTCAGCGTACGCAGACCTTTTGCACGCTCATCGTCATCGCGGTTGCGGCCACGTGATGAGAATACGATCTCATTTCCCGCTGAACCTTCAATCGTCACATTGTTCACTTCTCGGATCTCAAGCGTGCCGGTGCTTTTCGACACCTTATACTCTTGTGAATAGGCTGCACCAGTAATCACGAGTGCCGCTATCATCATTATCATTCGTTTCATTTTCAATTTTGTTTTACTGGTTACCGGAAAGCAATATCAGCGTTACAACTTTTGAATAATTATTTTTTGCGCAGGTAAACTTTACCGTAGTTACAGGTGAGGTCGATATTCACACCGCCACCGTTAATTTTTCCACTCACACGATCGCTGTATTCAACCATGCCATTCCTCGTTTCCACGGCAATCTTGAATTCCGGAGCTACAAAGATTTCACCATAGTTCGTTTCAAGGCGAAGATTAGCCGCAGTAGCTTGAGGAAGCGTAACATCCACGTATCCATAAACCGAGACGATCGACACAGGATCTTTAATGCTCGAACCGAAATCAGCTTCAACATGCCCGTAGATCGTCTTCACGGTTAGCGGGCCTGTCACATTCTCCATTTCGATGCTATTGTATTGTGCGGAAATTTCAATCTCGTTCGTCAGATTTTTGAACACAGCCTTTCCACCGTATTGCGATTGGTGTGTGAACGAAACGATCATTCCTTTTGGCACGAGAATCTTGATGTCTGGCGAGCTGGTTTTCTTCAGCTGATTCACTTCCACCACGTTGCCTTTATCGCTCACGTTGATTCCAAGACCCGTGTTGTCTTCCAGGCCGAGACTATTTACCGAGCGCAACCCTTCTGCGCGTTCATCGCGATCGCGTTTGCCGCTCTCGGATGTAAAAATGATTTCGTTTCCATTGTGGCCTTCCACCCTAACCTTGCCGAGATTGATCTCAAGTCGTCCCGAGTTCTTCGCCACCTTGTATTCCTGTGCGTATGTCCAGCCCGTTACGAGCATTGCCACCACTACTAAAAGTATATTCTTGTTTCTCATTGTCATTTCATTTTTAAAGCCTAACCTTTTATATATTCTGTCCTTCATGAAAGTTTCATTATTGCTGAGTACGCCTCGTCTTTTACGGCATGCATTGTTTCTTCATCGTCAACAATCTTCTGAAGATCATCTACAATACCTGTCTCTTTAATTTTTACGAGGAGCTGGATCAGCTGGATCTGAACGATTGGATCCTTTTGCTTGGGAAGAGATCGAACAATCGCCTGACGCACGGCCTTCTCGTTGATGAATCGGGAGAGCGCCTCAAGCGCAGCCAACCTCACATTGGTGTTTGGATCTTCATTCATAGTTTTCACCAGCGTTTCCACAATCGCATCGCTTGACTTCTCGAACTCGAACGACACGTTAACACCCTGTATCCGCTGACTTGCCGATTGATCATTGGCAATCATCGCCAGCATCTCCTGCGTGCGGAGCTGCAGCACCTTCAATTCCTGATCGCGTTTCGCAATGATGTCATTCTGCTGTTTTATATAGAAGGCAATGCTTCCGAAGATCACCAACAACGCTATCGCTGCTGCCACTTTGAAGAAGGTTGGCTGGAAGAAAATCGTCCTGGTCTTCTTCTCTGCCTTCAGCTCTTCTGCAAGCAACGCATCGAAACTCGTTTTCAATTTCACACTTGGCTCGAGACGCGCTGAGCGATCCATCAGGTGCATTACCTCTTTTAACTCCTCATATAATTTGTAGGCTTCCGGGTTGCGAATAAGTTCCTGCTCCACCTGGTGACGATCAACCGAATTGAGCTTGTTGTCAATGTAGTCGATCAGCATGCCTTCTAATTTTTCCTTTTCCATAATGTTTTTGAATGTCCACGGTCCACGGTCCATCGTCCACCGCTGTGGACTGTCGACCGTTGTCCGTTGACTCTTTATATTTTTTCCATTTCGAAATACAACTCACGTAGTTTCAGAATCGCGCGGTGCACTTTCACTTTAATGTTTGCCACCGTTGTGTCCATGATCTGCGCTACTTCTTCATATTTCATTTGTTGAAAACGTGTCAGCACCAGGAGCTCGCGTTGCTCATCGTTGAGCCTGGCCAGCGAACGCTGAAGGATCTTTTCCTTCTCGTCCTGCTCTTCGTATTCTTCGCGGTCAGCCATGTGATCACTTATTTTTTCTACATCGATGAAATTTGAAAACTTGTTTTTATGCGCCTGGTAGTGATCGCTGAACACGTTCCGCGCAACCTGGTAGATCCACGATTGAAACTTATTTCCTTCGCGGTAGCTGTTCCGGTATTTAATGATCCTGAGAAACACATTTTGCGTCAGGTCTTCGGCCAGCTCGCGGTCCATGGTCATGCGCGCCAGAAAATTGAAAATGCGCTTATTATATCGTTCAAAAAGCAAGGTCGCCTGCTGAAGCTCTCCGCGTTTTACGGCCTCCATTAAAGTTTCGTCTGTCATCAGAACCTCGATTTTTGTCAATTTTCGTGTTATCTACCGGGCGGGGCCGGGAAGGTTACAGGTGAAGTTAGAAGTTTTTGAGAAAAGGCGGCCGGAGC
>DASWTM010000173.1:0-15672 GCA_036402115.1 Chryseosolibacter sp.
ACACGCGGAGCAACAACAGGTTTGTTTGCCGAATATGTTCAACGCATCAAGCAACATTACATTTCGAAATACGGACCCGATTCAAAGCAGGTTAAGGATTGTTCTGATGGCTTTCATTTCGAAGCTTCCGTTGCTGAAGCAGTTCTTGAACAGATGATCGCTGAACACAAAAGTAAGATTACCGTGTTGAAGATGCATCAGTTCGATACCGATGATCAGAATATTGTGATGAATGATGAGCGTATCGAAAAAATCCGCGTTCTTAATCGTGAGTCAAAAGCGATGGTGGAGTTTAGCGGCAAGGTGTTTCTCGATGCAACGTATGAAGGTGATCTGGGTGCCGCGGCAAAAGTGCCATTCAGGTTAGGTCGTGAAGGAAAAGATGAGTTTAACGAACCTGGCGCGGGTGTCGTGTATAAATACTGGGGCGGGCCCGAAGGAGCAGGCAGCACCTTCCAAGGTGACAACGCTGTCCAATCGTACAATTACCGTTTGTGTCTCACAACAAATCCTGCGAATCGAGTCGAAGTAAAGAAACCAGCTCGCTACAACCGCGATGAATATGTGTCGCTTATCGAAGATATATGGACAGGACGTCATACGGGTGTGCAGATGATGAACATCACAAAAGAAATGCTGGAGGAAAATCGGAAGCACATCCAAAAAGGAAATCCAACCAAACTTCCAGGTGACGTGTGGGGCATTGCTCGCATCAGCAATATGGTAAAATTGCCGAATGAAAAGACGGACGCGAACAATCAGCACATGGCGTTCATTTCAACTGACCTTCCCGAGGAAAACTGGCCGTGGCCGACCTCAAGCTGGGAGTGGCGTGATAAATTTTCCGTTCGATTGCGAGAATACATCGAAGGGTTGATTTGGTTTGCCCAAAACGACAAAGAGCTTCCAGAGCATTTCCGGAAGGCAGCCAAGGAGTGGGGATTTGCTAAGGATGAATACCAGGACAACGGAAACTTTCCGCGCCAGGTTTACGTGCGTGAAGGAAGACGATTCGAAGGACAATATTTTTTCACTGCCAAGGATGCCGTTGCCGTTGCAGCCGGGATGCGGCCACCCGTGCACAGTTCGAGTATAACCGCGAGTCACTATGCACTGGATTCTCATGCCGTGCGTAAACGTGAGTCTGGAAAAGTTCATCTCGATGGCTTTCTAAGTTATCCAACAGATGTCTACACGGTCCCGTATGGAGTAATTGTTCCGAAACGTGTAGACAACCTGCTACTGCCTGTTCCGGTATCCGGAAGTCATATTGGATTTTCAACGCTGCGGATGGAGCCATGCTGGATGGCCCTCGGACAGGCTGCGGGAATTGCAGCAGCATTGTCCATTGATTCGAAGACAAAGGTAAGGAACATTTCGACTGCAGATCTCCAGAGAGAATTGCTTGAGCAAAACGCAACGTTGATCTACTATCGAGATGTTGCTACCAGCGATGCTGATTTCAACATTGTGCAACGCATGGGTTTGCTCGGTTACCTGCCGGGATGGGAAGCGGAGTTGGACAAACCGGTCGATCAAAAGACTATAGCTGCGTGGCAAAAACTTTCGGGGATCAAATTCCAGGCAGAGGCAGGGAAGGCTACAAGGAGGCAAGTTGTGAGTGATTTGTATAAACAACTCAATTCCAGCACAACAAAGGTAACGGCAGAAGGAACACACTAAAATTCTTAAAAAAAATGTTTGAGCGGGTTCTTATCAGGGCTCGCGCGCTACGGGTTTGCGTTATGGTAAATAAATCGATTTTAAAACAAGTGCTTCAGCCTCCGGTAATCATTGCAGCGCTTGGGTATTTTGTAGATATCTATGATCTCTTACTGTTCAGTATCGTGCGGGTCCCAAGTCTTCAGGCGATTGGGCTTTCTGGAGATGAATTGCTGAAGGAGGGAATCTATCTCATCAACATTCAGATGGCGGGGTTGCTCACGGGAGGTATTCTCTGGGGAATTCTTGGCGATAAACGCGGAAGACTGTCTGTGCTGTTCGGCTCTATTCTATTGTATTCATTGGCGAACATTGCCAATGGATTTGTTACAACGGTACCGCAATACGCATTTCTCCGGTTTGTTGCAGGAGTCGGACTTGCTGGTGAATTAGGAGCAGGGATCACGCTCGTTGCTGAAATACTTCCGAAGCATATCCGCGGCTACGGTACGACACTCGTTGCCTCCGTTGGTTTGTTTGGCGCAGTGTTGGCCTATTTCGTTGCTGAATTTACAAACTGGCAAGTTGCCTATCTGATCGGAGGGGCACTAGGCCTGTCGTTGTTAGCGCTTAGGTATAGCGTTTCTGAGTCTGGGATGTTCAACAACATCAAAGAACAAAATATTGGCCGCGGAAATTTTCTGCAATTGTTTACCGATAGCAAGCTGCTGAAAAAGTATGTGCAATGTATTTTGATCGGGTTACCGATTTGGTACGTCATTGGGATTCTTGTTACGTTCTCACCTGAGTTTGCCGTGAATTTTCAAGTCAACGGTGTGATTGCTGCGGGTAAGGCTGTCATGTTCTGTTACATCGGTTTGTCGTGTGGAGATCTTGCCAGTGGTATGCTGAGTCAGTATCTGAAGAGCAGGAGGGAAGTGGTGTTGCTTTTTCTTTCGCTGACAACACTTGCCATCGTGCTTTACCTCTCATTGTCGGGAATGTCAACATCGATGTTCTATTTCAATTGTTTCCTGCTCGGTGTGTCGATTGGATACTGGGCATTGTTTGTCACGATCGCTGCAGAGCAGTTTGGAACAAATCTCAGGGCTACCGTAGCCACGACTGTTCCGAATTTTATTAGAGGAACTGTAGTGCCGCTTACATTTTCATTTGAATTACTCAGGGCACAGACTGGAATGATTCCAAGTGCATGGATTGTTGGATTGGCTACGATAGTGATTGCACTGATCGCACTTTGGCGTATGAAAGAAAGCTTTGGTAAAGACTTGAACTTTGTAGAGTAAACTATAGAGTTTGATTGGGTTGGGTAAAGGCTTGCTCAGCAATGGGCAGGCCTTCTTTATTCTTGTCGCCCCTTAGATTCCAAGTTCCTCCTTGTTCTTGCGAAGCACATCGATGATAAACTGAATGTGCTCGGTGAGATCAACGCCAAGCAGTTCGGCACCTTTATGTACTTCTTCACGATCCACTTTTGCTGCAAAATTTTTGTCTTTGAGCCGCTTGATCACGGATTTAGGTTCGAGCGTAGCAATTCCATCCGGGCGCACCTGAGAACACGCAACAATAAAACCCGTAAGCTCGTCAACTGCAAGCAATGCCTTGTCAAGGCTGTTGGTGTAGGGAACATTCCATTTCGTATAGTGTGCTGAGATGGCATGGGCGATTTTTTCCTCGCCCTTATCGCGTAAGAGTTGTACGATGACATTGGGATGTTGGTCAGGATGTGCTTCGTAGTCGGCATCATGCAGGAGTCCAGCCACCGCCCACTCTTCTTTGTCTTCACCAAATTTTTCCGAATAAGCGCTCATCACCAATTCAACTGTGCGCATGTGGCGAAGGAGCGATGCGCTTTTGGTCAGGTCATGTAAGATCTGACGTGCCTGCTCTAAAGAGATCATTCAACAATGTTAAGGAGTAAGAAGTTTTTTCTTGCGGTCGAGGTAGAAAAGATTCACCAGGGCGAGTACAACAAGGACTCCGAGAATTACCAGGATAATGAATAGTCGGCTGTTACGCAACTCAAGCGATTTGATTTCGTCTTCTCGTTTGAGGATTTCGATTTGTTTTTCTTTCTCCTGAAAATCCATGACCATTTCCATCTGAGCAATATTACGACTACTCTCTTCACCGTAGATTTTTTCACGAGCCTCATCATACTTCACTTGCATCTGGTACGCTTCCTTCCACTTACCTTGATTTGCAAAATTGTCAGCGCTGGCTTTGTAAATCGTAGGGATTGAAGTAAACGCCTGCAATTCATTTGAAAGTTTTTCAGCTTCAGTGAGGTATTGGGCTGCAGCTGCAGGTTGGTTCGATTTTGCATAGGCGATGCCAAGGTTTGTCATAATGTTGAGCATGCCCAGACGATTGTTGTTTGCTTTTTCGATAGCAAGTGCTTTCAGGTAATAGTCAATAGCCTTTGGATAATTATTCTGGCGAAAATACACGTTGCCCAAATTGCTTAGCGGGTCTCCATATTTTAATCCATTGGCTTCGCTCAATTGGTAAGCTTCAGAGTAATATTTGTGCGCTTTCTCGTACAGTTGAAGGTCACTGTAAAGATTGCCCAGGTTGTTCATCGACCCGATCACCTTATATTTATCTCCCAGCTGCGAAATGACTGCGTACGATTCTTCCAGGTACTTCATTGCCTGCCCATAATCTTTCTTGATCGAGTAAATATTGGCAATGTTGTTTTTTGTTGTGGCGATTCCCTCCTTGTTGTCGAGTTTAGTGTAGAGTCGCAGGGAGGTGATATAATATTCGAGCGCCTTATCGAGCGCGCCTTGATTACGGTAGGCAACGCCGAGGTTGTTGTATGATGCTGCCATTCCTCGCTCATCGTTGATTTCAGTTGCCAGGTTTAGCGCTTCTCGTGTATAGCCAAGTGCCTTGACAGGATCTGATGAAATATAGAATCGGAACAACTCGTTTAATGTCTTGACTTTTTTGTCGCCCTGAGTTGTCTCGAGAGCCGTGAGAAGACTATCTGGGTTTTGAGCAACAACGGAAACCGTCAGAAGCATACAAAACAAGGCATGGGGGATTGATTTTGTGATCATAGGGTTGTTGCGGACGATAAAAATAGAGATTTTTTGGGAATGGAGGAAATCCACACCGCAGGGATCACGGGGTACCGCGGAGCAAGCGCGGACAGCGTTTATGTTAGCAAGAATTCAGAACTCGTGGCATTTCCATTCGCGGTCTGAATTGTAACCGCTCGCATAAAAATGGACTGAATCCTCATTCGAATCGGTCATCTTTGGAGAAAATCTGTCTTCGTATGAAAAATGGTGTTGCAACTCTAGTCTTGTTCTTGGCACTTGTTCTTTCCTCATCCTCAGGTTTTGCGCAGGCTGCGAACGAGGAAGCTGCAGTGAAAGAAGTTATTACTCGTCTTTTTAAAGCAATGGAACTTGGCGACAGCGCGATGCTGCGTTCTGCTTTCCACAATCACGTGACGCTTGGAACAGTTGTTCAGGATAAAAATGGTAACACGATTCTTCGTCCTGAGTCATCGATAGATCAATTCGCGAAGGCTGTTGGAACTCCTCACAACGAAGTATGGCACGAAGAGATTTGGGATGTGAAAGTTCAGCTTGATGGAAACTTTGCACAAGTCTGGTGCGATTATGCTTTTTATGCAGGGAAAACATTCAGCCATTGCGGTGTTGATGCTTTCCATTTGTTGAAGGGGAAAGATGGTTGGAAGATTTTCCACCTGGCGGATACACGCAGAAAGGCCGGGTGTAATGTGCCGAAAGAGATTGGGGATAGGTATAAATAGGGTGTTAAGGTGTTAATGTGTTAAGGTGTTAATGCGTTAAGGTTTTTAATGTTGTCTGTATCATAAAATTTCGTATGCGGTGTTTTATAATATTTGTTCTTTTTCTTTGGGCTGCTCCGGCCCTTGCTCAGGATCAAAGAATTACCACATTCATACTGGTGAGGCATGCCGAGAAGGAAAGCAATGAAAAGGATCCCGAGTTAAGTCAAATCGGGATGGACCGAGCCAAAAGACTTGCCGAGTTGTTGAAAGACTCAAACATCTCAGCCGTTTACTCTACAAGATATAAACGTACTCAGCAGACAGTCACTCCAATTGCACAGCTCAAAAATTTAGCCATCCGTGACTATGAATCCCTGTCAAACGATGACTTGAGAAACTTGACAAGCGAACATTTTGGCCGCACAATCCTGATTGCAGGTCATTCCAATACGATCCCCAAAATAGCCAATGCTCTTATTGGAAAAGAACAATTTCAAAATCTACATGACGCAGAATTTGGTATAGTCTTTATCATTTCCGTGCTGACGCCTGGAAAAGAAGCGAGCATTCTTACGCTTCACTATTGATGTTTCAGCTTTCTACCAGACATTAACACACTAACACCTTAACACCTTACCACATTCCCCTTGGCATACTTTTTACGCAAGCGGTATATTCACTGTATTAAAACTGTGTTTAAGTGGATCTTCTCCAATTCACCGATAAGGGAATCTATTGTGAACAAGCCCGCGTTTATCTCGATCCGTGGAAGCCGGTTGATAAAGCGTTGATCAGTCATGGGCACTCTGATCATGCATATTTCGGTCACAAGAATTACCTGACGTCAACACTGGCGATGCCGGTGGTCAAACACAGGCTTTATCTCACAGACAATATAGAAAGCGTGGACTATGGCAAGACTGTATCGATCAATGGCGTGGATTTCTCCTTTCATCCTGCAGGGCATATTCCGGGATCTGCGCAGATACGCGTTGAATACAAAGGACAAGTGTGGGTTTTTTCTGGTGACTACAAACTCGAGCACGATAACATTTCAACACCGTTCGAGCCGATTAAATGTCACGCATTTATAACCGAATCAACGTTTGGTTTGCCTATTTACAAGTGGAAGCCACAGCACGAGGTGTTCTCGGATATAAACGAATGGTGGCGGAAGAATCAAAGTGAAGGCAAGACGTCAGTCATTGCGGGTTACACACTTGGCAAAGCGCAACGAATTTTGAAAAACGTTGATCCGTCAATTGGAAAGATTTTCACGCATGGTGCAGTTGAGTCGATTAACAAGGTCCTGAAGAACCAAGGCTTGCAGCTTCCCGATGCTCCGAGGATCTCCGATGAAATTAAAAAAGAAGACATCAAAGGGTCTTTGATCGTGTGCCCACCTTCTGCAGTTGGATCGTCATGGATGCGAAGGTTCCTTCCGTATTCACTTGGTGTAGCGTCTGGCTGGATGAAGCTTCGCGGAACGAGAAGAAGGAGAGGAGCAGATCGTGGATTTGTACTAAGTGACCATGCTGATTGGAATGATCTCAACAAAGCAATTCTCGCCACCGGAGCTGAGAAGATTTTCGTCACGCACGGCTATACTGAAATCTTTGCGCAATGGCTTCGCGAAAGGGGACTAGATGCAAAAGAAGTGAAGACGAGGTTTGAGGGTGAGCTTGGCGAAATGGCGGAGGGAAGTGCTGAGCTAACGGCAGAGAATGTATTGGCGACTGACAGTGACGATGAGGTGAAAAGCAATGGCTAATGGCTATGGCAAATGCAGGGCCGTTGACAGTGAAGCGGAAGTGAACGTAGTATTAAAAGCTATGGCCGATAGCTATGGCTATGGCAAATGCTTGCGTGGACTTCGAGATAGAGCAATTGGACTTATATGTTAAGTTTCAGTGGGTGACAGCGGTGAAATTGGAGAAAAAACACTATGAGAAATTTTAGCGAAATGATAATCTGGAACCAAGGAATTGATTTAGCCGTCAAGATTTATAGGATAACCAAACAACTTCCTTTGGAAGAACGGTTTGGCCTGACGAGTCAGCTAAACCGAGCCGCTGTCTCGATTCCATCTAACATCGCTGAAGGCTGTAGCCGAAGAAGTGAAGAGGATTTCGCAAGATTTTTAGAGCATTCGCTTGGATCCGCATATGAAGTTGAAACAGATTTAGTAATTGCAGAGCGGATAGGCTACTTACAAAACGAAGTTGTAGTTGACTGTCTTAATAGTCTTCAGTCTGAACAACGTCAAATTCACAGTTTAATAAACAAGTTAAGATGATCCTAAAGCCATAGCTATAGCCAAAAGCCATTGCCATTCATGAAGCACTTCACCCGCCTCTTCTCCGAACTCGATCAAACCACCAAGACGCTTGGTAAGATCAAAGCCTTGATGGATTATTTTGATCATGCTTCCGATCAGGATAAATTATGGACGATTGCAATTCTCTCTCACCGCAGACCGAAAAGGAGCGTGAATGCAACGTATTTGGCCGAATGGGCGAGAGAACTTTCAGGACTGCCCGAGTGGATTTTTTACGAGTCATACACAGTCGTAGGAGATCTGGCAGAAACTATCACATTAGTCCTTCCTTCGGAATTTGAGCAGTCGGATTTTACACTCACATATTGGATAGACTTCATCAAATCACTGGAGCCGCTCGATGTTCCTGAAAAAAAAGAAAAAATTCAGGCGGCATGGGGACAATTAAATGAAGCGGAGCGATTTGTATTCAACAAGCTTATCACAGGTGGTTTCCGAATCGGTGTGTCACAACAGCTGATGGTGAAGGCGCTGGCGAAACACGCCAATGTTAAGGAAAACATTGTGGCACACAAGCTGATGGGCAATTGGTCCCCGGACACAAATACATTCCAGGACCTTTTGCATTCCACTGAGGAGACTGATATTTCAAAACCTTACCCGTTTTACCTAGCCTATGCGTTAGAAGATGACGTGAGCACACTTGGAGATCCAAACGAATGGATTGCTGAACGAAAGTGGGATGGCATTCGCGGGCAGGTTATCGTAAGAAATGGACAATTGTTCGTGTGGTCGAGGGGAGAGGAGTTGGTGACAGATAAATATCCGGAATACGAAGTGATGTTGAAATTGCTTCCGGATGGCACTGTCATCGATGGAGAAATTCTTCCGTTCAAAGATGACCTTCCGATGGTATTTAGTTCGCTGCAAACGCGCATCGGGCGGAAAACGTTGTCTGCAAAGATATTGAAGGACGTTCCGGTTTCATTTGTTGCTTACGATGTTCTTGAGTGGCAGGGTGAAGATTTTCGAACCCATTCTTTCGAAGAACGAAGGAAAAAAATTGAAGAGATCTGCAATACAGCGAACAGCACGGTACTGCGTTTATCTCCGCGCGTTCAATTCGATACGTGGGAAAAGTTAGCTGAGGAAAGGATGCGTTCACGCGAATTTTTGAGTGAAGGTATTATGCTTAAGCGCAAGGATTCGATCTATCGAAACGGGAGAAGGAGAGGTGATTGGTGGAAATGGAAAATAGATCCTTTCACCGTTGATGCCGTTATGATCTACGCGATGCGGGGACATGGCAGACGCGCAAACCTTTATACTGACTACACGTTCGCTGTTTGGGATGGAGAACAACTTGTTCCTTTTGCAAAAGCATACAGTGGACTTACGGATGAAGAGATCAGGCAAGTTGATCGATGGGTAAAAGCAAATACTGTTGAACGCTTCGGTCCCGTCAGAAGTGTAAAACCAGAACTTGTTTTCGAAATTGCATTCGAAGGGATCAATCGATCCCCTCGACACAAATCTGGGATAGCGTTACGGTTTCCGCGAATGGCGAGGTGGAGGAAGGATAAAAAAGCAAGCGAGGCCAATACGCTGAGTGATTTGAATGCGTTGTTGAAAGCGGAGTCCGGGGGCCAGGAGCCGGGAACCCGGGAGGCCGGAGAGCCGGGGAAGCCGGATCAAAGGTTGCCTAAAATATTTGAGTGAGATAATGTCATCAGGTTTGTGCTCACCGCATCCCTAGCCCTTCTCCCAAAGGACAAGGGAAGAGCGCCCGATTAAAACTTGTACGTTATGCTCAGAGCCGCTCCGCCACCTTCAGAAGAGGGGTAGGATGAGGTGAAAACAGTTTTGTATCTTGTTCCATCAAACCCCACGTATGAAAAAAAGACTCTTACCAGCGCTTGCGTTGTTATTGTTCATCGCATACGCATGTCAACCGGACCAAGAATCAAAATCTCAATTAGATGTCGGGATCGAAAGGGGAAACTTTAAACCCGGCATGATCGACACAATCCTCTTTCACCCAACCGAACCATACAGTTTTGGTGAATACTCCGGCCCCAAACCTTTCTTTGTTAAGATCTGGGTTCCGGTAAGAACAACGAGTGAAAAATCGCTAACCTATTCAGACCTATTCAAATTCGAAGACCTTGATCCGAAATTGATTCCACTTTACGACACGCTTAACAAAGGGTATATCGGTTATGTACGTCATCGATTAACAAAAACAATTGGTGACGAAGACTCAACATTGAAATCAAAGTCTGAGCAAATGTTTGATCAGCTTTCGCGATTGACAATTCGTTCCCGTTACACTGAAAAACCCGAAGGAAAATTTCCAGTGATAGTTTACCATCATGGCTACGGAGGATGGTCGCATGAGAATTTTTTGTTTGCGGAATACATGGCAGCGAATGGTTTTGTTGTCATCGGAACCAACTATGAGTGGCCGAACCATGAAGGAGGTTGGGATGAAGGAAAATCTGATCTGAAGTACATTCTCAATTTTGCAAAGCATCTTCCATACGCAGACAGCACTCAGGTATTTGCTGTCGGACATTCGTGGGGAGCACAATCTGTGTTATATTATGATAGTGCGCCAGCGCAACCCTTTCAATCTACGATTGCTCTTCATACAACTATGAGGGACCGTTTCCATTGGACACTATCACTAAGTGGTGGTCGACTGTTTCAAAAGTAATGCTCGACTCAACAAGAAAAACTTCCCCAACATTGATCCTGGCACCGGAAAAACCTTCGAATGATTTCCTGATTTTCCGCAAAAGCAAAAGTGCAGACTACCATTATGTCAGCGTGCTTAATCCGATTGCTCATGATGGTTTTATTTCTGTTGATAATCTTCGGTATTTCATTCGTGAAAATTATAAGCCGAAAGAAGATAGTATTCTCCAACAACAGTTTGTGACTTATCAAGAACTCTGCAGAATGATGCACGAGCAGTTCGCGACAGGGGAAATTGATTGGGATGGGTATAAGCGATTGGTGAACGTTAAGTAAATTAAGATTCATTCGACATAAAAAATTGTAAACACGTTCCAACTACGGAGGCGAATACCTATATTCACTTAATGCGCCTCTTCTCCGCCATCCTTCTGTTTTTTCTCACGCTTCCTGCGGTAGCGCAGCAGGCGAATGATGAAATTCGGATGAGCATTTTTTTCGGAGGCGGCAGTTACTACATCTCGGAAGACCAAGTGGAGAAATTAAATCACTGGCTGGATTCGATTCCGAACCTTCTCGAGAAATATGAAATTCAATTGATCAGCCACACGGATCCTATCGGGGGCAAGGAGTACAACGAATGGCTTTCTAAAATGCGAAGCGGAGCAGTCCAGGGAATTCTCATTCAGTATCCAATTCCCGAACACAAGATCAAGATTAAAGACTGGGGACTCGAAAATGCTGTTTACCGGAACGATACATGGGAAGGCATGCAGATGAATCGGAGGGTGGATGTGATACTTTATCCGATCGTGTTTTAAGTGCCTGCTGCTTTCGTGCTTCCCCTCATTCCGCGCCTTTTAAACGAAAGGCTTCACGCCACACGCTTCACGCTTCACGCCTTGAGGTACACAGATTTAAAAGTGTATTTCAATTAAACGTAAGTCACCATAACGACCGCACACAGGCGTGCAGCTTGTAGCGTGCAGCCTGCAGCCCGCTCAGATCACCGATAAGCCGTCAAAATCGCAGGCAAGTTTCGTTTATCCGTTTCCGGACACCCTTTTTCATATCCGAACGTACAAATCCAGTCAAAAACAGCTTTTCCGAGCGTCAGAACCTGAAAAATCCATTGGCACCATTATTGGCTTTCGGACACTACTTCGTAAATAAGCAGCTTATTAACCTTCATTTTAACCGTTAGCACATGATCAAACTACGCGATATTGATAAGTATATCGATTCACGCTTTCAAAGAACATTTATCTTAAAAGGAGTCAATCTTGATATTCAGCAGGGCGAATTCGTCACAATCATGGGTCCTTCTGGAGCCGGAAAATCAACGCTGATGAACATTATCGGAATGCTGGATGAAGCGTCCGCAGGAGAGTATTACTTCTTTGACGAGCCAGTTCATAAAATGAAGGAGAAACAGAAGTCCGATATGCACAAGAATTACATCGGCTTCATCTTCCAGGCCTATCACCTTATTGACGAACTAACTGTTTACGAAAACATTGAAACACCACTTCTTTACAAAGGAGTAAGCGGTGCGCAACGCAAAAGCATGGTTGCTGAAATGTTGGACCGCTTCAACATGGTGGCAAAAAAGGATCTTTTCCCGGAACAATTGAGCGGTGGTCAGCAACAGCTCGTGGGTATTGCCCGCGCGATCGTTGGACAACCGAAACTTCTGCTTGCAGATGAGCCTACCGGAAATCTCCATTCCGATCAGGGAAAGCAGATCATGGAAATCTTCAAGAAACTAAATGATGAAGGCATCACGATCATTCAAGTGACACACTCCGAAGAAAATGCCCGCTATGGCAAGCGTATCATTAAAGTTGCCGATGGTGCGGTGGTGGAAGATAATTTGGTGTTAGAAAGAGTTTAATATGAAAAATATACTTCTCTCATGTATCACGGCCGCGTTGGCCCTTACTGCCTCAGCCCAGAACCAGCAGCCAGATTCGGTTCTCACGTTTAAAGGTGCGGTCGACATCGCATTAAAGAATAACGTCAATATCATTCAGCAAAAAAACAACCTGAACCTGACTCAGGTGAATCGCACATTTCGTGCAGGACAGCTCGGTCCACAGGCGCAGATCAATGGTAGCGCAGGACGCTCCAATGGTAATAACTGGATTCAACAGGAAGGTCGCGTTGTTAACGCTACTGTAGATGCTGCTTCGGCAACGCTTCAGGTTAGTATGCCGATTTTTGGCGGCCTCTCCGGAGTGAACACATTGCGACAGGCAAACAGTCAGCTCGATGCTCAAATGGCTTTTGTTAAACGGACGGCCCAGGACGTCATTAACACCGTAGCAACGCAGTATTTGCAGGTGCTGCTTGATCAGGAGCTTCTCAAGATCGCTGAAGAAAATGTCGCGCTGCAAAAGACGATCTTAGACCAGGTGAAAGCACAGGTTGAAGTTGGAAGTCGTTCACCAGTTGATGAATTTAACCAGCAAGCGCAGGTAAGTAACGCGGAGCTTCGCGCAGTGCAAGCAGAGTTTGCTTTAATTAACGACAAAGCTACCCTCTTTCAGTCCCTGATGTTTGACCCAACCTATAATGTGCGAATTAATGAGCCGTCATGGGATGTAAATTCAATCGCGCTTGACAACCTCAGCCTTGATGATCTCGTACAGACTGCCCTGACGAACCGAGCTGATCTGAAACAAGCCCAATACACCGAGCGCGCTTCGAAGTTTGGCATGCATGCTGCCAAAGGAAACTACCTGCCAAGCTTGACTGCTTTTTACCAAAATGGCTCAGCGTGGAACTTACAAAAAGGTACGCCTAGAGACTCATCGTATCGCAATTTCAGCGACCAGTTCTTTACCGATAACAGACGTAATTATCTTGGCGTTGGATTGACTATTCCGCTGTTCAGCGGATTTCAAAACCGGGCTATATACTATCAGTCAAAAGTTCAGTTCCAAAATAACCAGGCGCTCACCAAGAGCCGTGAGATTGTCGTCAAGGGAGATGTTGTCAGGGCGTATGAAAATTTCGTGAGCATCAAGAAGGCTTATTCAGCTGGTTTGGTTGGCCTTGAGGCATCTCAGATGGCATACAATCTCGAACAGGAGCGTTTCAACCTCGGCATAACAAGCTTCGTTGATTTTGCCAATGCTAACCGGACGTTCATCCAGGCCCAAGTCGATATGGCCCAGGCTAAATACCGCTTCTTGTTCCAGAAAGTGCTGCTCGATTATGCGATTGGTACTTTGAAACCGGAGGATCTGCCGGAATAAAGCACCAATAATCAATCCCGATAGCTATCGGGACCAAATCACAAATAGGGGCGTATACTTTCGAAGTGTATGCCTCTCTTGTTAGGTGTCTGCGTGAGCGATTGAAGTGGAAACCGAAATGGCTTGTGGGATGGCCGTTGGAACGAAAAGCGCGACCCCGATGCGCCCCGACTGCGCGATGGCGATCGGGGGCACGCCCCAAGGACTAAAGCACCAATTACCAAGCACCAAATCTCAAATAGGGGCGTATACTTTGAACGTACACGTCTCCATTTGAGATTTGATCATTGGTCATTGGTGCTTTGACAAGGTCCGGATTTGTCTCGTCCGCCCCGCCCTCAATCCCTTGACTTTCTACCAATTATTGCCCAATTCCCAAATTATCTTTACCTTTGCAGCCCTGCTCGAACGAGTGGGACTCTTTCAGCTGAAAGAGGGCATGTAAAACCAAATTTGCATCGGCAAGCCCGGCCGCTGCATGTAGAAGAGGGCGAATTTCATTTTATGGCTAAAGCACCACAAAAAGGTCCGGATCAGAGACCTAGAAGAGCTGCAGGTTCCTCATCATCAGCTCCGACAAGCAAAGGAAAAGGTTCTAAATCAACAGACAACGAAGATGAAGATCCTATCGAGGCTGCGAAAAGACGCAAGCGCGAAGAAGAGGAAATCGCAGGCGAAGCTATCCCTGTAACGGAACTTAGAAAGAGCCTTTATGCTGAGCAAGTACCAGGTCAATTCGACTGGGATGCATTTGAAAGCAAAGGTTTTGGCGAAGGTTACTCAAAGGACAAGCGCGCAGAAATGCAAAACATGTACTCAGGCACGGTGACGACTGTTGACTCAGGCGAAGTTGTGTCAGGTACAGTAGTAGGAATCAATGATCGTGATGTTATCCTAAACATTGGTTTCAAGTCTGATGGTCTTGTACCATTGGCAGAATTTAAAGACATGGCTAATCTTAAGATTGGCGATGTGGTTGACCTCTTCATCGAAGAACGTGAAGACAAAATGGGTCAGCTTGTTCTCAGCCGCAGAAAGGCGAAGCTTGTTAAAGGCTGGGAATATGTACAAAAAGCACTCGACAAAGATGAAGTCATCGAAGGTTTTGTTAAACGCAGAACAAAAGGTGGTCTTATCGTTGACGTATTTGGTATCGAAGCTTTCTTGCCAGGTTCACAGATCGATGTGAAGCCAATCAGAGATTTCGACATCTACGTAAATAAATCAATCGAAGTAAAAGTTGTGAAGATCAACTACACCAATGATAACGTAGTTGTATCGCACAAAGTCCTCATCGAGAAAGATCTCGAGCAGCAGAAGGCAGCTATCCTTACTAACCTTGAGAAAGGTCAGGTATTGGAAGGCGTTATCAAGAATATGACCAACTTCGGTGTATTCATCGATCTTGGTGGTGTTGATGGTCTTCTCCACATCACAGATATTTCATGGGGTCGTATCAACCATCCTGAAGAAGTTCTCAAGCTTGACCAGACTGTTAAGGTCGTTGTGCTTGACTTCGATGGCGACAAGAAGAGAATCTCTCTTGGTATGAAGCAATTGACTGCTCATCCTTGGGATGCATTGTCACAAGACATCCAGGTTGGTTCTAAAGTGAAAGGTAAGATCGTTAACGTTGCTGATTACGGAGCATTCCTCGAGCTTCAGTCAGGCGTTGAAGGTCTGATCCACGTAAGTGAAATGAGCTGGTCACAGCACCTGCGTAACCCTCAGGACTTCCTGAAAGTGGGTGACGAAGTTGAAGCTGTTGTGTTGACACTCGATCGCGAAGAGCGCAAGATGTCACTCGGCATCAAGCAACTTACTGAAGATCCTTGGACACGCCAGGACGTTCTCAGCAAATATGCTGTTGGAACGAAGCATAAAGGAATCGTACGTAACCTTACTAACTTCGGTCTCTTCATCGAGCTTGAAGAAGGTATCGATGGTCTCGTACACGTATCTGACCTTAGCTGGACAAAGAA
>DASWTM010000174.1:0-3543 GCA_036402115.1 Chryseosolibacter sp.
ACGATCAGAATTGGAACGGGGACGGGGACAGCGGAGATCGTGAAGTAATTAGCTAATGTGCCAATGTGCCGATTAGCCAATGTGCCAATTAGGAAGTCAGATGTACAAGCTTTCCAACTAAGTACGCCACTCAACGGATTAGAGGAGCGGGTATGCCTTGCGCGTCATTGGCACATTGGCACTTGGCTCACTGGCACATTGACTAATTGTACACGAATTCTCCGAACTCACTCCTCACCGTCACTTGCTTTTTGTCAGACGCCTCCACCCTTCCGATCACCTTTGCGTTTACACCGAATTTTTTTGACATGGCAATCACCTCTTTGGCCGAAGACTCGTCAAGGTAAAGTTCCATACGGTGGCCCATATTGAACACCTTATACATTTCCTTCCAGTCTGTTCCGCTTTCTTCGTGGATCATTTTAAATAGAGGAGGAACCGGGAATAGATTGTCTTTGATGACGTGAACGTTGTCGACAAAGTGCAGCACTTTTGTTTGCGCGCCTCCGCTGCAATGCACCATACCATGAATTTTGCTACGCAGTTTTTTCAATACTTCGACTATTATAGGCGCGTATGTTCGTGTCGGTGATAACACCAGTTTTCCCGCGTCAACGCCTGTGCCTTCGACCGGTGTCGTGAGTTTGTACTTTCCGGTGTAAACGAGTTTTGCCGGCACGTCTTTGTCGTATGACTCGGGATATTTTGTAGCGTATTCGTTATCAAACACATCATGACGCGCAGACGTCAGGCCGTTGCTACCCATCCCTCCATTGTACTCCGTCTCGTAGGTTGCTTTGCCATACGATGCCAATCCAACCACAACATCCCCTGCCTGAATTCTACTGTTGTCAAGGACATCGCTTCTCTTCATTCGGCAAACCACAGTACTGTCCACAACGATCGTTCTCACGAGATCACCCAAGTCGGCAGTTTCTCCTCCGGTGCTTGTAATATTCAAACCATTAACGCGAAGCATCTCGAGTACTTCTTCGGTGCCGTTGATGATGGCTGATATGACTTCGCCCGGAATCAGATTTTTATTCCTTCCGATCGTTGATGAAAGTAAAATATTATCGGTTGCACCTACACAAAGAAGATCGTCAATGTTCATGATGATGGCATCCTGCGCTATTCCTTTCCACACCGAAAGATCTCCGGTCTCTTTCCAATACATGTATGCCAGCGAAGACTTTGTTCCGGCACCATCGGCATGCATTACCACACAATAATCTTTGTCGTTGCCCAGATAATCCGGAACGATCTTGCAAAATGCCTTGGGAAATAATCCCTTATCTAATTTGGAAATTGCCTGGTGAACATCTTCCTTCGATGCTGAGACTCCTCGTTGATTGTAGCGATCTGACACTGATTGTAGATTAAGCTGTAAATATAATGCAGGAAATCCAGACCACAGAGAGCGCGGAGAAACCACGGAGCAAACGCGGAGAATTTATTTTTTAAAAGCTTTGTATTCTATTCTGAAAAAATCATGAGAAACTAATCAGCAGATTAGGACAGACCATCTATAATGATTGTAACTGAACCTCCGTGCCTGCTCCGCGCTCCTCAGTGCTCTCTGTGGTTTGGATTTTTGCATTTATGGTTTGGCACTCGGTTTGCCCTACACCCGCTGGAAGGGATTTGAAACCCCTTAACCTATATGAAAATGAAGAGTACAATTTTCTCGCTGATGGTAGCGTTGGCTGTGATCAGTGCAGTACAAGCGAATGCTCAGGGTCGTGGGCGTGACAGAGGGGGAGACCGCGAGCGAACTGACAACCGGGAACGCGATGGGAGGGAACGTGAGCGCTACTCAAACCGAAATGACAACGACAGACATGATCGCGACAGAAGAGACAATGACCGTTGGCGAGATGATCGTCACGACCGCGGTAATCACTACGGACGCGGTCATGACCGTCACCACCACCATGACAACAGGCGCGTTGTTGTAAGACACGTGCACGTTCACGATCGCTATTGCCACCGCAGACCGGTAGTCGTTCACCATCACTACACGAGACCTCGTTACGTATACTACCGTGATTACGATGTATACTACGATTACACACGCAATGTTTACTTCTCATACTCCGGCCGAAACTGGTCTATGAGCACAGCCGTTCCGATCGGTATGCGTCATGTAAACCTGCGCACGGTGAAACGCTACGAGGTTGATTACTATGATGACGACTTTGACTCATACCTCGACAATGGCAGACCCGCGTACGGAAAAGAATGTGACTGGTGAGGCGAATGACGAATTTAGAATGACGAATGATGAATAGTCGGTGCATTTATTCGTCATTCGTCATTCACAAGTTGTCATTTGAAAGGCAGTTCCCTAAATGGATCTGCCTTTTTAATTGGTAAACCTTACCGCTTGCTGCTATTTGCTTTTCGAAAACGTAAAAGTTTGCGTTCTTGCCTCCCTTAACAAACTGACATGAACATCAGAATGATATTGGTATCCATCGCAGCAACCGCGATGATCCAATGTACCAACCAGCCCAAACAAGAAACGCACGCTATGAAGAAGGATCCACACTCATATTCCAAACCAACGGAAGCAAAAGTCACCCACCTCAGCTGGAAAGCATCTGTTGATTTTGATTTAAAAACAATCCAGGCCACGGCTACCTGGAACATCGAGCAAATTGGAAATCCAAAAGAAATTGTGTTCGATACCAAGGGATTAACTATTCAAACAGTGACATTGGATGATGGAACGGCCGCTGAATACAAGTCTGGAAAACCAGATGAAATTTTGGGAAGCGAATTGGTGGTGTCAATCAAGCCCGAGACAAAAAGTGTGTCCATTCAATATGTGACCGATCCATCCGCGGAAGCGCTGCAATGGCTCAGCGCGCAACAGACGGCAGGGAAAAAGTTTCCATTCTTGTTTACCCAATCACAAGCTATTCTAGCGCGGAGTTGGGTGCCATGTCAGGATTCACCTGGGATTCATTTCACCTATGATGCAGAAGTTACCGTCCCGAAAGATTTGCTTGCTCTGATGAGCGCTTCAAATCCTCAACAGAAGAATTCAACTGGCGTTTACAAGTTCGAAATGAAGCAACCCATCTCATCGTACCTGCTCGCGTTGGCGGTTGGTGATGTTTCGTTCAAACCGATCAGTGACCGAAGCGGTGTATATGCCGAACCATCACTCGTTGATACTGCAGCGTGGGAGTTTGCTGATCTGGAAAAAATGATCGCAGGTGCTGAAGAGTTGTACGGCCCCTATGCATGGGAGCGGTACGATGTCATTGTACTTCCCCCCAGCTTTCCTTTCGGAGGAATGGAAAATCCACGTTTGACGTTTGCCACGCCAACCATCCTCGCGGGAGATCGGTCGCTCACATCACTGATCGCACATGAACTAGCGCACAGCTGGTCGGGGAATCTTGTGACGAATGCGACATGGAACGACTTCTGGCTGAATGAGGGCTTCACGGTGTACTTCGAAACACGCATCATGGAGAAACTCTATGGAAAGGATTATGCCGAGATGCTTGCGTCTTTGAATCTGCAAGACCT
>DASWTM010000175.1:0-5239 GCA_036402115.1 Chryseosolibacter sp.
TGATAAGCGTGATCATTCCCGCGTACAACGAATCTGAGTCGATTCGGAGTACCATTGCATACTTGTATGCAAACGCGTCTTACAAAAGACTGCTGAAAGAAGTAATTGTGGTGGATGGCGGAAGCACGGATAACACCGTGGAAGAAGCTGAGAAAACTGGTGCAACGGTAATGAGAAGTCCGGTAAAAGGTCGTGCTGCGCAATTGAATTACGGTGCGCAACAGGCGACAGGAACGATTCTGTACTTTCTTCAGGCGAACTGTTTACCGCCAACCAATTTTGTAAGTGAAATTGTGAAAGCTTCCCGCAAAGGATTTGCGTGTGGCGCATTCGCTGTAAAATTTGAATGCAAGCACTGGATGCTTAATGCGATGGCATGGGTGTCTAACCGCTACAATTCCCTGATCAAGCTTGGTGACCAAAGCCTGTTCGTGAGCAAAGAGCTATTTGATAAAACAGGAGGCTTCCGCGAAGACCAATTGGTGATGATCAATCAGGAGATGATTAAGCGCCTGAAGCGCTACACGAACTTCATCCTGATCAAAGATGCGGTGGTAAGCTCAGCAAAGAAATATGTCCGTTACGGTTTCATGAAGATGGGCGTAACGCAAACGGTAGCATTTATTATGCAACGCCTGGGTTACCCGCAAGATGCGATGGCGAAAGTCTATCGTTTGTTGCTGCACTGGGACATCGGACCAAAAATTGAGAAACCAAAAATTCTCGACATCAAACCTGTGGAACAATTGCCTGTGGTTTCCCTACAGCAATAATTTTTTATACGTCTCTTCATCGAAGCCAAGCGTTATCACCTTTCCATTCACTTCAAGGAGTGGACGTTTGATAACGCTTGTTTTTTCCTGCATGAGGGCAATGGCTGAGGCTTCATCTGTCACCTTTGCTTTTATTTCATCGTCAAGCTGACGCCACGTTGTTCCTTTCCGGTTAACAAGACTCTCCCACCCGACCTGCTTGCTCCACGCTTTGAGTTTTTCCGGTGTGACACCTTTCGTCTTATAGTCGTGGAAATCAAAGTCGACATTCTTTTTCTTAAGCCAGTCAAGTGCCGACTTCACCGTATTGCAATTTTTGATTCCGTAAACCGTCATGGTGCTAGTTGCCTTTTAAGGATTTCACGAAAGTAGCAATATCGGCCGATAAATCTGTTGACTTACCCAGCAGCGTAATGAACGCGCTTCCGACAATAGCACCGGCCCCGAATGATGCTGCTCTCGAAAAGGTGGAATGATCCGATATTCCAAATCCAATGAGAACCGGGTTTTTGAGTTTCAATCCGGCAAGGCGTTTAAAGTACTCGACCTGTTCGGATGTAAAATCTTTTTTTGCACCGGTAGTGCTCGAAGCGGAAACGGCATAAATAAAACCTTCGGTCATCGCATCGATCCGTTTGATGCGATCTTCAGCCGTGGTCGGAGAAATTAAAAAAGTGTTACACATGTTGTGCTGACTGAACAACTCTTTGTATTGTTCTTCAAACTCATACACCGGCATGTCAGGCAGAATGAGTCCATCCACACCAGCAGCCGCTGCATCCATCACAAACTTCTCGACACCGTATTGCATCACAGGGTTTAGGTATCCCATCAGAATGATCGGCATCTTTACCGTCTTTCGAATTTCGCGCACCTGCTCAAGCAACACCTTCACGGTCATCCCATTCTCCAGCGCAACCTTATTGCTCGCCTGAATCGTTGGACCATCCGCCACCGGATCAGAAAACGGAATCCCGATCTCAATTATGTCGGCACCTGCTTTCTCAAGCTCTGATGCGATCCTAACCGTATCATTCAATTTCGGAAAGCCCGCAGTGTAGAAGACCGAAAGGATGTCTTTCTTTTTCGAGTCAAATAGTTTTGTTATCCTGTTATTCATAAAAGCATAAAGCTAAAATCGTAGATCCCGATCGTTTCGCATCGGGAGCATAAAGCTGAAATCGTAGATGCCGATTGTTGTGCATCTGGAGCGAAAGCAACCTCAGCGCGGTTGGCTTATCTGCCCTCCCCTCAGCGTGCAGCGTGCAGCCTCTTTCTCAACCAAGCGAATCGGAGCACGCTCGTCAACTACAGTCCACCCCGCTTGCAGCTTGAAGCCTGCAGCTTGCAGCCCTCCATTAGTAACAAACGCTGTCCCGTTAGACCCCGGCAACCCGGCTACCCGGCCACCTGGTACCTGCACCCTGCCACCTGAACACCTGCCCCCTAATACTTCCCCCACCGTATATACGTCTCCAAATCCTTATCGCCTCTTCCCGACAAGTTAATCACCACCACATCATCCGGATCAAATTCAAACTGACTCAAAACTGCAACCGCATGAGCCGATTCGATCGCGGGAATAATTCCTTCCAGACGACTGAGTTCAATTCCAGCGTTCATCGCTTCATCATCAGTCGCGCTCACGAACTTCACCCGACCAGTATCAAACAAGTGTGCATGAATTGGCCCGATGCCGGGATAATCTAGTCCGGCAGAAATTGAGTACGGTTCGACAACCTGACCATCTTCCGTTTGCATCAGCAAAGTCTTACTTCCGTGAAGTACACCCGGCTTTCCCAACGCGGTTGTTGCAGCAGATTCTCCCGAGTCAACTCCCTTGCCGGCAGCTTCAACACCAACCAGGTTCACATGTTCCGAATCCAGGAAATGATAGAATGCGCCAGCCGCGTTGCTTCCGCCACCGACACACGCGAACACGTAATCCGGAAAAGGATTGCCGATGGTTTCGGTGAGTTGTCTTCTCATCTCTTCGCTGATCACCGACTGAAATCTCGCCACCATGTCGGGATAAGGATGCGGACCGACTACTGACCCAATGATGTAATGGGTGTCGGACGGATTGTTGATCCAGTGACGCATCGCTTCGTTCGTGGCATCCTTCAAGGTCATGTTACCGCTTGTTGCCGGAACGACTTTAGCACCGAGAATGCGCATACGCTCCACGTTGGGTCGCTGCCGCTCCATGTCGACCTGGCCCATGTATACCACGCACTCCATTCCCATGAGCGCGCATACCGTTGCCGTTGCAACACCGTGCTGACCCGCCCCAGTCTCCGCGATGATCTTCTTCTTTCCCAACCGTTGGGCTAACAGGATTTGGCCGATCGTGTTGTTGACTTTGTGCGCACCAGTATGACAGAGGTCCTCACGCTTCAGATAGATCTTTGCTTTATATTTTTCCGACAACCGGTTCGCGAAAAACAACGGAGTCGGGCGACCGACATAGTCTTTCAAGAGCTGATGAAACGCTTTTTGAAAACTTTCCTCAGTTATGATATTCAGGTAGTTATTGCGCAGCTCCTCAACGTTGGGATAAAGCATCTCGGGAATGTATGCTCCTCCAAATTGTCCGTAGTAACCACGATGATCAACCTCGTATTTCATATTCTTTTGGGTTTAGTAAACCTGTAATTCTCTTATCTCATGGCAGTAATTACCTGCTCTACTTTGCTCACATCTTTCAACGCTGGCGAAATCTCAACACCACTGTTGATGTCGATCGCGTGGATGTTCATGTTTGTCAATGCTTTAACTTCATCCATGTGTTCGGGCTTTAACCCACCGCTTAAAAAAAACGGAGTCTGCTGATCATATCGCTCGAGAACACTCCAGTCAAATCGTGTCGCGTTGCCTCCGAACAGTTTGCCTTTCGTGTCGAACAAAAAGTAATCAACCGCTCCATGATAGCTTTTCGCGAGTTGAAAGTTGAATTTATCATCGAGCGAAAATGCTTTGATGATCAGTGTGTTATGCTGCCTCAACTCCTGGCATTGTTCAATTGATTCATGACCGTGCAATTGCACAAAATCAAGATCATGAACGACTGCTTTGGCCAGTATCTCCTCCGTTGTGGCGTTGACGAACACACCAACTTTTCTGATCAGACGACTTATCTTTGGCATTTCAAAATCGTCACCAACAAACCTTGGAGACTCACGATAGAAGATAAAGCCAAGGTAATCCGGACCGAGCGCTGCCACTGCCTCGATGTTTTTTGGTTCACGCATGCCGCACACTTTCACCTTCATCGGTTACCGGTTTTGAGTTTGAGTTCTGAGTTCCGCCATGAACGAAATTGCCGCTTCCGCGGGATCGCTCTGCTTCATAAAATTCTCTCCGATCAGGAAACCACGGTATCCGAATTGCCTCAACTCGATGATCGTATCCGCTGAAGTGATACCACTCTCCGACACCTTCACCGCACCGTTAGGAATCATCGGAGCCAGTCGTTTCGAAGCGTCCAGACTAACACTAAACGTTTTCAAATTCCGGTTGTTGACACCGATCAGATCGGCACCACTTTCAAGATGAGCCTTCAATTCGGCTTCATCGTGAACCTCCAGCAGCACCTGAAGACCTAACGAATGCGCCAGAGTTGTCAGGTGCTTTGATGTTTTTCCGTCCATCACGGCCGCGATCAACAGGATGGCGTCCGCCCCAATCGACTTCGCTTCCACTACCTGGTATTCATCGATCGTAAAATCTTTCCGGATGATCGGGACCTGATTCACGGCCCGGGCTTTCTTCAGGTCGTCATTACTTCCTCCAAAAAAGTTCGAATCAGTCAACACCGACAATGCCGAACAACCTGCTGTGACGTATCCTCTCGTTGTGTCTTCAACCGATGCTGTTCCGTTGATCACACCTTTCGATGGCGACTTCCGTTTGAACTCCGCGATAATTCCCGTCTTTTCCGGGTTCAAAATGAAATCGGTCATCTTCAGCGTGGTCCGCGAAAAGTCCGGGCGCTGCTCCAGCTTCTTGGCGGAGACGAGGTTTTTGAGTTGCTCCACCTCACCGCGTTTGTGTTCTATAATTCTGTCGAGGATGTTCATGCGTTAGTTGTTAAGAAGCGCTTTGAAATGTCTCAACGCCCGGCCAGAAATCAAAGCTTCGCGAGCTTTATCGACAGCGGCTTTTAGTCCGGCATTTTGGTCAGCCGCAAACAAAGCCATGGCAGCATTCGCAATCACGGCACTATTCTGCTGTTCGGTACCTTTGCCTTCGAGTACACGCATGAAGATGGCAGCTGATTCTTCAACAGTGTTGCCACCGCGGATATCTGCGCGCGTGAGGGTTTTCATCGAAAGATCTTTCGGTTCGATAACGCGCTCCCCTGCGTTGTAGAAAAACTTAACAGGCCCGGTCAATGACACTTCATCGTAGCCATCGAGCGAATGAAGAATCAAGAAATCTTTGGCAGAGTCCTGATAAAGATAACC
>DASWTM010000176.1:0-11025 GCA_036402115.1 Chryseosolibacter sp.
ATTGAATACGCTCAATAGCGATCTGCAGCGAAGTCTTATCGACCTGGAGGCACGATTCAATGAAAAGTATGTAAAGCTGACAAAGACGTTTGACAAGGAGACCGAAAAGATAAGAGAGCAAAAAGAAGACAAGATCGAAGAATTCGAAAAGCGCAAGGCAAAACTGCAGAAGGAAAAGTCGAGTGTTCTCAAAAACAAAGGCATTGATGACAGTCGTATCCGCAACCTGAATAAGGAGATTGAATCCTTGCGCAAAGCTCTTGCAAGCATTGAGTCCTCAGCGCAACTTATCAGCGAATACCGGAAAGATAAACGTGAACTGTTTGACCGAGTGGACGAGTTCACGCAGGAGAAAGTGCGCCTCGAAGAAAGTATCAAACAGGCCGACAGGGATTTTTTGAAAGAACGTGAAGCATATAAGAAAAAACGTGAGGTGGTGGAGCAGGAGTTAAAACAACTCAATGCTGACCTGAAAGAATACACGGATGGACTAAACCATTTTGACAGTCACTTTAAAGATAAGTTATTATATGATCGCCTGCGTCATCTGATCGAACCAGCGCCTGCTTCGCGATCAGAGTTGGGCATTATTGGTTTGTGTTCCCAGCTCCAGGCGAATGATAACGACTATCACAACCAGTTCGATAAATTCAGGGACAACATCAGTGAGTTCGCAGGAAGGTTCCGCTCCGATAACCATTTCAACTTCCGGATCAACCCTGCAGGAGGAGAGGCAGAATTTGAACGCTTCGCTTCCTACCTCGAGGAGTTTCACAACGAGAATAAAATTCAGATCTCAATTGCGGAAGTAGCGAAGAGCCACGGAATGCTCATCGATGCCATCGCCAGCAAAATGCGCGCGCTGACAGAATTCCGCGGACGCATCAGCAAGATGATTGGGAAAATGGAAGCCGACTTCAGCAAGGCTTCTTTTGAGAGCTCAAAACTCATCGAGTACATCAAGCTCAAATCCGAAGACAGCGAGAACAAGGTGCTGAAGAAACTTCAACGCATCACCGACTTCCGCGAGCAGAAGCCGTTTCTCTATGGGGAAGCTAATCTGTTTAATACGGGAATCAAAGGAAAAGGGGAGATCGACCGCAAATCCGTTGACTTACTGAACGACCTTCAAAAGACGATCAGCGAGGAACACTACGAAGAGATCAATGTCCAGGATCTTTTCGAACTACGTTTCCGCATTAAGGAAGGGAAGAATGACACGGGATGGATTGAAAAGATCGACAAAGTTGGGTCTACGGGTACCGATATGCTGGTGAAGGCCGTCATCTACATCACGTTGCTGAATGTGTTCATCAAGGAGTCAACTGACAAGACTTCGCGCAACTTCAAGGTGCACTGCATCATTGACGAAGTAGGACAGATCTCGGCTCCTTACCTGAAAGAGTTGATTGCGTTTGCCGATGAGCGAAACATCTGCCTCATCAATGGCTTGCCAAATGAAAGCAAACTCGAGACGCATTACAACTACACATACAAATTCAGAAAAGATGCGCACGGCAATGTGAAGGTGATCCCGTTGCTTACCATGAGTGTTGAACCTTGATCAGCTTAAGATTCCATGAGTTCATCTGTTCAATTAACAAAACCAGAAGCGCGAAAGATTATCCTGCACGCGGCAGCGCTTCACAAGGCCGCACCATTCGGCAGGGGCAAGGATGCCGTACGAAAGGTCATCAATCACCTGGGTTTTGTCCAGGTCGATACAAACTACGTAGTCGAGCGTGCACATCATCACACGCTCGCTGCCCGCATCCCCGGCTATCGCAAAGCCTGGCTGGATGAACTTCAGGCCGAAGGAATCATTTATGAGTTCTGGACACGCGATTCGGGCTACATGCCAATGTCTGACTTTCGTTTCTCCTTGCCGGTGACTGAAGCATTCTCCATGAGGTGGAATGAAATTTCCCAAGCGCAGCGAAACCTCATGAATAAAATCCTCGATCGCATTTCGCGTGAAGGCCCGCGGAAAGCGAAAGACTTCGAAAACGACCGCGTAAAAAAGAGTACCGGTTGGTGGGACTGGCGCCCATCCAAAGTCGCGCTCGAGCAACTTCACCTTTCCGGAAAACTACTGGCAACACGCACAAAAGAATTCCATAAGCTATACGACCTGGTTGATAACATCGTGCCAGCCGATATCGACCGCACTCCGCCAACCCTCGAAGAATACACCAGACATTTGATCTTACGCTCGCTGAAGTCATTGGGCGTAGCCTATGCAAAAGAGATCGCATGGAACGGAAGATTCGTGAAGCCACCGGTTAAACAGGAGTTGCAAAAACTCGTGGATGCCGCAGAAATCATGGAAGTCACCGTGGAAGGAGTGAAAGGACCGTTGTTCATGTTGCGTGAGTACAAAAAGAAAAAGATCACCGTATCCGATCATGCATTTATCCTGTCACCATTTGATCCACTGAATGTGTTTCGGCATCGCCTCAAAGAATTTTTTTCCTTTGATTATCAGGTCGAATGCTTTGTGCCCGAGAAAAAACGAAAATACGGATACTTCTCGTTGCCAATCCTTGTCGGAGATACGTTCGTTGCACGCATGGACTCGAAAGCAGACCGCAAGAACAAGACACTTATCGTTCATAATTTGCACGCAGAGCCCGGCCGCATCAATAGAGCCGTAGCATTAAGAGTTCGCGATGCAATTCATGAGTTTGCCACGTTCAACGAATGTTCAGTGATTATCGTCCGAAAATCAAATGACAAGGCGATCATGAAATTGTTTTGACGTCAAGCAGTTTTTCAGAGACAATGGGATTTGGCGTGCCCCCGACAGCCATCGGGACGGTTTCCGCTGCAACCGCTCACGCAGAGGCACTCTACACGAAACATTCACGCTAACGAACACGAAAGGACAAAAAAAAACACCTTCCATCGAGAAAGGTGTTTTATCCAACTACAATTAACTAAGCCTATTTCACAATCAGTTTTTTCGAATAACGTTTTCCATTGGAC
Organism: Chryseosolibacter sp.; assembly: GCA_036402115.1. Lineage (GTDB taxonomy): Bacteria > Bacteroidota > Bacteroidia > Cytophagales > Cyclobacteriaceae > Chryseosolibacter. The sequence continues at coordinate 2,986 of DASWTM010000176.1, forward strand.
ACGACATTCAACATATAAATTCCGGGCTTCGCCTCTTTTTGAAATCTTATTTCCGCTGACACGCAATCTGAAACCGCACAACGGAAGCTTTCGCTGTGCATCACTTCACCACTCATCGATACAACCTGAATATCCGCGTTGTCAAGAGTTACTCCTTCACCATCAAGCGCAATCGTGACGGTACCAGTAGTGACTGGGTTAGGAGAGATGGTCAATACCTGGCTCACATTCTCTTCTTGTTGTTCGAGAACCGTAAGATCAGTGCCCTCCGCCTTTGCCGTTAGCGCTGGATAATCGCTGTACACATAGTATGCAATCAACCGGTTCGATGGAATTGGTCGCTCCAGCGTGCCGTCTGGAAGTTGCCAGCCAACCTCTACGTGATCATTACCATTCGCTTCCTTGTGTAACGCCTCGATATAATACTTGTATCCTTGCTTCAGGTAGATTCGGGCAGATTGCTGTGATGGATATTTAGTCCATTGTCGAACTCCGGTAGCTCCGGTTACCGATGCAATTTTTACCGCTGCACCACCATCCGGACTCAGCCACAACTCACTGTTGTCATCGCTCGAAATCCAGAACGTGTAATAGCCTGTCACCGGGACGCAAACGTATCCGCGAATGCGATCACCATAGTCGTTTGCGTAGTACGTACCTGTCTCAAACGAATTGATGTGCGTTGTATGATCAGGCTCGTTGTTCACCGGAATAGTCCCCACAGACGTACCGGATATATTTCTCCAGATTTCCCGATCGAGGTAGCCGGCACCTTCCTCACCCGAGCAGGTAGGCGCAGCAACGTTGATCGTTACCTGAGCGGTAGCCACATGACCCTTGCTGTCATAGGCTTTAACGTTGAGGTTGTAGGTTCCCTGTGGCACATTTCTCCAGATGTATTCATGCCTGTATGTAGCATCTTCGCCAAGTTTGGTCGTGCCGTTAAAAAATTCGACTTTCGCTATTGTTGCCTCCGGATCATCGAGGTAGGGGAATGCATGAATATAAATATTGGCCGGCTCATCGAACTTCATATCACTTGTCGGCTCGATGATCTCTACACCAAGTGTTGAAGGTGACTCGGTGTAGGGCAAAAGTCGATTACCCTGGATAGGCCGTTCTAACGTCCCGTTAGGAAGTTGCCACCCGACCGCAACGTAGTCGCTACCGGATCCTTCCTTATGAACAGCTTCAATGTAGTACTTTCTTCCCGCGACAAGCGTGACAGCTGCCGACTTTTGCGAAGTGTATTTCTCCCAGTTTCCATAAGGCGCGTAGCCCGTCACGGAAGCAATTTTCACTTTGTTCGCGGGATTCTCGTCCGTACTCAACCACAGATCACTCTGATCATCGCTTCCAATCCAGAACGTATAGGGGCCTGACTGAGGCACACACACATAACCACGCACCCGGCTCAGGTAGCTGTTTCCATAATATTGTGGCGACTCAAATTTCGCTAAGGTAGTGGTGGTATTCGGAGTGGTATTAAGTGTATTGTAGTTGATCGTGCTTCCAGGTTGGTTGGTCCATACCTGCCACGTGATCGTTCCACTGCCTGAACATGTTTCCTGCGGTGGTGCTGCCTGAAACTTCATTAACCGGCTTCCGGGTATCGGGCGCTCGAAATTCCCATCAGGCAATTGCCACCCAACAGCTAGATGATCACCACCCGTAGCTTCTTTATGCAGCGCTTCAATATAGTAGCGTTTTCCTTGTTCGAGCGCGATCAGCCCAGACTTCTGTGACGAATACTTCGTCCATTGACGACTACTGGTATAGCCTGTGACGGACGCGATTTTCACTTTCTGTGCTGGATTATCTGTCGTACTCAACCATAATTCACTCTTATCATCACTGGCAATCCAGAAGGTGTAATTTCCGGTCGCAGGAGGACAAATAAATCCGCGCACGCGCGCCCCATAATTCGAACCAGTATTTAATGGTGCTTCAAAAACAGTTAGGGTCGAGGTAGATGAAGGCGCAGTATTGGTTGGAATCGCAGAGACTTCGAGTCCTGGTACATTATTCCAGACTTCCCGTTCAATAGAACCTGTATTGGCGCACGTACTTGCACTGCCTGGTGTGGTTACCGTCACTTCAGCAACTTCATTGAAGTCTTCTTCGTTGCTTTCAAGGTGCATGTTTACGATGTACCGATAAGTCGTTCCAGGCACAACGGGTTCATGCAAAAAGGTAATCGTCCTGCCCGAGTCCGCCATCGTGAACGTCTGATTGTAGGCAGTCATTGTTGCAGCAACTTCGACAATCTCATATGACTCCTCCACGGAACTGTTGTCCGTAAATGTTAGCTCGATTGTATTTTCGTCTACGGCCCGGCCCGTTAGCGTTGGGTACGCCAACGGTTTGGTTGCCACTTGCGTTACTTCAGACCATGGCCCCGCACCATCGTTGTCAAAGGCTCGCGCGCGATAATAATACGTTTCTCCGGGCGTGAGATTTCTGTCTTCAAAGGACGATTCGAAGCCTGGCGAAGTTCCAACCAATTCAAAAGGGCCCGTTGGTGAGAGTGATCGCTGCAGCTCGGAGGCAGTTCCTTCCATTCCATTGACCACGAAAAGTTGTACGTAGGTTACACCAACATAGGCTGTCTCAATTTGCACGGCTTCAAAAGGTGTTCGCACCGTAACTTCCCTAACACGCGTCAGATAGGTGAAACCCTCTTCATGCAGCATGGCATTGACATAGAAGGTATACTCGCGATTCGGCACCAGGGGTGTAGGATAGAAAGTCTCAGTTCTCCCCGAGTCAGGCATGTTCGCATCTGCGAAGAAATAAAATTCCTCAGGATTACTTTCACCGACAATCTCATATGATTCATCCTGGTAGCTATTGTCCGTGAGTTTCAGCTCGATCCTGCGAGGATCAATCACCGTGGCGGTCAATGTAGGGAGGACCCACTCCGATTCGCTCGCAATCGCGATGACTTCGGAGTAAGCGGAATACTCACCATTCTTTACCGATCGTGCACGATAATAATATTGCGTTCGCGGTTTTAGATTCTCATCGGTCCATCGGCCAGACTCCCCCGTGTGCGTCCCTGCAAGAACATAGCCGGCAGACGCACTGGTGCTGGACCGGTAGATTTCAGTGGTGCTGGTTTCGTCATGCGTCACCCAAAAAGAAATGTACAGCTGGCGCGCATCATCGATCATGAGATGGGGTGTACTCGGTGGAGCAGGTGGAGTAATCTTCGGGGAAGATTCAGTGGTGGCAAAACTAGGAGCGCTTGTAACAATGACGCATAAGAACACTCCCGCTACGAAATAACGGTAAAGATTTTTAACCATAGAGAGACCTTTCTCTCTGTTCGAACAATTCTATGCCCTTCCAACGATCATAATGCTCAATTCAACGAAAGAATCTGAAACGAAACAACAGTACGGCTCGTTCGGTTATGTTTTAGGCCTAAAAAATTTTGTGTAAGCTTCCGCCCAAGGAGTTTGCATGGCGTCCTCAGAAGTACCGCGAATGATGCCTGTGTTCAACATATCAAACTGCTGGTTACACGCTAACCAACGGTCAGTGAGGTAATGGCCATCCCGTCTTTAATTGGCAACGATCTCCATAAAGACCGTTGCTGATGACAAAGTGCGCGTTTCCTCCATCTTAACACCAGGCGCAAAACCTACAGCCATAGCGTTGCAGCATCTGCGCATGTCAGCCGAAGATTCGGTTGACATCTTTGACAGGCAGCTACGAAACTGACGTAACACAAAATGCTCATGCAGACTTCGAAGCAAAATGGTATCTTCAACCTATGTACAAACTGATCTGCACACTATCCCTTCTGTTTGCACTAGAAGCTGATGCACAACCAGTGTCTTACGGCACACTTAGAATAAACCTTCAGGACAGCATCACGGGTAAGCCTACCGCTGCCCGCATCCGAATCACAAAAAATAAGCAAGTCGTAAATGCTCTCCCGGAGAATACCGCTGCAGTCATGTATGGCCTCTGGGATCATGCCGATGGATTTGGGTTTCAGCCTGACAGCTCATTCTATGTAAGTGATCATTTTGAATTGGGGTTACCGCCTGGTGGCTATGTCGTGACAGTATCAAAAGGAAGTGAATACCATGACGAAACGATAAAGGTTAGCGTTGCCCCCAACGAAAGCAAGATTATCAATATCCGCCTGGAACGATGGATCGACATGGCGTCAAAGAAATGGTATTCGGCCGATGGCCATATTCATATTCGCAGATCCCCGGCTGAAGATCCGTTGCTGATGACCTGGATCAAAGCAGAAGATCTTCGCGTGGGCATTCTCCTTAAGATGGGCGACTTCTGGGCAACGTACTATGATCAGTATGCATGGGGAAGCAGTGGAGTATTTGAGCGTGACAAGTTCTTCCTCGCTTCAGGTCAGGAAGATCCACGCACTCCGGAACTTGGACATGCTCTCGCCATCGGAGCTGCAAAACCCGTGCGTTTCGCGAACGAGTATTACTACTACGACAACGTTTTTGATAAGCTCCGTCAACTCGGTGGCCTCACCGGGTATGCACATCAGGCGGAAAGCTTTCACGGCTATCGAGGACTGATGCTGGATGGCTTGCGCGGAAAGGTTGACATGCTTGAACTCTTGCAGTATTGCCTGGATGAAAATCCGTTACATACCAAATACTACTATCACATGCTCGACCTTGGATACGCTGTGACAGCCATTGCTGGATCCGACTTCCCCTGGTGCGGACATGATCATGACAACGGTAGGCCTGAGCGCAACGCCAGGATTGGCAATGTGAGGTTTTACACATACGTTGATGAGCCATTTACCTATCAGGCGTGGCGGAATGCCCTCGGCAAAGGCCACACGTTTGTCACCAGCGGCCCGATGCTCTCGTTTACGGTGAATGGAAAACTACCCGGTGATACCGTACATCTGTCAAAAGGCACAACAGTATCGATAGAGGCGAGGGTTATATGGCCACCCTGACAAGGTACCTATTGAACGAGTCGAACTGATTGTCAGCGGCAAATCGATTCCTATTACGCTGACGACACCGACTAATGGCGAGACCGTTGTTAAACACGACCTAGCAATCTTACGCGGATGCTGGATTGCTTTGAGGGTGAACGCGGGCAACAGCCTGGCTGCACATACAACACCTGTGTATGTTTCCGTAGATGGAGGGGGTTTTCAGAACCCTGAGACCATCGCTCATTACATCGCACTAGCCAGCCAGTATTTGAGCGAACTGGAAAGTGAGATTAAAGTTGTCAACAATGATCCAGAACGCCAAAGCTGGCGCTACCGGAAGGGACTGGAGAAAAGAATTGCAGCGGCCAAAAACGTTTTAGAACGTCTCAAGCAACGTTGAGTCGCTGCAACGGTAGAGCTTATCACGCGTTCTGGTTCCTAATAAGTTTTATGATCGCCAGCGCACAAAGAAACCCAATATCGAACATGCCGGGACTCAATTCGCTAACAAAACCCTTGCAGCACTGTTATATACTGGCACGTCTATTGGAATGACGATAACGACCTAAACGTATTTCCATGATCAGGAACTTCTTCCTTGTCGCCTTACGACAGATCCTCAAAAACAAAACCTATTCCGTCATCAACATCGGAGGGCTGGGCGTAGGCTTCGCTTGCTGCATAGCCATCGCGTTGTATACGTATGACGAATTGAGCTACGACCGATTTCACCCAAACACCAACATTTACCGCGTTACCGAAATTCAGGAACAGGCTGGCAATTTCTACAATGTGGCCAGCACCCCCGGACCTCTAGCCAAAGAGTTGTCCAACGATTTTCCGGTCATCGAAGAAACTTGCAGAATCGGGAGATTCTGGCGGGCACCGGTGCTTACCGCTGCGCAAAATTCAATTGAACCAGGCAATGTACTATTCGCGGAAAATAGCCTCTTTCATATGTTCAACTTTCCTCTCATGGTTGGGAATGCTAAGAGTGCTCTAACCGGAGTTGATGATATCGTGCTAACGGAAAGTACTGCAGCAGCGCTATTTGGCGCGAACTGGAAAACCGAAAACATCATTGGGAGGGAAGTGATCTTGAACAATCGCGTACTCGCTGTGGTTGGTGTCGCGAAAAACCCACCGGTCAATTCTCATCTGCAATTTGACGCACTATTGTCATTGAAGCATGAAGAGGTGGATTCGAACAACTTCGGTTGGAACAGTAATAACTATCACACGTACATCGCACTCAAGCCTGAGTCAGATGTTGGGTTGCTCACGTCATCCATTTTCCGTTACCTGGATAAATTTGACAAAGAGGGAAAGACAACGCTACATCTTCAGCATCTGCATGATATATATCTTCATTCCGATTTTGCCTTTCAGACGGACTGGGCTAAACACAGCAGCTTCACCTACATTCGGATTTTTGTGGCGGTAGGAGTAATCGTGCTGGTCATCGCTATATTCAATTTCATCAACCTCTGCACTGCTCGTGCCATGAACCGCGCAAAAGAGGTGGGCGTTCGTAAAGTGGTTGGAGCAGTGCGAAAGCAACTCATCGGACAATTTCTTGTGGAGACGTTCCTCATGACAGCGCTCGCTGTTCTGTTGGCGCTCTTTCTCCTTCAATTATCGTTACCACTGCTCAACGAAATTTCCGGCAAACAACTCATCACACCGCTCGATGATATACGATTTGTAGCGACACTCATGCTGTGTACAGCCATATTGACGTTCATGGCCGGTCTTTATCCCGCATTTTACCTTTCAGTGTTTCAGCCGGCCAAGGTGTTGAAGGGATATTTCACCTCAACGTCTGGAATGTTGTTTCGGAAGACGCTTGTTGTTGTACAATTTTCCTTTTCAGTTATTCTCATCATTGGCACTATCGTTATCTATTCCCAGCTGATGTTTCTCCAGGAGAAAAATCTCGGATTTGATCAAGATAACCTCATCGACCTGCATTTGAAAAACGATGTGCGAAAATATGCACGATTGATGAAGGGTGATTTGCTTAATGAATCCTCCGTTGTTAACGCTACGATCACCACAAGCAACATGGTTGAAAACACAAGTTCTACTACCGGATCAAGCTGGGAGGGACAGACCGAAGGTGACAATTTCCTGCTGACACACATGAATGTGGATCCGGACTTTATCGCAGCAACAGGGATGAAACTTATTGCAGGCAGAAACTTCGATCCGAAAATAGCGAGCGATTCCATCTCAGCCTATATTCTCAACGAGACGGCAGTTAAGCGGATGGGCTACACGCCCGAGTCCGCCCTCGGCAAAAAGATTACTTTCTGGGATAAAGAAGGATACGTTATCGGAGTGGTAAACGATTTTCATTTTCAGGCAATGACCACTTCCATCGAGCCGATGTTGCTGCGAAACTGGCCGTCATCATGGTCCACGTCACTTCTTGTGCGTGCGCGGGCAGGCCAGGTGCGGCAAGCCATCGCAGCCGTTGAAAAGATCTATAAAAAGTATGAGCAGCAAACAGCGCCATCCTACCAGTTTCTCGACCAGGCACTGGAGAATCAATACCGGTTAGAACAGAACACGGGAAAAATAGTGTTATGTTTTTCAGTGCTGGCAATCCTTGTTTCCTGCCTTGGCTTATTTGGGCTCGCTACACACTCAGCCGAGCAGCGCACCAAGGAAGTTGGAATCAGGAAAGTGTTGGGTGCAAGTGTCTTTAACATCGTCAGTCTCCTTTCTGCAGACTTTGTAAAACTCGTCCTGGTGTCGATTGTTATTGCAAGTCCGATAGGATGGGTTGCGATGAACCAATGGCTCAATGCATTCGCCTACAAGATTTCGATAGGATGGTGGATTTTTGCTGCCGCTGCCTTAACGGTCGTAGTTATTGCATTGATGACGGTGTCAACCCAGTCAATACGGGCCGCGATAAGCAACCCGGTGAAAGCATTGAGATCGGAGTAGTTAATTGCAAACCGTTCCTACTGGCGCTGAGGCACGGGCTGTGGTGAGGTAGTAGGTCCTTCGACTACCAGCGTTCCGTCCTTCAAAATCTTCATGCGGTCAATAAAGACAACGCGCTCATCACCGGTTGCCGTAGTGCG
>DASWTM010000177.1:0-17814 GCA_036402115.1 Chryseosolibacter sp.
TTCAAGTCCACCATCCGCATAAAAAGGATCACCTTCAATATCGAAATAGATGTCGCCTTCATTAGGCTCAGGCAGCCGGTGTAGGCCGCGGCCGGCTTCGAGCGGAATCGAATGATACAACATTCGCTTTTGCTCGCGGCCCTCCAGCTGAACTTTCGCCTGCGCTTGCTTTCGCAAGAATGTTTCCCGATTACCGCGCAGAGGATCTTCTAATGTTGTGGACGTAGCGAATTGCTCCAGCGTATTGATGCTTTGCCGCTGCAACTCGACAATGTGCATTGATCGGATTCCGGCAACGAGAGACAAATGATCATCATCGTGGCGCACCTTATCGCACACTTGCCACCATGCGCAGATGTTGCAGTGCTCCACCGAATCAGGATAGGTAGCAAGTGCGCCTCCCCTGATCACCTGCTCAAAATTCTGCTTGACAAGCTTGTAGTACGCCTCAAACTCTGCATAACGATACGCTTCCGATGGAAAATCGTCTCCAGGCTTCACCACATACATTTTCTCAGGCACACATTCCTGAAGTTTGGCCAGGATCTCGGTATACAAACACAACTGAAGAATTGTTGACGCTCTTGTATTTTGTGCGAGCTTGGTATCCTGCACTTCGTAAGACCAGTCTCCAAATCTGCTGCGCCCGTCTACCTTCAGAAGAATATCGGCACTGCCCAGCCAATCACCATCTTTCAAGCCAGCTTGCACGATGACGTCCGCACCCTTTTCCATGGCGAGAACAACATCCTCCACAGCTTTACCATTCAAGTTAACAACGGACAACCCTTTCTTTTCAAGAAAATTAACGTAGGCGGCCTCATGCTCCTGGCCACGTTTTATCAGAACATCCAGGGAAGGATCGCGCCAGCTGGGTTTTGAAATTTCACGAAGCGCCACTTTGCGCTGAAGTTGCGTAAGATGAGGGCAACCCAGGTGGTTTGAAAGGTCAGTGGCGGCAAGTAAAAATTTATCGTGGACGTATTGCATTGAAAGAAGACTGGCGAGCGAGTAGGTTTAAAACATTTTTGACTTGCTAAGATAAGAAAACTCGAGGGTCATGTACATCTAAAATCTTGGGCTAGCGGCCTCGAAAGCATAAAACCAAAATACCTTATTTTTATAAAATAGACTTGAGGAATCGGGACCCTTTGAATCGCACAGGCTCTCGCGAGGGTTCTATGTAACGCTATGAACAACACTGTCTCCAAACCATCTATCATCCATGCCGAGCCGGTGCTGGCTGTGGCCGATGTGTCTGCCACGGTAAATTACTACCACGAAATTCTTGGATTTCCCGACAAGTGGACCTGGGGCGAACCACCCAACCATGGAGGCGTGTCGTGGAATGGTGGAGCCTTTCTTCAGTTTTCATTGGATGCAGCAATAGCACAGCGCGTGAAAGGCGAGTCGGTTTGGCTGAATGTCAAAGAGGTCGAAAAACTTTATGAGTCTCATCGAAAAAACAAGGCAGACATTGTTATCGCGCTTGTCCAGCGCCCGTGGGGTTTTATGGAATATACGGTCCGCGATGTAAATGGCTATTATGTGACGTTCGCGGAGCGCGCAACGGTGCAGCGGACCAAAGGACAATTCCCATCGTCAATTGTTATCACATCAAAATCACCAACCGTTGATCAACTGCGACAACTTGCGGAATCGGTGGGATGGCAGCCATCGACCAACGCTGCGATGATACAGCAAATCAACACCGCAGTATACACGGTGGTTGCAGAGGACAATGACAGTGGCGAAATGATTGGTTGTGGTTTTCTGATGGGTGATCACCGGTCATTCTATTATGTCAAGGATGTGATTGTACATCCTGCGTGGCAACATAAACAGATTGGTACCGCGCTGATGCAGCACATCATGCGGTGGCTTGAGGTGTACGGAGCGGAAAGCGCAACGGTCGGGCTATTCACAGGAGACCACCTCGCATCGTTTTATCGCCAGTTTGGGTTTACACAGGCATGCGGAATGTACACGTCCGTCAAACGAAGAATCGTTACGTAAACGCTCGGTAATCGTTCGCGTGTATTTACTCGTCACGTAACGAATCAACCGGATTAGCAATGGCAGCGTTGTACGATTTAATTCCCACTGTTGCCAGCACTACGACAAAGGTTACGGAAACACCGATCAGGAATGTCGAGATCCCCGGTGTGATGCGGTATTCAAAATTTTCCAGCCAGCCTTCCATAAAATACCAGGCAAGTGGCGCTGAGATCACAAATGAAATTGTCACGAGGATAACAAACTCCCTTGAGAACAATCCAATCACCTGCGGGACCGAAGCACCCAGCGTTTTTCGGATTCCCACTTCTTTGGTTTTGCTTCGCGCCATAAAAGACACCAATCCAAACAAGCCAATGCAACCAATGAAAATTGCTACCCCCGCAAAAATGCCGATGAGGTAAGCATTTCTTCGTTCGCCATCATAGAACTGAGCAATCGTATCATCCAGGAACTGTGATTCAAAAACATATTTTGGATACACTGCTTCCCATGTATCCTGGATTTTCGCCATCGTTGCGGCAACATCACTGGTTTCCATGCGTACCCCGCACTGGTAATAAGAATTGGTGCTGCATAATATTACCGTAGGCCGCAGATCCTGATGCAAGCTGTTAGTATTGAAATTCTTTACAACACCACTAACGTTTGCCCTGCGTCCCCACATATTCACATGCACACCGATGACATCTCGCACGTTTTCGAAACCAAGGTTCTTCGCGAATAATTCATTTACGACAATTCGTGTAGCGGTGTCTGACTCAATAAGATCTTCACCGTGCAGGAGCGTGAGTTGATACGTTTTTAGATAGTTATGATCAGCAAACTTCACGTTCGAATTCACATCCACAATTTTTCCATCCAACGTGGCTTCTGCATCTCCTCCCCAGGTGTTGCTAGATGTCGATCCTGTGTTACTCATTGACACTGCCTGCACACCTGGAATCTGCAATAACCGTTCACGCAACGTCTTAATGAGTTCAGGCTTATTTTCGGGCAACTCAAATTCCACAATGCCCTCGCTGTTTAACCCCAGTGGCTGCGCCATGAAGTGATTGATCTGCTGAACGGAAATGATCGTACAGACAATCAGCACTTGCGAAATGATCAACTGAAAAACAATCAAACTTCTGCGCAAGGTAAGTCCCTGACCGGGTGTTCCCGTAATCTTTTTCTTAAGTGCCTGCGCAGGCTGAAACCGCGATAACGACAACCCTGGATACAAACCAGACAGGACAGTGACTACCACTGGAAGCACAATGAGAAAAATTATCGTAGCCGGATCGGACAGTGGATTAAAGGTTAACTGATAACCCAGCGAAGGCGTGACATGGATGATCGCTAACTCTGCAAGACCTGTTGAGATGATGAGTGAAATAACGGTGATGATCAGCGTCTCGCCAAGAAATTGTAGAACAAGTTGACTGCGGGAACTGCCCATTACCTTACGGATGCCGGCTTCTTTTGCTCTATTAATAATGAGCACGGTATTGAGATTGATAAAATTGATACAGGCTGTCACCAGCAACACGACACCGATAAAGAAAAGTGTCAGCAATGTCAGCTTCGAAATTGTTCTCCTTCCAAAGTTGAAAAAGTTTGTATCAAAGTGTATTTCTTGAAGCGGTTGCAGGAAGTACGCGCGGTTCTTTCCATCCTCCTCTTCTTCACCCGTAAAATACTTCAAATGCCATCCCTTCAACTTACTTTCAAATTGCTGCTCCGTTGTCTCCGCATTCAGCAAAACATAACACTGGACTGAAGATGCGGTGGCGCCCCATCCGTCCCATCCTCGTTTGTCAGCGCCTAATTTCGATGAAAGCAAAACATGAAACGGAAGATCGGTATTCACGGGAGGATCCTGAATGATTCCCGTAACAGTAACATCAAATTGATTGTTAAAGTTGATGACCTGGTTCATGGCGGGGGTGTCACCAAAATATTTTTTCGCCATCGACTCACTTAGTACTACCGTTTTCTCCGTGGTTAAAGCTGATGCATTTCCTTCTTTGAATTGGTAATCGAAGACCTGAAAATATTCCGGGTCGACAAAGGCAGCGCGTGTTTCCTTAAAGCGGTCCTGCGTACCATCCTTGCGCGTGACTGTCAGCACCGGATCTCCCATGTTGCTGTCAACCAATACTACTTTTTCAAGATCTGCAAAGTCGTTTCGCAGGGCGACAGGTAGTGGATACGTTGTACCGGAGTTGTAGCCTGTCTCCTCACCATAGTATTCAGTGACAATCCGATAGATCCGGTTTCCTTTCGAATGGAACGTATCGTAACTCAACTCGAATCGAAGAATCAGGAAAATCAGGATCGAACAGGTGATGCCGAGCGATAAGCCAAGAATATTGATAAACGCATGACTTCTGTTTTTCCAAAACGAACGTAGCGTGGTGAGGATATAATTTCGAATCATAACTTTCTATTGGATGTCGCCATCATCGCTAAATACATACCATTTTTTAAAACAGTCAATTTCAATCAGTTACAAATTGGGGGAGGATGATTTTGTATCGAAAGCGATACACGGAACCACGTCAATTTGATACAATTCATCGCGAATAAACACAACTCAAAATTTTCAGAAACCTTATCATAAACTAAGGTTTCATGTTCCGATCAGTATTTTATAAAAAACGATAAAGTTAGACATGCTCTAAATATCAGGTTGAAACAACATGACGAGTGCCTTAATCGTTTTAACAGCAATGATGTTCCACATCAATTCCACTAACTGTTGACTTTCACATCCGAAAACTCAAACAGCATCCGATTCATTTCTCACTTAACTCTATAATTATGACACAGAAACCATCCAGTGCATTTATTGGCGCATCGTGGGTTGCGTTAGGAACAGGCATGATCGGCTACCTGATCGGTCTTTGGCGCTCCGACATGCAGCTCAATGAAAAAGGCTATTACTTTTCCGTGCTGATGTATGGACTTTTCTCGGTTGTTTCGCTGCAGAAAGCCGTGCGCGACCGACTCGAAAACCTGCCCGTGACCGATATTTATTATGGTCTTAGTTGGTTCTCTACCATTCTTGCCATCATTCTTCTAACGGTTGGGCTATGGAACGCGAGTCTCTTGCCGAGTGAAAAAGGATTTGACGCCTTTGCATTTTTACTCGCACTCTTTGCTGCGGTGGCGGTACAGAAAAACGTCCGGGATGTACAGGCTGCAGATCGGGAAAATCAGCACTAAACAAACGAGCAGAAAAAAGAAAAGCCATCGTCAGGATGGCTTTTTTTGTGTTCTAATTTTCTGTCCGCTCTATACTCAATGACTTTTTAATAACGGATACGATAGTTGTGGCGAGAATCGCACCCAACGTTGCAAGAAACATATCTTTTTGGGCGTCCCAGATATCGCCTTGCGTGCCCAGGTACGCAGCTCCCTGCGCAGGGAAAAATAAATCGGCAACGGCCCACTCAATAAGTTCATACAAACCACTTACTGAAAGTGTTATTTCTATTGGGAGCGCCCAGGACACCCACACCGGAAATTTCAGCCAGTTGAGAAAAACTTCGCGCATCGGATACGCTAACAGGAAACCGAAAGAAAAATGAACAAGCCGATCGTACGGATTGCGCGCAGTTCCGAGTGCATCCTGCAGCCAGTAGCCAAACGGATTTTCCGCATAGGTGTATTTCGAACCATAAACATGAAGGCATAAGTAGACGCAGATCAGAAGATAGCTTAAGTCGCTGAATTGATAATGGCGATACGATACTGTCAGGAAAATGAGAAACATGATGACGAGCGCATTTTCAAGAATCCAGTTACTGATGTCACTCGTTCCGATCAGCGTTGACATCCAAACCGAGAAAAAGATAACGAGAAACAATTGGAGCCATCGGTTGCTGGCCAGACTTTTGCGTTCAACGGTGATAGCGTTGGTAAACTGCATAGAGATTAGGGTTTAGAAAATACAAGGTAGGTTTTTTCAAACACGGGAATTGTATCAATGTAAGATTTGCGAGTAAAAAATATTCAACCTCACAAGGTGAGCAGTTTGCAACCCTTACCGCGATTATCAAGCATTTTTTAGACTGCAATTATATTATCTTCGGGACAAGATTAATGAGTCAGCCCATCCTCAATTATATTTCCCGCTACATCCAGCTCGATGCCGAAGAGGAAAAATATTTTCTTTCAATTCTTAGGTCGCGCAAGTATCTGAAACGACAATTTGTTGTTCAGGCGGGTGATGAGTGTAAATACGAAACGTACGTTGTAAAAGGTTGTTTAAAGGCATACTTCGTTGACCCAGACGGCAACAGTCACATTATTCAATTTGCCGTTGAAGACTGGTGGATTTCGGACATGGATAGCCTGATGAACGGAACGCCCGCAACGTTCAATATCGATGCGGTTGAGGACACGGAGGTGTTACAGATCGAGCGGACTGATTTCAACACGCTGTTCGAACGCATTCCAAAATTTAACGTGATGTATCGCACCATGCTGATGAAAGCTTTTGTGGCACATCAGCGGAGAATTGTCGACAACCTTTGCAAGCCGGCAAAGGATCGTTATCTCGATTTTGTCAAGCGCTACCGAAACATCGAACAACGCGTGCCCCAGCACCAGATCGCCTCTTACCTGGGGATGACCCCGGAATTTCTAAGCCAGATCAGACGCAAGCTGGCCGATTCTTAAACTACTTTAAGATCCTTTCTTATTTCACTTCAATGCGCCCGGCCCGCAGCGCAGATAGTTTTGTCATAACAAAAATTCAATTGTATGACACCAATTAAAACATTGATTCACGAGCTGAACGAAATGGTATTGCAAGGCAAGCCACTCGATGCTTTTGAAAAATTCTATGCAGACGATGTAGTAATGCAGGAAAACAACCTGCCACCCACAGTCGGAAAAAACGCTAACCGCAGTCGGGAAGAAAATTTCTTCGCCAGCCTGATCGACTTCCGAAGCGCGAAAGTGCTGGACGTTGCCGTAGGCGAAAACACCACGATGGTGCAATGGCAGTACGACTATACACATAAAGACTGGGGCGTCAGAAATTACACACAGGTATCAGTACAGCGCTGGCGCGATAATAAGATCGTGCATGAACAATTTTTTTATGGAAGCTAAAACACAACATCATATGAGAACAAAAATATTTGCAACCGATACGAACGACTTTACAACGTTGATCCTCCGAGTAACCCTGGCTGTCGTAATTTTCCCACACGGCCTGCAGAAACTTCTTGGAGCATTTGGCGGATATGGTTTCGAAGGAACCATGAGCTACTTTACAGACACCGTTGGTCTTCCGTGGATCTTAGGATTTATTGTCATTATCATAGAATCGTTTGGAATGCTTCTACTCGCTGTTGGCCTCTTTACACGCCCAATATCGTTGATACTGGCCGTCATCATGCTTGGTGCTGCATCGATGCACCTCCAGAATGGATTCTTCATGAACTGGTTCAACAATCAACCTGCGGAGGGTGTGGAATTTTTTATACTGACAATAGCGCTGTCCCTGAATGGATTGATTAAAGGTGCGGGTAAGTATTCAGTGGATGCCACGTTTCTGCGCAGGAATAATGCACCGAACACGTTTGCACCAAACACCTAAAAAAGAAAGTTGCGAGTGGTGATCCTCCTGGATAACATTTGCGCGTGCTACTGGTTTAAGTCTTCAGATAAACCAAATCTTTTATGCTATCGCATCTTATCTATGTGAGTAACCGAGCCCAAAATTGTACCCAGGCGGAAATTGAAAAAATTCTGGAGTCGTGCCGGAAGAATAACTCGAAGCACGACATTACTGGCGTATTGCTGTATTCAGAAACCAAATTTGTGCAATACATCGAAGGGAAATACACGGAGATCATGCAGCTCTACGACAAAATAAAAACCGATAAACGTCATACGAATGCCGTTCTGCTAACAAGTGCGCCAATCCAGGAGCGATCTTTTCCGAGCTGGCAGATGGGGGCAAAAACTTTTGACACAGCCTCCATCGACTTTAAAACCGATGTATCGGAAGACGATCGGAAAATTTTTAATGCGATGCTGTCAGGAAAGAGCGCAGAGGAAAACAAAGCCATAAACCTCATCAAGAAGTTTTTCCGCTAACGGAATGCATCATAAAAGAGAAAGGTTCACGGATTTATTTCGTGAACCTTTTTTGCGTACTGCTGGAGATACCCCCTACCTGCCAGGCTCATCCGCAAAATCTACAAATGCTTTCTTAAGATCTTTATCATCCACGCGGGCTGCATTCTTAGTGTATGCATCAAGTTCGAGCAATACAATTCGCTGATCGTTTAATACAAGTCTCAATTTTTCAATGTCCTTATCGAACTCCGCATTTCTCCGCGCGTTCTTCAAAGCATACTTCCGTGCAAACTCATCGCCAGCGGTCTGAGCGCGGTTGCGAATATCAATCGTGTTTTTAATTTTATCCATGATCGATTCCTTCGAACGACCAATCACCTCCGTAGCCTCCAATGTACCAAGGGTGAGAACGGTTGTTCCTCCCACGCCTGAAACGATTTTTGACTGATCGGGCTGCTCGATCACAACAGGCGACAAACCTGTAACGGCACCCAGTGAGGCATTTAATATAGAACGATTCTTTTTTCCTTTTCTTGCACGCTTATAGTCCTGATTTAATTTTTTCTGATTGACATCCAGCTGGGTGATCAGCAAGTAAGCCTCCGCGAGATTGTTGCGATACTTTTGAAAGAGGTGCGCGTCTTTTTTAATTAGGTTTTCCGCATCCGTTACTTTAATACGAACACGCTTCTGTGTTCTATTTGCAGATTTGTCCAGCACAAAAAACGTTACATCACTGGTAATTGAACCTTGTCCATCATCAACGTAGTCGTAGCCCGGCATCCAGGTAAACTCATATTGAAGTTGCGTGTTCCCCTTTAATGCTGTCAGTGGAATGCGCTTATCGTTCGACACGAATCCTGCATTGCTCACATTGTCGTCACCGTTTGGATCGGAGATATAGATTTTGAGGTTGAGCGTCTCATCTTCTTTGATCGTCACCAGGGAATCACCCGGAACGATGAGCAGCTCGGCTGGAAGATCTTGTTGTGTCTGCGCCACCTTTAGTCTGCCTCGTACCTCAGCTTTGTCAGGCTGATCCTGCACAATAAAATCGAGGAATAATGGATTCGTCTTCAGTCCGCTGAATTGTCCTCTTGACGGGGTCCACTGGAATTGCCCTTGTGAGTTCAACGTCACGCCTTCCGGCATCTGCGACTGAATAGAACGAAATACCAGGGGATCGCCATCCTGATCATAAACATACTCAGGCGCGATCTGGTAGGAGTTGCTTGTCCCCAGCTTCACATAAAAAATTGGAAGGTCTTCCACAACGGGTGGACGATTCACGTGTAACACATTGAATGTTATCGGTTGGCGCTCACGTTTGCCATCCTTCCAGTATGCCTCGAAGATTACATTGAGTTCCTTGACTTTCGCCACGCGATCAACAAAGTCGAATGATGGTTTCCACACAAAATTGCCCAGGGAGTCGAATTGTATTCCTGAGCCTTCTCCACCTTCCATGCTAAACCTGGCGCGTTCCGACCGATTCGTTGACACAGAAAATTTTAATTCTTCATTCTCCTTCACGGTGTTCCATCCGAGTGAGTCTGGAAAGATCAGACTTGTATGCTGGCTATAGGAAATCTGCCAGCATGCGAAGCTGAACAACGCTATGAAAAAACTCTTCTTCACGATTATAGGTTAACGTTTTTTATTTATGGAGCCGTAAATTTAGCAAGTTCAACACTTCAAGGGATGCCACGTAACAAAAAGTACGATTCTTCATCGAATTTCTTCGCAGACGTATATGAAGTCGCCCGACTCATCCCGAAAGGGCGCGTTACAAGCTATGGCGCGATTGGAAATTATCTGGGAGCGAAATCGAGTGCACGTATGGTAGGATGGGCGATGCACGGGTGCCCGAAAGATGTTCCCGCACATCGCGTGGTCAATAGCTCCGGCTTGCTCACCGGAAAGCATCACTTCAAGCCACCGGAAAAAATGGAAAGACTCCTGAAGCGAGAGGGCGTGAGTGTGGTGAATGATAAAGTGAAAAACTTCAAGGAAATTTTTTGGGATCCAGCCCGCGAGCTTTTATAAATCCAAGTTCAAATTGAGAACCAGTTATCCCAAAACTGGATGATTTTACCTGAGTAAGCCCTTCTGCTGCGTAAAAACAGGGTTTTACTTACATCGGCACAATTCTGGCGAAGGGTTTGGTGTTACTACGTCATGAATAAACCCAAGATTTTAATACTAGCGATAGCCCTTCTGGTGATGGTTCTATCGGCATCCGCCACAACAACCAATGAAGGTGTTAGTGCGGTAAAAAGCAAACATAACAGTCTGCTCGTACTGAAGACGGACAAGAAATTTGTTGGTGCAACGGTTGAGATTGTGTCATCAAAAGGTGCGGTGATTACATCGCAGAAACTTGAAAAGAGAAAGCTGTTCATCGATTTCAGAGACGTTGATCAAGGCTCGTACACAGTGAGGATCACGAAAGGAAATCGCGTTAAAGAAATTAATTACTTAAAGATATAGCCCGCCAAGGCTGCAAAGAGTCGATTGAGGGGTTGGTTTTAGTCTACTAGGCTGTCGGCAACGACAGCCTTTTTTGTTTTACCGCAAATCGAAGATCCCGATCGCCTCGCATCCGAAGCCGCCAAGGCGCCAAGAAACGCAGCGTATTTTTAAAAAGCACTTGGATACAAGCTCGTTGAGAGATTCAGAACAGTGCGGTGGTGAGTGTTGGCGAAGGCCCCCTCATTTCAAAACCGTCATCCAGAGATTGACAGAGCGGAAGCTCCCTCACTTCAGACCGTCATCCAAAGATTGACAGAGCGAAGCTCTGACAATCGAAGGATCTCCTGCCTACAGCGGTTGTCACTTTGGATGAGAGGATTCTTCGCTCCCACGTGCTTTCGCACCTTCACCGCTCTGAATGACGGTAGTGAGAAGTCAGGGGATCTTCGATCTGCCGCGCCAAAATTATATCGCCTCCACACGCTGGCCCCTTCGGCTCACCAGGAGCAATCCAATGAACGTAATCATTCCATTTAGGATCAGGATCTCGATGCCGAACTTATATCCGCCAAACCACTCCTCCGAGTTGAGGCTGATGATGTAGGAAAGGATTGGCGAAAGAATGCACACAATCGGAACAAGTCTGTCTTTCACTTGAAACTTGGTAAAGAGGCCGAAAGTGAAAAGTCCAAGGAGCGGACCATACGTGTATCCGGCTACGGTCAACACCGCATCGATCACACTTCGTTCATTCACTTCCCGGAAAATGACAATGATCACCAGGAACAAAAGTGAGAAGCCTAAATGAACATAAAATTTCTGTCGTTGTTTTACACTCTCCGGTTTGTCTTTAAAGTTCAGGAAGTCGATACAGAAGGAAGTTGTCAATCCTGCAAGAGCGGAATCTGCGCTCGCGTAGGATGACGCAATAATGCCGAGCAGGAAGAAGATTCCCACGAGCAAACTGAATTTCGAGAATGCAAGCGAGGGGAATAGCTCATCGGTTGAGGCAGGAATTGGAATGTTATTTTGTGTGCTGTACAAATACAACAACGCTCCAAGCGTCAGGAACAACAGATTAATAATGACAAGGGTGATGCTGAACCAGAACATATTCTTCTGTGCTTCACCCAGGTTTTTACACGTAAGATTCTTCTGCATGATCTCCTGATCCATACCCGTCATCGTTACGGTGATGAATGCACCGCCCAGAAACTGTTTCCAGAAAAACATCGGTGAGTTTACATCATCGAAATAGAACATCTTCGAGTATTCACTGTTTTTGATCACATCAACGAGACCCGAAAACGAAAGACCAAGATCGTCCGAGATCTGCCATACCGCAATACACACAGCCGAGACGAGAAAAATCGTTTGGAATGAATCGGTATACACGATGGTCTTGACACCACCTTTGAAAGTATAAACCCATATCAGCAACAGTGTTGTCGCCACCGTAACGAAGAAAGGAACGCCCCACGCATCAAACAAAAAAAGCTGCAACACGGTGGCCGCGAGATAAAGTCGGAGTGCCGAACCTAGCGTGCGGGAAACAAGGAAAAACCCAGCGCCTGTTTTGTATGACCAAAAGTTGAAACGCTTCTCGAGGTATGTGTAAATGGAGACAAGGTTGAGTCGGTAGTACAGCGGCATCAATATCCCGATGATGAGCCAGTAGCCCAGCAGATATCCCAGCACAACCTGAAAATATCCGAAGCCTATTTTTCCAACGTTGCCAGGCACGGAAATGAACGTTACGCCTGACAACGAAGAGCCAATCATCCCAAAAGCCACCAGGTACCAAGGCGACTGCCGGTTCGCGGTAAAAAAGGTGGTCGAGTCCGCGCCTTTGGAGGTGACAATCGAAATTGCGATCAACACAGCGAAATAAACGGCAATAATGGAAGCGACTAGAACTGGGCTCATGCGTTCAAAAATAAAGGGCAATAATAATCAAAGAAATATCCAAATGGGTCATGGTTTTCAGGGAGTTGGCAAGGAATTCACCGAATCTGAACTTTTATACTTCTGAAATTGCTTACTTTTGTACTTATCATTGATAAAAAGGAAGTTTATGAAACCATTTCACCAGCATGAAGAAGCAGTAGACGTTCTCGAAGCTGTTGAGACGACTGACCTCATGGATCTGGTCGTGTTCAATGATGATGTGAACACCTTTGACCACGTGATCGAAACGCTTATTCGTGTTTGCAAACACACACCGGAACAAGCCGAGCAATGTACCCTGCTCATCCATTATAAAGGAAAGTGCGCTGTGAAATCCGGAAGTTTTGATTTCCTGAAACCGTTGCGCGAATCCATCTGTGAAGCCGGCATTGATGCCCGCATCCTATAGGTTGTAATTGTGGAGTATCCATCAAAACTCATTGAAGAAGCTGTAAATCAAATTTCCAAACTCCCCGGCATTGGAAAAAAAACTGCTTTACGCCTGGTGCTCCATCTGATTAAAGAAAGACCGGAAAACACCATCGCACTCTCGGAAGCACTCACTAATCTTCGCTCGCAGATAAAATTCTGCAAACATTGCTACAACATTTCTGATCACGAAGTCTGCAGTATCTGCACAAGCCCTAGGCGTGAGCGCAGCATCGTTTGCGTTGTGGAAGACACGAAAGATGTAATGGCCATCGAAAACACTTCGCAGTATGCCGGACTCTATCACGTCCTAGGAGGAGTAATTTCGCCCGTCAATGGTGTTGGCCCGAGCGATCTCAAAATTGAAGCCCTTATCCAACGACTGAATTCTTCCTCATCAGAAATAAAAGAAGTCATTCTCGCCCTGAGTCCTACCATGGAAGGCGACACTACGGCCTTCTACATCAACAAACGAATGAAAGACTTTCCTGTAAAGGTCAGTGTCATCGCGCGAGGCGTTCCTGTTGGCGGAGACCTTGAGTACGCGGATGAAATCACGCTTGGGCGGAGCATTACGGGGAGGACTCTGTTTAGCTAAACCGCTAGCCGTAGCATCAAGCACCAATAACCAAATCTCAAAATCCAAACAGAGTATTCAAACGCTTGATATCACCCTTTGTTATTTGATTATTGGTCATTGGAGTTTGATTCGGTACGGCTATCAAATGTTAGGAAACAATACCGTCATCCTAATTTTGCAACTCTTCTCCATTCTCCCTTTCTTTGCCTCCGCCCAATTACAATCCATTATTTATGAACAAACTTTCCAACCGCATTGAAGCAATTGAAGAATCAGCAACACTCGCTATGGCAGCGAAGGCCCGTGAATTCAAAAACAAGGGTGTTGACGTTGTAAGCTTAAGTCTGGGTGAGCCTGATTTTAAAACACCTCAGCATATCTGCGATGCGGCCAAGAAAGCGATCGATGATGGGAAGTATTTCGCGTATCCTCCGGTAGCAGGCTACCAGGATCTGCGCGAAGCGTTGGCCGCAAAATACCAGAAGGAAAAT
Organism: Chryseosolibacter sp.; assembly: GCA_036402115.1. Lineage (GTDB taxonomy): Bacteria > Bacteroidota > Bacteroidia > Cytophagales > Cyclobacteriaceae > Chryseosolibacter. The sequence goes on from DASWTM010000177.1 coordinate 14,017, forward strand.
AACGTCCCCTATAAAGCCGAAAACATCGTGGTGTCGAATGGAGCAAAACAATCCATTGCGAACGCGATGCTCGCGCTGTTGAACCCAGGCGATGAGGTAGTGGTATTTTCTCCCTACTGGGTGAGCTACGATGCGCTTGTACGACTGGCAGAAGCAACGCCAGTGATGATTAAAGGTGGAATTGAAAATGATTTCAAAGTCACGGCTCAGCAGCTTGAGAAGGCGATCACACCAAAAACAAAAGCAATCATCTTTTCTTCTCCTTGCAATCCGACAGGCACCGTATTCTCCAAGAAAGAGCTCGAAGACATTTCCAAAGTGGTTGTAAAGCATAATCTTATTGCAATCGCGGACGAAATTTATGAGCACATCAACTTCACGGGAGAACAAGTTAGCATTGCCTCCTTTCCGGGAATGTTTGAAAGAACAATCACGGTCAACGGTTTTGCAAAAGGTTACGCGATGACAGGCTGGAGAGTCGGATATATCGCAGCACCAAAATGGATTGCAGACGGATGCAATAAAGTACAGGGGCAGATTACTTCTGCAAACTGCTCCATCGCGCAACGCGCTGCACTCGCGGCCATCACCGGTGATCAAAAGCCAACAGCAGAAATGGTTGGCGAGTATAAGAAAAGACGTGAGTTAGTTTACCAGCTTTTAAAAGAAATTCCAGGCGTCAAAACAAACTTCCCGCAAGGGGCATTCTACTTCTTCCCTGACGTAAGCTCGTACTTCGGCAAATCGGACGGAACGAAAACCATTAAGAACGCTGACGATTTTGCAATGTTCATGCTCGAAACTGCCCACGTATCGATGGTACCAGGCGGAGCCTTCGGAGACGAAAACTGCGTAAGACTTTCTTACGCGGCATCGGAGAAAGACCTTCGGGAAGCGATGAAGCGAATGAAGGACGCACTCGCTAAACTCAAGTAGGCAGTAGGCAATTGTCAGTAGGCAAGGCTGAAGAAATCAAACGCCTGCGATCAATTCAAAAAATGGCACAAGATAAAAGGCAATCTCGTGGTTGCCTTTTCTCTTTTATTATTTACACAAACTTCTGCTTCGAAGGCGTACACCGCGCAATTTAATTTGCCTACTGAATCTTGCCTACTGCCTACTTTTCGTTGGATTTGCCTACTGCACCTTGCCTACTGCCTACTGACTCTCAGTATTCCTGAAACTGACTCTCCAGCGGTGTGAATTTTTCCAGATCAGCAAGAATCTGCTGATCGAGTGGCGTTTCTTTGATGACGTTGTAGTTATCCCAGAAGGCTTTGTTGTATGGGCGATCCTGGTATTGTAGCCCGTAATTGCGCATCTTTTCAGTGGAGCCAATGCGTGTTTTGGGCTTCGCATCTACGTTGTTGATGAGCAGCTGTTGAAAGAGCTCGGTTTCAAATTTCAAGTCATTCGATTCAATGTCGTACCAATTCACTTTGGAAGTGACAGAGGCGAAATTCAAAAACATTTTACCCTGATGTCTTTTGAAGTCGAGCGTCTTCTTGAGTCCGACAAAACGACTGACGAGATTTTTTTTCTTACCGAGCTCTTCGTTCGAACCTTTCGTTTCCCATTCGAGATGAATGATTGAAAAATTCCCTTTTTCGATAAACAGTTTCAGGTTGTACTGCTCCGTATGCGTGACCACATAAATCTCCTGGTTGTTATAGAACGAATTCTTCTCGCGGCCCATGCTGGCGAAGAGTTCGTCATCTTCCTCGATTTGACGATAGCGGATATTATTGTGGAGAAGCAGGTCCTCAAGCAGGTTGTCCTGATCAAAGTACTTCGTGAATTTGCTTTCATATCCAAGACTTTGACGAACTTCAACCAACCTTACATTCTCGCGTAGTTTAAATTTGTTGCGCGGCTCAGCATAATTCTCGTCATAAATTTTCACAGCCGCTTCGAGCAGCGAGATGTACGTCCCTCCTACCTTTTTAACATCACGATAGAAACCATCCAAGATAAAGGGCTCCATCGGGTAGTTATCTTCGATGCGCGAAAGAGCAATGCGAAGAATGTCACCACCCGTGAGCGTATCTGACACAACAATTTCCTGTAATTCAATAGATGACTTCTCGAGTTTGATTACATCGATGTCGTTATCGATCAGTGTCCATATTGGCGCTTCATAATTTTTGTAACCCAGCATGCTGATGACCAGAATGTCGTTGCGGTAAGCAGCTGGAAAATGGAAATCGAACTCGCCTTGGCCGTTGGATATCGTTCCTACGGCAATTCCTTTGATTCCCACGGAAGCAAACCCTAATGCTTCCTCCGTCTCAGCGTCAACAACGCGTGCTGACAGGGTCAAATTTTGTGACCAACTAACGGCAGGAATCGCCAGCAATAACAGAAAAACGAGTTTTTTCACGTTGTTTAAAGGTCGAAATATCATTAATAACGACAGTTCGTCAAACGTAATGTAGGATTATCTAGGATTTTGAATTTTTACCGTTGATTAACCCGTGTTAATCGCTTTTCCTTTCCATTACGTAACTTTATTGTCAATTTCACGAGTTTGAAATTTATAGACGACATACCGCGCATCTGGAAAAGGGCATATTTACTGCTCTGTTTCTGGTATGCTATCAATTATTCCATCGGAACATTTCTGGAATACAAGCTGGAAACCCCTAATACCTATATCTTCTGGAATGCGTTGTCGCTGTTTGAAGCGCTGTGCATTTTGATCGTGGCGATCTTCTTTTACTGCAATCTGCTATTCAAATATAACATTTATATCCAGGTTGCTGGTCATACCGTTGGTGTCACCGTGTATTTCCTCATCATCGGCACGCTTTCCTACTACCTTGAAGACTATGTCGAAGGTTTTGTCTACTTCGAGAACTGGAAAGATCATCTTGTACAATTGTTGAAATGGGAAGGCTTACACTTCCACGACCAATACATCATTACGATTGCTGTATATTACGTGATCCGATATTTCCAGGGATTGCAGCGTGAGGGAGATGAGAAGGCCGAACTCAACATCAAAAACCGAGAAATGCAGATTTCACTTCTCAAATCTCAGATCAATCCACATTTCCTTTTTAATACATTGAATTCAATCAATACGTTGATTGGCTCGAGTAAAGAACAGGCAAGGCGTGTAATCACTCAGTTATCTGATATCTTCCGCTATGCACTCGACTCGCATGGCGACCAAATGGTGCGACTCATACACGAGCTCGACTTCATTGATAACTATATTCGCATTCAACAGGTAAGATTTGGAGAGCGTTTGAAATTCGTGAAGCAAGTTGATTTCTCCTGCCTGAGTGTTCATATCCCACCGATGATCCTGCAGCCGCTGGTAGAAAACTCGGTGAAATACGGTATAGCACCCAAAGACGATGGTGGGACAATTGTTCTTACGATCAAGCGTTTCAACAACATGATCTTTTTTGAAGTGAAGGATGACGGACTCGGATCAAAGGCGAAAAAAGTGATGGATGGGAGTTCGAGTGGCGTAGGTTTGAAAAATACAGATATGCGATTGAAGAGTATATTTGGGGCAAGTTCGGGCTTGCGGATCAGGTCAAACGAATGGGGTTACTCCGTAAGTTTCTTTATCCCATCCGAGGAAACTGAAACGGCAGCAACACCACAACCTCAGGAAGATCAGGAATTTAATAAAGCAGTTTAATAAGTAACCAACACAACAATAAACATACACCAATGAACATAACCTGTGTTATTGTAGACGATGAAAAATTAGCGCGTGATCTGCTTACCGAATATCTTCAGCAGATGCCCAACATTCAAATTGTTGGCGAAGCTTCGAAAGGA
>DASWTM010000178.1:0-5718 GCA_036402115.1 Chryseosolibacter sp.
GCTGCGGGGTGCCGCTCCAATCGCTAGCGCGAAGAGTCAGTTTCACCTCGACAGCATCGGCACATTGGTCTCCACCTAGCGATCCATTGATGTAGGCTACAAGCTTCAGGCTACAAGTTGCAAGCAAATGAGACTGTCCGATTTTCTTTGCGAAACCGTTGCGCGCTTTGCGGCTTAGCGGTAAACTGCATTATGAAAATTTACACCAAAACTGGCGATCAGGGCACCACCGCTCTCTTCGGTGGCAAGCGCGTTTCGAAAGCAGATCTCAGAATCGAGACCTATGGCACCGTTGATGAACTCAACTCCTGGATTGGTTTGCTCCGCGACCAGGAAGTGAATTTCAAACGCAAAGATTTTCTCATCAACATTCAGGATAGATTATTTACCATCGGATCGATTCTCGCAACCGAACCGGGAAACACGAAAGTCAAAATCCCAGCGCTTTCGGGTGACGATGTCCAGTCGCTCGAGAAGGCCATCGATGAGATGGACGCACAGCTACCTCCGATGAAATCGTTCATCCTTCCGGGAGGACATCAGTCGGTTTCGTTTTGTCAAGTGGCACGCACGGTTTGCAGACGCTCAGAACGCCTCGTGATTGCACTCAATCAACAGGAAAGTGTTGAAGCAGTCGTTATCCAGTACCTCAACCGACTCTCTGATTACCTTTTTGTGCTTTCGCGCAAAATGGCGCTTGAATTGGGCATTGAAGACACTCCATGGAAACCTAAAATGTAGGCTAACAACCGTTAGTTGGATTGGATAATTTGCGTATCTTTCCGCAAAATACAAGTCCATGGTAGAGACACTTAAGATAGATATAGAGCGATCGAATCGTTCAAGACTTCCAGAAGTTGATTTTTCTAACCTTCCGTTCGGCAAAGTGTACAGCGATCACATGCTGTTGGCAGACTATCGCAATGGCGAATGGAAAAATTTCAGGATTGTTCCTTATGGCTACATGCCGATGAGCCCAGCGTCTCCTGCGCTGCACTACGGTCAATCAATATTCGAAGGCATGAAGGCGTATCACTCATCAACGGGTGAAGCACTCGTGTTTCGTCCGACAGACAATCTGAAACGTCTCAACATCTCTGCAGAAAGAATGTGCATGCCGACTCTTCCCGAAGACCTGTTCATGGAAAGTCTCAGCGCTATTCTCGATACAGACAGACAATGGATCCCGACAGCGGAAGGATCGTCATTATACATTCGTCCGTTCATGTTTTCTGCGGATGAATACATCGGTATCCGCCCGTCAAATGATTTTACATTCATGATTATCCTTAGCCCGGTGGGAGCTTACTATTCCACACCGGTGAAAGTGAAAATCGAAACGCACTTCACGCGTGCTGTTCAGGGTGGTACGGGTTATGCGAAAGCCGGTGGCAATTATGGCGGTGCAATTTATCCCGCGAAGCTTGCGCAAGATCAAGGGTACCATCAATTGATCTGGACAGATGGAAAGGAACATCAATACATTGAAGAGTCAGGAACGATGAACGTAATGTTTGTCATTGACGACACACTCGTAACGCCTGCACTCAGTGATTCTATTCTCAATGGCATTACACGAGATAGTGTATTGAAGATTGCACGCAGCTGGGGAATGAAGGTTGAAGAACGAAAAATTTCAGTAAAGGAATTGGTTTCCGCACTCGAAACCGGAAGAGTAAAAGAAGCCTTCGGAGCAGGCACAGCTGCAACCATCGCGCACATCGAGTCGATCGGCCACGAAGGTGTAGACTATAAACTTCCTCCTGTAGAAAAACGCGAGTTTGCCAATAAAGTCTACCGGGAACTTGAAGCCATTAAACGCGGGACGCGTCCGGACCCGTTCGGCTGGATCGTGAAAATGTAAAGTCAGTTTTTTAGTTATGTTTAATAGCGGGCTCGATGTCCGCTATTTTTTTTAGCTTTAAAAAAAGAAAATGTGAAAGCGTTCGCGTCAGTTGCCATCGTTCTGTTCGTTTCAGTTTCGGCCTTCAGTCAGAAGCAGTTGATTCTCATGAAACGCGAGAACGTCTTGCTGCGCTTATATCCCGGAGATGAGATCGTATTTAAGGTGAAGAACAACCCAAGGGTCTGGCGCACATACATCAACAACTTGTCTGACACATCCGTGGTGACGCATCGCGACACCATCGCATTCCACTCGATCGAACGGATCTATTTTGATCAGCAAAAATTTCACAACCGATTGGGTGCTTATCTCATCGCGGGCGCTATTGCACTTTTCGCCATCGACCAGATTAACTATTCCGTTATTCAAGGCAACGAATTCAGTGTGGACAGCGGAATTTCGAAAGCCTGTATTGGAGGCGTGCTAGTAGGTGTCCCGTTGGTTCTTGCCCGAAAGAAATATCAAAAGATGGACTATCGCTACCGGCTGTTTACCGCCAAAAAGGGTTCACCATTCTATTTGCCACCCAGGACGATCGGGGCCTCACCTTATGATCACCCCTAAATCCCCCAAGGGGGACTTTAAATGCAAGTGCAATGATGACCTGGTCACATAGTAGGCAGCGGTAATCTTTGCAAATTGATGAAGAAATATACGGCTGCATTCAAGTCCCCTTTAGGGGATTTAGGGGTCTGTTCCTATATTGCGCCCTAATTCTACAATACAAACCATGACAACAGAACAGTTGAAAGACTTGAAGGCTCGTGTGAGCGCCTTGAGGAGGTATCTTTGACTACGATCGTAAGAGCGTAGAAGTAAAAGATGAAGAGCTGATCACCCAGCAGGCTGACTTCTGGAATAATCCAAAACAAGCTGAGACGATTTTAAAGAACATCCGTACGAAAAAGGTGTGGACGGACGCGTATGAGAATGTCAGTAAGGCACTTGAAGATCTTGAAGTGCTCAATGAATTCCATGAAGCGGGTGATGTAGGCGAAGAAGAACTTGACAAGGAGTACGAACGCACATCCAAGCTTGTCGAAGAACTTGAATTCAAAAAAATGCTCAGCGCTGAAGAAGATCAGCTGAGTGCCGTAATCGAAATAAATCCAGGTGCCGGAGGAACGGAAAGTCAGGACTGGGCCGATATGCTCAACCGCATGTACATCATGTGGGGAGAGAAGAGCGGCTACAAAGTAACGCAGGTCGACTATCAGTCAGGTGACGTTGCCGGTATCAAGTCTGCTACGTTAGAGATCGATGGCCCATTTGCCTATGGAAAGTTGAAATCCGAAATCGGAGTGCATCGCCTGGTTCGCATTTCACCCTTCGATTCCAACGGACGCAGACACACTTCGTTTGCCTCAGTGTTTGTGTATCCGCGTGTAGACGACACCATCAACATTGAAATCAATCCGGCCGACATTGAAATTCAGACATCACGTTCGGGCGGTGCAGGTGGTCAGAATGTTAACAAAGTGGAAACGAAAGTTCAGCTGACGCACAAGCCATCAGGCATTGTTATCGTCTGTCAGGTGGAACGTTCGCAACACGCCAACCGCGAACGCGCCATGCAGATGCTGAAGTCGAAGCTCTACCAGCTCGAGATGGAGAAACGCAATGCTGCCCGCGATAAAGTTGAAGCTGGAAAGATGAAAATCGATTTCGGCTCACAGATAAGGAACTATGTTCTTCATCCGTACAAGCTCGTGAAAGACGCGCGAACCGGTGTCGAACGATCCGATGCGCAAAATGTGCTCGATGGCGATCTTGACGAATACATAAAAGCGTTCTTGCTGGGTGCTCAGGAAACACAAACGCAGTAAATGCCAAGCACCAAGATCCAAATATCAAGATCCAAAAAAGCAGAAATGTCTCAAGGGAAGTATACTCTTTCAATTTCGATTTTGGGAGTTGGTTTTTGGATTTTGGGATTTGGCGCTTGGACTTTCAAATGATCTCCATTTCCATCTACTCTCGTCAGTTCTGGCTCATCTGCCTTAGTTCATTGCTGTTCTTCGCGAGTTTCAATATGATCGTTCCGGAACTACCGGCATACCTGACTGCGTTGGGAGGCGCGGAGTATAAAGGACTGATCATTTCACTTTTTACCGTTACAGCAATGTTATCGCGGCCGTTCAGTGGCAAGCTTGCCGACCGCCTTGGAAGGAAGCCCGTAATCATGTTCGGGTCGATGGTATGTTTGGTGTGCAGTTTATTTTATCCGATACTGACAACGGTCTCTGGATTTTTGTTACTTCGATTGATCCATGGTTTTTCAACCGGATTCACACCAACGGGTCAGACCGCATTGCTTTCCGATTTGATTCCGGCCGAACGAAGAGGAGAAGCGATGGGATTACTGGGAACCGCAGGAACGTTGGGGATGGCTTCGGGTCCTGCACTCGGTGGAGTAGTCGCAAATCAATTCGGATTAAACATGATGTTCTACTTGTCGTCAGCCTGCGGACTCTTCGCTATTTTGATCCTGCTGAACATTAAGGAAACCCTAAAGGAAAAACATCCGGTAAGTTTCGCACTACTCAAAATTCACAAACGCGATCTGTTCGAACCACGTGTCGTTATTCCGTGCATCATTATGGTTCTATGCGCCTATTCGTATGGGGCCGCCTTCACCGTGCTCCCAGACTTTGGTGATTTTTTAGGAATAAAAAATAAAGGGATAATTTTTACATTCTTTACCATCTCATCGCTCATCATCAGACTGATTGGTGGAAAGGCTTCAGATCGATTCGGACGAAAGCCGGTACTTATCGTATCATCACTAACGATGACAATCGGTATGTTCATCATTGCGCTGGCGGATGCTAAATTCATGTTACTGTTGGGTGTATGCTTTTACGGTCTGGGACAGGGGGCAACTTCGCCAACACTCCTTGCCTGGGCTACCGATCTTAGCAATCCAGAACACAAAGGGAGGGGAATCGCATCGCTTTACATTTTCATGGAACTTGGGATTGGAATAGGAGCGTTTGCTTCCGGCCTCATCTATGGAAACGATACGGGTAATTTCTTTGTGACCTTTATCGTGTGCAGTGTTTTGGCATTGCTTGCTTTCCTATATTTGATCTACCTGAAAACTTCACAGGCAAAGTCATGAAAAAAATTGCACTCGCAGTTTTTACTTTATCGGTTATCGGAGTTGTTGTTTTTGAGTTTACGCAGATCCCTGCGCTACACTTCGTCAGCAAGCCCTTGATCGTGACATCACTTCTCACGTATTATTATTTTGGAAGCCAGCGAGAAGATCGGTCGACTATTTTTGTTCTCGCCTTGATTGCCTGCCTTGCCGGTGATATCTTCCTCATGAGCCCGGACTATTTTATTCCAGGCCTGGTCTCATTTCTCATCGGCCACGTGCTGTACATCTTTGCTTACCGTCAGCACCAGAACGATCAGGATGTCGATTCACTTCGCGGCTTGCAGCGTGTGAGGCTTGCGTTTCCAATTGTGCTGGCCGGCACCGGACTTGTTGTGATTTTGTTTCCGGTTCTCGGCAGCCTGCAGATCCCTGTGATGATCTATGCGGCAGTGATTACAACCATGACGCTGACTGCACTCTTTCGCTATGGGCGCACTTCAAATCAAAGTTTCTGGCTGGTGTTTGCGGGGGCTGTTCTATTTATGATTTCAGACTCAGTTCTTGCCATCAATAAATTTCTTGATCCGATTAGCAATTCAGGGTTGATCATCATGGCGACATACATGGCCGCTCAGTTTCTGATTGTGCATGGAATTTTAAAGCATCCTTCGTATGGCGAAACAAAGGGCTGAGTGTATCTTGACCTTTT
>DASWTM010000179.1:0-34722 GCA_036402115.1 Chryseosolibacter sp.
GCTGGATTTTGACAATGCAATCAGCTGATCAAAATAAACTTTTGCTTTTGCGCTATCACCAGATTTTCTGAATGCAATCGCTGCTCCGTACACCGAGTTGAACCTGCCCGGACGTATTTTCAAGTTTGAAACATACGCCTCTCCTGCCTTCTCGTACGCGCCCGACTTCATATACATATCCCCAAGCAGTTCAAGCGTTGGAACTACTTCTCCCGGAGTTACCGAATGTTTTTCGGTTGCGTTCTCCATCTCCACTGCGGTGATCATGCGTGCAAGTCCTTCCTTCTTCTTACCCTGTGCGAACAAAATCGATGCTTCCGATGCAGCAATCTGAATGCTGGTTTGATTGGCCTCATAATCTTTTTTATTTGCTTTCAGGAAAGCTTCGATCTTTTTCAACTCTTCCAGTTCGGCAGTGGCGCCCTTCAGGTCGTTTGTGTTGACGGCTCCCAACAACCGCCCGAAATGATGGATGCCCTTCTGCCATTGAAACTGATCCCAGGGAAAATTTTGCGGATGGAGTGTGAGCGTTGCTGCTTGTTTCCAGTCTTTGCGCTCAAGCGCATAGCGTACGGGCACAGCCGCAAACGTGTAAGCATTGACGAACGTCAGCGGGAAAACAGAATCAATACTCGCAAGGTAGTCGACATAACGTTTGGCATCTTCGTCTCTACCTTGCTGGAGGTAAGCATAGACAGCATAGTCGAGTCCGTGGAGTTCCTGGTCCCAATGTCCCTGTTTCCCTAATTTTTCAGCATAACATTTTGCTGCGTCCATGGAATTGAGATTCGATTGTATGGATTCATCCCACAGGCCGAGGCGCGTGAAGATATGGGAAGGCATATGTTGAGCGTGTGCCGAGTTAGCCGCTATCGAGGCATACTTCCTGGCTGCATCGAGCCCTTGCTCGGCCAATTCAGGATAATCGTAGTTGTGAATGAGGTAATGTGCGACTCCTGGATGGTTTGGTTCGTTCGGAAAAAGTGAGCTCAGTATTTCGCCAGCCTTCTTTTGATTGGCGAATGATTTGTCTGCCGGATCTGCTGAAGCGCGAAGTGAAAGCGCATAAAAGATCGCAGCTTCTTTATCCTCAGGATATTTTCCGTAGATCGATTCTGCAGCTTTAACAAACTTTCCGACCCTGGTCTTATGATCCAGATTTTCCCAATCATCGAATATAGTAGCAATGGCTTCAATATACTCAGACTCTCTGCCTGAAGATGGTTCAATTGTCCTTGCAAGTTTGATAGTCTTTGCACCTTTTGTTAATTCATCTGTCGTTGGTGGAGCCCAAAGCGGATGATAATTGCTCATGGCGATACCCCAATACGCCATCAGGCAATTGGGATCTCCATCAATCACTTTTGCAAAGACTTTTTCAGCTTCCACGTATTCAAACGAGTGTAGAAGCGCAGTAGCCAGGTTGAAATCTGCTCTCACTTTCTCTTCACACGAAAGTCCAAACTCAACTTCTCCAAACTGGTTGGAACCGCAGAGCGCAATCTCTCCGCGTGAGATGTTAATAGCTTGTAATTCCTGCTGGATAAGACTTGCTTCCTTGTTACTCTGACAACCGAAAACAATTGACAGAATAATTACCAATGATTTTGCATAGGTCGTTTTCATCTTGTGGGGGGTTAGGTGGCGACAACGAGTAAAGCAAAATAGACGCGAATCGAAATTACGAATTTGCACGGATTTCACCATCTACCGTTGTGACCCCCACAGCTCAAATCAGATCGCACCTGCTTCCAGGCTCTCCAACAGGGCTCGTATAGATTCCACGTTAATGGCGGCATGCCAGCACTTCTGCGCGCCAAGATTCGTGTAGGTTCGCACCTGCTTGGGGGTGAGATAATTTGCAATCACAATGAGTCTCACTTCCTGTAAGTGCTCCTGTTTGCGGATAAAGGAAATAAGAAATTTACAAGTGGCTCCCTGCAGGTTGTCGTTTATTACAATTACAGCCGGCACATTGTTTCGCTCAAGGAGCTGTGTGACCGCCATTTTTCCGCTCGTGACAGTAAGCGAACTCACGTATCGATACTGCGTAGCTACCTGCTTGAACATTCCCCCTATTGCCTCATTATTGTCGATATAGACGATCTTCACTGTCCTCCCCTTTTTGCAAGACCTACGAGGTCAAGCACCAATCCGGATTTCGCAAAAAAGACTTAGTGTATTGACCGATCAGTCAGCACTCTGGCATTTCGATTGCTCGATTTCCGTATCCAAAAAACCATCGTTATGAAAACATTTTTTACCATCGCACTGTGCCTGGTATTGATCTCATGCCAGGAAGAGCTTGAACCATCCGAGTATGAATTCCGTGGTAGCTGGGATTCCCCAAAGTACGCCATCGAGATCTTTATGAATGGGTCCGCCACCCTCGACATTCGCAATCGCGGCAGCCTCAGAGGCTTTGTGAAAATCAGGAATGAGAAGATGATTTTCACCAGCCAGGATGAAGACGATGAAATCGGTTACAAACGCCTGGACATCGATCAGCGTCCAACGACAGACGTCAATGGAGTTACATACATGATCCTCGAAGGCCATCGTCTCGAAAAACAATAGCGTTCACGTTGGCTATTTTGGGAGATACTTTAATTTAATGTTCCGGAAGTCGATCGGTTGTCCCTCACTTTGAAGGGCGATGAAACCGGATTTCAGTGGCTTACCAGGTTGCCACAATGTCGAGTCATACCCAGTAACTACTCCACCGCCCATCGTTGGATGGGTATATTGCAATACCGTATCACCATTGATGACATGTGTTATCAATGAATCCTCGATGACAATCAATTCAGCCTTAATCCAATCATTGGGTGAATACGTCTTCGATGTTGAGTTCAAACAATGCCCGTCATAAAGCTTTCCCTGATATTCAATCTCCGTGCCGGGTGAACACATATTGCCAGTAGGCCGAGGGTTGCCGTCTCCAAGGTCGGCCAGGAATTGCATCTCAACTGAAATCGGCCAATTCTGTTCTTTTGGCATGGAACGAGGATCCTGTGAATGAAACATCACGCCACTATTCAGGAGCGTGTAGTCTGGTGCCCCCGGCTGGAGCTTGCCGGTAAACCTATACTCAAGACTAAGGTGAAAACGTGAAAACGGTGTCTTGTAATAAAGATGCCCAAAGCGGTCATTGAATTGCCCGTAGTTATCATATCGCACCTGGATCATCTCATCCTTCACGCGAAATGTATTATCGAAATTTTCGCCTGCCTCATAGTGATGGACCTTTACAATCCAGTCGTTGATATCTTTTCCATTGAATAGATCGACCCATTCTTCGGGCGCTTTTTCCGTCTGTTTGCAGTTTGAAAGAACAACGATCAATAAAAGGAATAACGAGAACTTTTGTTTCATTTCAGAATTGGATTAACGTCTTGCTTGCGCTTCATCGTTTTGTTTTTCCGCATGAGGAGATAAAGCACCGAGACCACAATGATAGAGAGTACGGATATTATTATCGCCAAACTTGTCTCTTCTTCGTCAGGAATTTCCTTGATGACCAAAACCTGGTTTGCATTCTGCTCTGTTACCTGCTGCACTTTGCCACCCGGCCAGATTACCTTCACCGAAGTGACCGTTGTTGCATCACCCAGGCCAAAATGGGCCATCAATGAATTCTGCGAAAGATGACTGGATCCTCCATCAATTTCCCGAATCATCGTGACACCATCAGCCGTCACCTCGATCATCGCACCTATTCCATTCTTGTCCGAGTTGATGCCTTCAAGTTTGATCTTTATCCAGTTTCCGATCGAAGAATCGTTTCGAAATAAATTGGTAAACGTTGCAACAGGATACTCGAGCACAGCTTTTTGGTTTACAACGAGGAGATCAAGGTCGCCATCGTTGTCCATGTCAAATACAACGGAGCCCCTGCCGATTCCGTAATCATTCAGACCGACCTTTCGCGCGTTCTCTTTAAATGTGTTATTGGCATTGGTAAAATAGTAATCGGCTAAGGGTACACCGTTGGGGTTGAGATCGCCATTGGCCACAAAGAGATCAAGGTCTTTGTCATTGTCAAAGTCAGAGAAGTTCGCACCCCAGCTGATCGAGACGAAATCCAAACCTTTCGCCTTTGACTCTTCTGTGAACGGTTTTCCTTTTCCATGATTCACCATGAACCTGTTAAAACGGATGTTGGTCACATAGTAGTCCATCAAGCCGTTGTTGTCGTAATCTCCAATAGCGGTACCCATCGCGTTGATCGGCAGGTCAAGGTTCAGTTCTTTGGCGCGCTCAACAAGTCGCGCGTCCGGATATTCATTTTGCAGCAGAACATTTGGCATGGCCTTGTACCCAAAATCATTGTTGATAAACAGATCGAGGTCATTGTCGCGATCGAAGTCAGTGAAGGAACCACCAAATCCAAAGCCCTTGAAGTTGATTCCATACGCAGCGGATACTTCTTCAAATCGTTTTCCTTCTACATTGCGGAGCAGGTACGGTGCTGCCGTCTGACTTGATTTCACAATGTCAGAATCATTGATGTACGTTAGTGAGCCTTCGTATCCAAAGAAATAATTTCCCACGTAGGCATCGGTGAAGCCGTCAAGGTCGAAATCACCAAAGCAAACACCCGTGCTGAACGATTGCAATTCGTTCAATCCGTATTGTTTCGTTGCATTTGTGAATGTAAGATTGCCGTTGTTCAGAAAGACAAGATTTTCGGCTCGTGGAATCTGGCGCGCACTATCGCGTTCGGTAATTGTTGTGATAAACAAGTCAAGCCAGCCGTCTTTATTGATATCCGCTGTTGCGACACCCTGCGTTACAAATTTCTTTGTATCCGTCAGGCCAGACGATTCGAATATGTTTTTAAATGTACCGTCTTTGTTATTGAGGTAGAGCGCATCATCCGCCATCCCTCCGGTGAGATAGACATCTTCCCAGCCATCGTTGTTCACATCTGTTACGCAAGCGCCACCACCGAACATACCCTCGTAGACAACGAACTGATGCCTGATTCCTGAAGCCTCCGTTACATTTACAAAAGGAGTTTGCGCACTACACAGGAAGCATGCGAATGTGCAAACGCTGACGAATACAAAAGCACACGTATTACTTCTTTGCATCAGCATACATCGGCTCCTTCTGCCAGTTTAGTCTGTTAACATTGTTTCCAATCTTGGCTCCCTCTTCCAATCCAACGCGATTGTCTTGCGGTGAATGGATTCCACCATAGAAGCGTGAGTTAGCGGTTTCTTCGGCCACGGCCCAGAATGTCTTGAACGAGCGTGGCTTGAAGTCAACATTGCGAAATCTGTCGCGAGGGCGTTTGGCATGCGCGTCATCGGTAAACTCAAATTCTGGTCCATACAGACTTTCAAGGACTTTCGCTACGGCCGCAGCCTGTGTAGCATGACCAGAAGGAAACGCAGGAAAAGGTGGATCGGGCCAGAACGATTCCCAGCGCTCGTCAATGTGCTTCGTGATAAAACTCGAAGGCCGTTCCGAATAAAAGTGATACTTCCACTTCCAGCAATTGATGAATGCATCTCCTACCGCCAGGCCTACACGCGCGTAGGTTTCTGCACACTTGATGAGCGCTGGATTTGCTTTTCTGATCACCAGCGTAGCCACGTAGTACGAGTGCCCCGGAGGTGTAAACGTTTCTCCCGGATCATCGCCCCACCACAGCGCTGCCTCTTTTTCATCCTGTGTCAGGATGCGATTCTTTTCATACACAGCATGACACTCTTTGTAGTAGTCAGAAAGTTTATCCTGATTATACCGGATCATCAACGGTAGTTGAAGTTCTTTGTTAGCGAGAAGAAAGTTTCGGTTCTCTCCCCACTTCGGATGTAGCGGACGATGGCTAATCGCTTGTCCGTAGAGAGGCGGCTCCCAGCATCCAGGAGTCTTATCGCGGTGGAAGGTTTTATCGAAGTTCGCGAGATATCCGCGATGACCTCCATCCGACTTAGACCACTCGAATATCGCTTCAGCAACGGACTGCCCATACGCAGCAGATCGAGAGACAACCTGCTCATCCCGGGAATAAGCCAATCGCTGAACGAAATAGGCTTCCAGTGAATCGATCTTCTTCTTATTATCGTCTGATGTCTGATTGTAAAGCCTTTTCAGTATCCGCGCCTGCCCTGCGTTGAGTGAAATCAACCAGTCGTAACTGTGGTGGGTGGGCTGGGGTAGCGAATCAAGGCCATTCAACTGGCGTATCATGGAGGCGTGTGAGGGATATCCATGAACGATTGATTCGTACATCGTCAATCCAATGTAGGCTAGCGCGCGAGACGCGTAGGTAGGTGAATTTGCGGGTGTGTTTTTGGTGACGTATAAGGTCATATCAGCCCATGCCGTGGCCACAGCCTGATCGGTGAGCAAAGGTTCTTCTGCGCGTGGTGAACAGCACACGGCAAAAACAATGATGAAGGACAACGCAGTGTTGAGTGTGCGTCTCATTCGTATAGGGTTTAGTCCGTAAGCGCAAGCATTCCGGTTTTGCCACGAAGGGATTCCAACCGGTACATCATTACAGGCCCGTCATTAATTCCAAACACAATATTCCGTCCAACTGAAAGGATGCTTCTAACATCACCTTTCACCTGCAATCCTGACGAGCGCTGATCGATATATTCAAATCCTCCTTTGCCATCGCCTCTCAGCAGAACACCGTAACTCGCATCGTATTTTCCGATCTTGATCTTCATCTTGCTGTTATTACCTGCGAGCAGTAAATCGTTATTTCCGTCTCCATCCACATCCATCACGTGCGAGGCGTACACCGGGGAGTACTGGGCTTCAACAGGAAGCGAGACAGGCGTAAACTTGCCAGACGCTGATCCCAGGAAGACGCGCGTTTCAAAATCATTTGCCATCAGGTGGCCAGCCTGCTCAAGATCTTCTGGTTTGAATATGCCATGAAGTGTGATGTCAGCGTAGCTCTTGTAATCGGTAAAGCGCGATCGCATGCTTCCGATCTGTTCGAGCAGTTCATCCCGCGTGACATACGGATAACTTTTCCCCTGAATATAAAAGCACAGGAGTGGATCAATCGAACCGTTGTTATCAAAGTCCTTAAAGTATAGTTCGGCAGGCTGTTGATCCGATGCCTTGCATTGACTGTTCAGGCCCATGTTGCCGGCTACGAGATCCATGAAGCCATCGTTGTTAAAATCTGCGGTGTCGAGCGAGTTCCACCATCCCGAATGAGTTCTGTCGAAATAGTTTGTGGTACGATCGATGAGCTTTCCTTGCTCGTTCTCTAGCACAGTGATTCTCATCCATTCGCCTGCTAAAACCAAATCAGGTTTCCCATCGCGATTCACATCAAGTGAAATGGCATCGGTGACCATGCCAATCTTTCGCAGCTGAGGGGCGTACGCTGCTGTTTGATCCGTGAAACGATTTCCTTCGTTGACCAATAAATAACTTTCAGGAGTTTCCGGATATCGACCGGGAACAACGCGACCTCCAACAAAAATATCAATGCGGCCATCACCGGTAAAATCCGCGGCAGCGATACAACCTTTTGACGACCGGGCTTCGGGCAACCATTGATAGGCGCTCGCAAAGTTTCCCTGACCATCGTTCAGGTACAGCCGATCCTCCAACTTCTCCTCGCCTTCATCGAGATGATGATAGCCACCGCTTGCTACATAGAGATCCACAAAACCATCAGCATTGGCATCCAGAAATAATGCATCTGCATCGATCCGATCCTTATGCTTTTCAAAATCGCTGACGACTTTTTGCACAAACGTGTTATCAGGCCGTTGCAGGAAAAGTTTGCCGCCCGCCCCAGCGTTCCCCGTGACGTATACATCTTCAAGCCCATCGTTGTTGACGTCAGCTTTTAGCAGTTTCGGACCGAGATAAGACAGCTGTGTGAGTAGTAGCGGCTGGCGTTTAAAATCGTTGAATGACGTCTTGCCAGACTCCAAGGCAATAGGCGATCTTACTTCTGTAAAAATAGTTTGGGGTGTAAATCGTTTTCGCTTTCTGGTGGTTGCGTCACTCTCTTTCAAGGTGACGGTTTGTGGTGCAGACTCAATCTTTAACAATTGCGACTTGCCACTGAGCCATCGAACTTCTATGGAGTCAGGTGAGGCCTTGCCTAACCCAACGTGTAAGACGGGTGAGACTGTTGAAAGGTATCCTCGAGTGGGCATCTGCTCTAAAACCTGCTGCCTCCCTCCTGTCCAGACTGTAACACGCGCACCTATCCCCATCGTGTTTGCCCCGTTGCCTTCCAGTTTTATTGCGAGTGACTTGTTCGGTGTTTTGTCTGCGTTGTTGCGGTACAGGTATGCGTTCTGATTGATGTTGTTGACAACGAGGTCCAGGTCGCCATCATTATCGAGATCGGCATACGCGGCACCGTTGCTGTTGGATGGTTTATTCATGCCCCAAGCTTTGGTCATGGACTTGAACGAACTGCCATTCTCATTTGCAAAGATGTAGTTCACCACATTCGAGGCTGGCATATGCTCGATGATGCCTTGCACCTCATCACGCATCAGGCGGCCTTTGGATTTAACATAGTCGTCCATGTATTTAATAAAATCGAGGTTCGTATAATCCCGGACATATCCATTCGTAACAAACAAGTCTTTGAGTCCGTCATTGTCATAGTCTGCAAGCAGCGCGGCCCAACTCCAATCGGTGTTGGACACACCTGCTAGTTGTCCAACCTCGCTGAACGTTCCATTGCCATTATTGAGATGCAGCATGTTGCGCATGTATTGATAATAAAAGCCGTTGCGCAAATTCAGGTCAAACTTTGCATAGTTGTCGGGAGCCATTAGCAATTTCTGGCGATGGTTGTCCTCCGGAAGCATATCCAGCGTAAAGATCTCGGGATAGCCATCGTTATTAATATCGGCAACATCATTTCCCATGGAAAATTGGCTTGTGTGTCCAAGCGATTGTTGCAAGGTGTTTGTGAATGTGCCGTTTTTATTATTGATGTATAAATAGTCGGGAACCGAATAATCGTTGGATATGTAGACGTCTGGCCAGGAGTCATCATTCAGATCTGCAATGCCTGCGCCTAGCCCATACGTGAGACCAGACCCATTGATGCCGGACTTCACGGTGATATCGATAAACTTTCCTTTATCCTGCCTCAACAACCGGATTCCCTTTTCAGCATCATCTTTTTGCAGCATCGATGCCGTGCTCGTCTCATTTAGAATTGGCAAGTTTATGGGGTTGTGATTCAATAGTAAAAGATCCAAATCAGCGTCTTTGTCGAAATCGAAAAAGTAAGCCTGGTTCGTGAAGGCCGGTTGGGTCAGACCATATGGCTTACTGCTCTCCGTGAACACCGGAATCTGTTGTTCATTATTACCCTGATTGATGAAGAGCTGATTGACACGATTCTCGGGGCGCACCATTCCGGAATAGCAGACAAAAATGTCCATCCGTTTATCACCATTGACATCGGCAACGCTTACACCGGTTTTCCAGGGACCATTTCTCCCGCCCGCGCCACTGGCTTGCGTGATATCTTCGAACTTGAGGTTCCCTCTGTTCAGGAACAATTTATTCTGCTCCATGTTGGAAGTGAAGTAAATATCAATCAGTCCATCACCGTTGAAGTCTGCTGTTGCAACGCCCCCTCCGTTGTAAAAATATTCGTACATGAGGATGTTGGTGTTCGGCCCCTCTGTTAATTGATTGTTGAATGCCAGCCCACTTTGGCTGGAATTGATCAATGAAAAAAGCGGGTTATCCGGAACGGGTTCGACAGGCGTTTTTACAACTTCTTCCTTGATGCGATCACAGGCAGCAAACGAAAGAATGGTTAGTAGCGGGAGTATCGGTTTGAGCAACTTCATCACACACACGTAAGCGAGGGTTAACTGCGAACTCAAATGAGCTTTAAATAAAAAAGGAATCTATCCCGAACCCAAGACGGGATAGATTCACAAAAAGGAAACTGTTAATACCCAGGGTTCTGCACGAGCTTCGCATTTCTGCTCACCTCGTTCCGGGTAAGTGGCCGATAGTACATTTTATCGTCCCACTTTCTTGACTCATTCTCAGTATTTAACTGAGGAGTGTAATTATAGCTGTATACCGTTTTGCTGTGCCGATACGGAGACAATGCTGTTTGTCCAGGTTTCAACGTTGCAACGATATGAATTTCCTGAATCGGTCGCCCTTGTGTCTGTGGCGCAATCATCCAGCGTCTGGCGTCATGATAGCGGTGTTCTTCGTACGCCAGTTCAATACGCCTCTCATTGCGATAGCGATCCATCAATGCGGCTCCTGACTCGACCACGGCAGGCATTCCTGCCCGGAATCGGATCTTGTTGAGCCATGCCCTTGCCTCAGCGTCCTCTCCCAATTCAATGCATGCTTCAACATAGTTCAGCACAGCTTCGGTGTAACGGAGGAATGGCCATGGTACAACCTGGTAGCCTGATTGGTTTTCAACAACCTTAGGATCCGGATCAATAAACTTGCGAACATAGTAGTGCGTGCGGCTACCGTTCCAGTTCTCCACTGACGATTCGCGTGTATCTACACCGTTGATTGTGCCACCACTTCCGTTAGCATAGTAACCCGTTTGTATTTGATTCGCGGGGTCGAGATTGGCCACATCCGATGGACGAGGTTTCCAATCTGCGCCATCGTAGAGTATGGTTCCATAAAAACGCGGATCGCGATTTGCGTACGGATCTGCTTTGTGCGCTGGGTTATTCCAGTCAAATTTAGATCCGTCCATCATTTCGTAATCATCCACTAATTGTTGGATCGGTGTGTTACCTGCCCAATTGTGATACCCGTTAGGTCCATTGTTGATACCGAAGTGAATTCCCCCAAGAGGCCAGTTGTTTTCAACTGTATAAAGCGGGGTATGTGTTCGTTCGAAAAGAAGGTCGACCGCTGCAGCAGCATCGGTGACATTGCTTCCGCCACCCATTGACAACGCGATGTAGTTTGCTTTCGCTTCTGCAAAGGGTGCAGGTGCAACGTAATCCATTTTATACCCGGTGCCCCCATCGAGGACGGCTTTTGCTGCAGCCTTAGCAGCTTGCCACCGCGCTGTTTGACTGCCACTCGTGTACCCGATCAATTCTTTATTTGAATACCCTCCGAGCGTTGCTGAATTCGCTGACGCAACGGTCATGTCGTGCAGATCACTAGCAGCATACAACAGCACGCGTGCTTTCAACGCAAGTGCCGCCTGTTTATTTGCACGGCCGCGCTCAAGCTCCTTTCCATCGAGAAGTTCTGCAGCAGCATCCAGATCACTAACAATATAGTCGACTACCTCAGCAAACGATGAGCGTTCGATGCTATAGTCTTCATTCAATCCGTGAATTTGCTCAACGATTGGCACACCACCGTAGTAGCGAAGTAATTGATGGTAGTAGTACGCCCGGAGGAATCGCGCTTCACCAATAAACTGCTCGCGCTTCGAATCATTGTCAAAGGTAGAGTTGGGCAGTTCTTTGATCGCAATGTTTGCTTCACGAATCGCGAGATACATATTGTTCCATTCATAGGTACCGCTCTGCCATCCCATATTTGATGGACTTTCTGCTGCCTCGGTGATGGTATTGATATTCCGGCCAGCATGCGTAAACATTGCTTCATCCGTCAACGCTGCCAGCATCTGTTCCTCGAAACCACCGTATCCCAGAAACGAATAGATGTTGAAGACAAAGGCCTGCGATAGCGCTTGATCTTTCCACGTATCCTGACTTTCTATCCTATCCTGCGGCTTGATGTTTAAAAAATCATCATTGCACGAAAAGGGAATTGCGATCGCAATGACAGAAACTGCTAAGATTAGTGTTATCTTTTTCATACTGTTTCTGATTTAAAAAGTTAAACGAATACCGGTATTGATAACGCGCGCCTGCGGATAATACTGACCGCTTCCGCTGACAGACTCCGGATCCCAAATCTTAAATTTATCCCACGTAATGAGGTTTAATCCGTTGACGTAAACTCTCAATCCGCTGATCGCAATCTTGTCGGTAAGTCCTGAAGGTACGTTATAGCCAATCTCAACATTCTTCAACCTGAGGTAATTTGTGTTGAAAAGGTTATAGGTGTTGTTTCCGAAATTTCCGCCAGTGTAGTACGTGTCTCCACGAGTAGCGAGCCGAGGATGTGTCGAGCTTGGATTGTCAACTGACCAGCGGTTGTCATAGCTATATTTCAAATAATTGCCAATGTCACCAGATTCAGTTCCGAATCTCAGCAGGCCACCCATCGCACCTTGAAACAGAATAGCAAGGTCGAAGTTCCTATACGAGGCATTGATCGTGAATCCATAGTTGAATGTTGGCGTGATTGTTTTGTCCAGCCGTACCTGATCGTCTGCATTGATCAGGCCATCGTTGTTAACATCTTTAAACTTCATGTCACCAGGTCGAAGGTTGCCGGTTACACTGCTGTAGTCAATATTGTTACTCGCAATTTCTTCCTGAGTTCTGAATACTCCATCATATTCGTACGCCAGGTATGCACCATAGGGCTTTCCCTCCTGCAGCTGATACGGAGGCGCCCCGGGGATTTCGTCCATAAACACAACCTTATTTCGCGCATAGCCACCATTCACGCCAACACTTAATTGCACGCCACTCACTTCAGTGTTGTAGCCTACTTTGAATTCATAACCTCTGTTTGTAACCTCTCCTGCATTCACAGGTGGCAACAGGGAAACGATTCCGGACGATCCCGGTGTTGAACCTGTCTTTTGAATGAGGATGTCTTCGCGCTTGTTGATGAAGTAATCAAAGGCGATGTCAAGTTTCCCGCGGAATGTTGTTGCATCCAGACCGACATTGAAGTTCTTTGCTGTCTCCCATGTAAAATCCGGGTTTGCCACACGCGACTCGCGCACGGTAGTCACCACCTCTCCACCGATTGGATATGACCCGAATCCATAGGCATTCAGGTAAGCATATTCCTGCAACGCACCAAGATAAAATACCTGGTCATTTCCCATCAGACCATACGAAGCTCTTATCTTCATGAACTCAACTGCGCTTCCAAGACTATTTTTCCAAAAGTTTTCGTTTGACACGTTATATCCAACAAGGAGTCCTGGGAAGAAACCAAATCTACCGCTCTCCGGGAAAATGTACGATCCGTCATAACGCCAGATGAATTCAAGTAGGTAGGTCTCCTTAAAGTTGTAAGCCAGACGACCATAGTTACCAAGTCGCGCACGCTTATACGCTCCGCCATCCGTGTTTTGCTGAAGACTTCCTCCCGCAAAAAGCTGGTCGATGATGGGTGAAATATAGTTTCGTCTGTAGGCAAGGAAATTGTCACCTTCAAATTTCTCACGCGTCACACCTGCAAGGAAATTAATGGTATGTGAACCGAATGTTTTGTCGTAGCTGAGTAATCCTGTCAGGTTCGTATTCAAAACATTTGACTCCATCTGTGTGAGCCGCGGATCAGAGAATGTAGACCGCAATGATCGTGTGAGAACGGGAGTTGTTCCATCAGCTTCGAAGGTTGTGCGATCCCATGTGTACAGATACCATGGAGTTTCCCAACGCTTTGTACGGTTGATTGTTCTATCTACCGCACCCGTCAGCGTCAACGTCAGCCCTTTGATCCACGGATTGGTGATCTTTAGCGTTCCGTTGGTTTGCAGATAGTCGGTCGGATTCTTGTGATATCCTGTTGCATTGGTTGTAATGACTATTGGGTTCTCACCGTTTTCGATATCCGGTCCCGGCAGACCATTTGGCCAAACTTCAGGCTCTGTGGGGCGGCCCCGCATTAACATTCGGAAGATTGCCCCCGCACCTACTGTCGGGAAGTTTCGCACTTCTTCGCGCGCCATCACGCCAAGGCTGGTCGACACATACTTATTGATATCTGCATCGAGATTGATACGCAAATTGTATTGTTTGAAGTTCGTTGCCGAATTGCGGTAGTATGCATCCTGGAATACATACCCAAGTGAAGCCAGGTACCGCATCTTCTCTGTGCCACCCGACAACTGCAGACTGTGACGCGATTGTGGCGTCCATGATCGGAAAGCAGTCTTAAACCAGTCTTCATCTGGGTGTGTCCATGGATTCGATCCGTCTCTGTATTTCTGCACATCGGTTGGACTGAAGACAGCGTTGATCGTTTGTCCGCCAGCCGATGTATAACTTCCATTAGCCTGAATGCCTGCCCACGCAGCAGTCCATTCGTTTGCCGGCAATGTATAGACAGGAAACTCATTCATAATCGCAGCATACTCAGACGCATTTGCCATATCCGGAATCCGTGTAGGCTGAGCCCACCCCTGATTGAAATCATAGGAGATTCTTGGCTCTCCTGTTTTACCCCGTTTCGTGGTAATCAGGATAACACCGTTCGCAGCACGCGCTCCATAGATGGCAGCGGATGCATCTTTCAACACAGACATCGACTCAATGTCTTGCGGACTTAACCTTCCGAATCCACCATCGCGATCAGGAATGCCATCGATAACAATTAACGCGCTGCTGTTACCCAATGTGTTAATACCACGAATGCGAATTGTCGATCCATCGTATCCGGGCTCACCGCTTTGCTGGATGGCAAGAACCCCTGGTAGACGGCCAGCGAGTGAATTGGACAAGTCTACAGCGGGGGATTTTTGCAGTTCAGTACCCTGCACGGCTACCACCGATCCGGTTACGGTAACTTTCTTCTGTTCGCCATATCCGACAACAACGACCTCATCCAACGCTGTGACGTCAGCTGCGAGTTGAACATCAAAATTTGTTCTTCCTTTTACGGCAACTTCCTGCGTTACAAATCCAATGAAAGAAAAAATGAGTGTTGCATTTTCATCAACCGTCAGGGAGAATTTTCCCTCGGTGTCAGTAGTGTTACCGTTGGTAGTCCCTTTTTCAACCACGTTCACTCCGGGAAGTGCGACACCAGCTTCATCGATTACTTTTCCTGAAACGGTAATGGGTGCCTTTCCTGAACGAATCATTTCTGGTTCTTCAGGCTCGACCGAGTGCAGAACGATCTGTTTTCCTACCACTTCGAACGTTACCTTACTTGCAAAGATCTGGCCGAGTACATCGCCCAGTTTCGCGCTTGTTGCGTCAAGACTGACGCGCTTCAGTCCTTTGATGACCTCCGGACGATAGGTAAAATTTATCTCTGCTTTTCCTTCCAGATGCTCGAGCACATCCTTGACTTTTACATTGGCAAACCGCAGGCTTACCTTCTTTTCCAATACGCTCTGGCCATTCGTATCCACTGCGTGCGCAAACACGAAGGTCATAGAAATCAGCAGCACATTAAGCAGCGTAATTTTCATAAGAAATAGCAAAAATTTGCTATTAGGTTTAGGGTTAATCTTCATAAATTGAGAATGTTTTTGTTTGACTTTGGACGACAAAAACTCGGTGCAGAGGCGTTTCCAGCGCACCTGCATGACGGCTAATGGTGTTTCCAGCATCATTAGCCTTTTTTATTCAGATTTACTGTATCGGTTTTACTTCATAGGCGATTTATTTGGGTTAATGATTGGAATGTCGTTAATGGCAGCCGTTGCTCGTTATTACTACCGCTCCTTCGCTTCGCGTGTACTCGGCATTGATTGCCTTACAAATGATGTCAATGCGTTCATGGAACCCCTCATCCTTCATGCTGGTGGTAAGGATGCAGGCCTTTAAGATCTCCGGGTCATACTGTATGTCAATTCCATAATTTGCTTCCATTGCTTCAAAAATTGCTGTCACTGGCATGCCATCGTATTTCATTTCGAAATACGTTGTGGAGTCAGGAGAAATAGGCGCTGGACTCGGAACGATTTCCTTTATCAGTTGCTCCTCCGTACGTTTAAAGACCATCTGTTGATTCGGAGTCAGAATGATGTCCTTGACACCGATACCATCGCTTGATTCAGGCTTGTGATAGACGGAGACGCGTCCTGTTTTTACAGCAACAACAACTTCTTCGCGGTCATTGAAGGCTGTGATACGAAAGCTCGTTCCCAATACCTTCGTTATAATTTCATTCGAGTGGACTATAAAGGGGCGGGACGGATCCTTTACAACATCAAAGAATGCTTCACCGGAAAGTTCTATCAGTCTATTATCGCGCGTAAACGCTTTCGGATATCGAATAGAGGAATTCGGTTCCAGTGTGACCTTACTCCCATCTGACAGGGAAATGAGGTGAGGTAACGCGGTGAAATTGCGCGTCTCAATAATTTCATTGTCGAGTTGCAGAACTGCCACGTGAGACTGGATCGGACTGTCGACCGGAACGAAGAATACCCGGGTGACTAATGCTGTTGCAGAAATGAGCAACGCTACCGCGGCTGCGATCTTTAAATAAGAAAATCTTTTCCCAGGATTGAGTTGAGTCCACGCCCGTTGCTCAGCGGAAGCGATCTCGGAATCAGAAATCTCCTTCTTCGGCCGGATATTCGCATACCATTTTTCAATAAACGCTACTTCATCCGGTGAACATTCACCTTGGAAATAACGATCAAGAAGTTTTCTGAACTCAGTTGGACTCATAATGTATATGACACGCAACTACCCCATCATCCCTAAATGGTATTAAAGATTTTTTTAAGATTTTGAGGTCATTAGAAAAGCAGGGTCACGGCAATAAGCGTGATGTAATCCTTCATATAGATCCGGATTTCGCGAAGTGACTTTGTTAAATGATATTCGATCGATTTTTCCGAGGTCTTGAGCAGTTTGGCTATTTCAACGTTAGTTCGCCCTTCAAATCGGCTGAGCTGGAACACACGTCTTGACTTTTCCGGAAGATGGCTTACCGCTGCTTCGAGTCCCTGCTGCAGATCTTCGAAAGCTACCGCATTCTCTGTGCTGTTTTGCACCGTAGGTATGAAATTGCGATAGTACTCCCAATATTTTTGCTCAGTAACTTTTGAACGAATTGCGTTGAGGATCCGATTCTTTACTGAGCGTTGCAGGTACGCGCTAAGGTTCTCAATCTCAAGCTTTTCCCGTTGTTCCCACAACGCGGAGAAAATAGACTGGACGATTTCTTCAGCTTCGGCACGATCCTGAATTTTAGAATAGGCTGTCGAAAAAAGAGGCTTCCAATATTTCCTGAAAATTTCTTCAAATGCTGTTACATCTCCGTGGCTTAGGCCGCGAACAAGTTTTTCATCGCTCGATTGAAATGGGCTCAGGAGTGGCGTCTTCATTAAACAAGTGTGCTAAACACTTTTCTAAATCGTTTTCTGAAGTTAATGTAAAGAAATTGTAAAATCACAATCTGGTCCTTCAATTTTTTTTTAACACACATAGTTAAAATGACTATTTGATCAGGTTAAAGTACAAACCGGAAAGTTTAAAGCTGATTTGTAATACTTCGAAGAATTTTTCTTTGCATTTGCATCATGATGATTCAACAGCATGTGTCCGACCAGAAAAACAAAAGCTCCGCAATTGCGAAGCTCTTGTGATTAACGTTAAAACATGAATGCAAAATCAAATAAACGCACTAACCGTGAGCTTTAACCGCGGCCTCACGATTGGTGTCCATTATTTATTCATGTCCGTACTTCTTGGAGTAACGTTCGTACAGTTCCTCCTGTTTTGTTGGCAAGTTCACAAGCTTACCGCTAATAAAAGCGTGCGATACTATGCACGACTTCATATCCATCACATCACCTTCTGAGACGAACAAGGTCGCATCTTTGCCTACATCAATCGTTCCTACCCGATTATCAACACCAAGCGCTTTTGCCGGATTGAAACAAATCATTTTCAGCGCTTCTTCTTTGTCCATACCATATGCTGCAGCAGTGCCCGCGTAGAACGCCAGGTTGCGCGCACGAGCCGGCATTCCATCGTGACTTAACGAAACAGATATTCCGGCTTGCGTAAGCAAGTGTGGAAGTTTATAAGGTAAGTCTATATCATCGTCTGGCCGCTCGGGCAAATTATGGGTTTGCTGGAGAACAACGGGTATTGAATTCTCTTTCAGAAATTCAGCAACGAGGTGGGTACCAGATCCACTCACCAGCACGACTCTCTTCGCTCCGTATTTTTTCGCAAAGGTGACTGCGCTGACAATTTCTTTCGGCTTTGTGGCATAAATCATGAGCGCCTTCTTTCCATCAAATAAGCCTTGCATCGCCTCCATTTTTAAATTCACTTCTTTCGTGCCAAGTTTGCCGTAGCCAACGGCTTCGGTAAAAAACTGATTCAACGTACTCACTTCCTTATCATATTCCTTGTTCGGAACTTCGGTGGAGGTGAAGGTTGTGAAGTCAAACTGATTGGTCATAAGTGATGGCCAGTATAAATGCACCGCAATATCGGCCGTGTGCGTTGCGTCTTCCCAATCCCATCCCTCCAGTTCCATAAAGGAAGAGGTACCCGAAATCCTTCCACCAGAAGGTGTTGCTTGGGCGAGGAGAATTCCGCTGAGACGCATGGTGGTAATCATTTCAGAGTCAGTATTGTAAGCCACCTGTGCGCGAACATTAGGATTTAATTCCCCTCGCTCCGTCACATCGTTCATTGCGCGGACGGAACTCACATCAACAAGACCCAGGGGTGAGTCGGGCAGGATAAATCCGGGATAAACGTGTTTTCCATTTACGTTTAGCACCTCATAGCCCGTCAAGTTTGGGTTCGAAGCAGCCTCAGCAACGAGTGTTATTTTGCCTTTGTCGAATCCGACAACTGCGTTGGTAATTAACCTGCCATTGCCGAGATGAACAGTGGCGCCAGTAAGGGCGATCGGATTCCCTTGTGGTTTTACGGGAACCGGAACCTGTGCGTATAGACCAGTCGTGATGAAAACCACCACCAGCGATATATAACTTGTTAATTTTTTCATGGTAAGAGTTCTAGTGTTCGGTTTCTGATTCAAAGAACAAAACATCGTCACAATGGAATTGGTGGCGAATCGAAGACGCTGCACGTTGAGTCGGGCTTCCGCCTTTCTTAGCATTCTTCATTTTCTGAATAAGGCGCATCCGTTCCAGTTCGATCTCTTTGTTCATTAACTTATCAGCCTCGATGTCAAAATAGACTTTGCCATCGATAATTGTTTTTTCAGCTTTCGCATAGATTGATAACGGATTCGTACTCCATAATACAACATCAGCCGACTTGCCCACCTTCAAACTTCCCATTTGATTATCGAGGTGAAGCATCTTTGCGGGATTTAGCGTCACCATCTTCAGTGCGTCCTCTTCTGACATGCCACCATATTTGATCGACTTCGCAGCTTCCTGGTTTAAGCGTCTGCCCATTTCAGCGTCATCGGAGTTTATAGCAGTTACCACTCCTTCCTTGTGCATAATGGCTGCGTTGTACGGAATGGCGTAACGCACTTCCCATTTGTAATTCCACCAATCTGAAAACGTGGACGCAGCAACACCATGCGCCTTCATCTTGTCTGCCACTTTATAACCCTCGAGGATGTGTGTGAACGTATTGATCCGGAAATTAAACTGCTCAGCCACATTCATCAGCATATTGATCTCAGATTGAACGTACGAGTGACAGGTAATGAATCGCTTTTTGTTTAAGATCTCGAGCATTGTTTCATGCGCAAGATCACGTCTCGGCTTGATGGCAAGCTTTTTCTGGTCAGCCGGAAGACTGTTGTACGTGCTCCATTTCTTTTCATACTCGCGAGCATTCGTGAACGCATCCACGTAGACCTGCTCTACACCCATCCTGGTCTGTGGATAACGGATTGAACTTGCATTGCTCGTCCGTTTTACGTTTTCACCCAACGCAAATTTGATAAATTGATCAGCGCCAGCAATTTTCATCTTTTCAGGCGATTCTCCCCACCGCAGTTTAATTAATGCAGACTGGCCTCCGATCGGGTTAGCGGAACCATGTAACACCTGCACCGCGACAACACCGCCTGCCAGTGCGCGATAGATGTTGATGTCTTCTGTGTCAATATTGTCTCCGATGCGTACCATCCCTGAGTTTGTTGCAACGTCATTAATGGAGGCAGCTGCGATGTGCGAATGCTCGTCAATAATGCCGGGAGTAAGATGCTTGTTAGTCCCGTCAATTACTTTTGCTGCGGGATCGGACAGATTTTTCCCAATCTTCTGGATCTTCCCATCTTTCAGCAACACGTCAGTTTCTTTCAGGACGCCATCCGATTCGTTGGTCCAGACGGTTGTGTTTTTAATAAGAAGTGTTTGCTGGGGCGGTAATGTTGAATAACCATGTGCGACAAACGGATAAAGAACGGTTCCAACTTGCGCGTTAAGATCGGTTGCGGCCTTTTCTTCTTTTTTGGCTATCTCTCCTGAGCGGCCCGCAGTCCAGGCTACCCATGTTCCGTCTGCCAATTGCCCTTTCCCTTTAAATCCATTTACGTCTTTCCATCCCGATAAGCGCACACGTTCTGGTTTCGTCTTCACCGGCTGATAGCTGATCGTGACCATGTCGTTTGCAAACCGGATAGATGCATCAACCGTGGTGGTATCAAATGTGATCTTTCCTTTTGGGCTTCCCGAGTCACCGCTGATCTCAAGCTTACCTGCTTGCCCATTAACGCTTAGGCTATACGTTGCGTTGGCGTCCAAAACATCTAACGCCTTAATAATGTATTGTTGCCCCTGCACCCAGTTCTGATGGATGATTGTTTTTTCATCAAAGATTTTTCCGGACGTAATGATGAAATTTGCCTGCAGTCCTTTTCGCAGTGCTCCTACCTGATCTTCAACTTTGAGAAGTCGGGCAGGCGTAACGGTCAGTGCCTGTAATGCAGCAGCTTCACTTAGACCGGCAGCAATCGCTTTGCGAAGGTTTGGCAAAAAGTCGGCTGCGCTTTTTAATCCATGGGAAGTGATTGCGAATAGAACTCCACTTTTTTCAATGTTGGCAAGGTTGGTTGGCGCGAGTTCCCAATGCTTCATGTCTGCCAGCGAAATACTTCCTGCATCGAGTGGATCTTCGACATCAAACGGTTCGGGAAAATTCAAGGGAACGATGATCGGTGCATGGGTAGCTTTGATGTCTTCGATTCGCTTATATTCATCTCCACCACCTTTGATCACATACTGAACGCCAAACTCATCGCCCAGTTTATCTGCACGGAGAATATTGTGCCACTCGTTGGCTTCAAATATTTGTGGCAGCTTCTGCGATTGAATCCATCCGTCAAGCGATTGATCCGAAAAAGGACGCGGGTTCTGCGCACCGTACCACTCCGCATCTAAATAAGTTTGACGAAGCAAGGCGATGTAACCCATCATGGAACGCGGGTAGTTTTGCGTTGAACTTCCGCGGTTAAAGGAATAGTGCGCTGAAGCCTGCGCTTTAATCAACGCTTTATTGTCTCTTCCCTCCGCCAGCGTAACAAACGCGGATGTTCCCCGTGCTATCCCATCTCCTTTGAATGTTAGTACAGAGCCAAATCCGGCATTGCGTAATTCTTCAGCGGCCTTCGCATTCACGTTGAACTCGGCAGATGCCTGGTAGTGTGAGCGGATTGCATCATTAGCATTATACGCGCCTTTTGTTTTGGGTTCGATCTGTTCAGCGCTGCCGAACGGATTGCCACCGCGTGACGACTCCATTGCGGGTAATCCGTAATTTGTATACATGTCGATCAACGAGGGGTAGATGTATTTTCCTTTGAGGTCAATCTCTGCGTAGCCAGCAGGAACCTTCAGGTTTGCACCCACCTGCTCTATCTTTCCTCCTTTGACAAGCAGTGTGGCGTTTTGAATGGTTGTTTGTGGATCGACCACAATGGTTGCGTTGGTAAACGCATGTGCTCCGGCTCGTGTATCTTTGACATCGTTTAATGGAAATGTCTCCTGGGCATTTGCCATGAAGCTGAGAATCAAAGAAAGAGCTACAGCTAACGTAGTCTTCTTCATAGGCTTAGGTTTTCGGTAGAATAATATGATAAGTGGCTAATGCACTGCTTGCAAAACAATGCACCTTCTAAAGATACAATTTCCGCTGGCCAAAACAACCCGTGGAAAAAATTCCTGGTGACCATCGCGATCAAATCTCATCAGGCATTATAACATCGATGCGTGAATAGGCACGAATGAACACTCACGGCACTGTCGTTAACGCCTGGGTTGATGCATCATGAGGTCATTGATGATCTTCTCAACTTCTTTAACCGGAGTTTTTGGTACAACATAAAAATGTCCAGAAGCATTGGTGTCCCATTCGTTGCGGCCATCCGAATGCACAACGATTTTTCCCGGCACAAGCCGGTAATGCGTCTCCACACCACGCACAGCGATGAGCACCGCGGTCTGATCCCAGCTCTTGCGACCATTGATGTCTTCTTTTGATTTTGGAATGCTGATCGCGAAGGCATCCTTTACCGGTGAGTTTTGAATCTGGCTTTTCACCAGTGGAAGTCCCGAGAAAATATCTTTGCCTATCTCCCATCCGGTGAAATAAATTTCAGTTGGCCAATATTGAAAGGCATACTGCGAAGCTTGCACATCTTTCTCAACATTAAACTCCTTGAACGCAGGGAAGCCTCCCGCCATGGAAATAAGTTTTGCAACTTTCTTTTTTACCAGGGCTGCACCGTCCAACTGCGAATGCCCGTCCGGTGCAGACCTGAGCAAGTTTGCCATGTTGGTGATGAAGCCAACGGTGACGATCGTGACACTCCTATCCGGTTGCGCTGCCAGGAGTTTTCGATACAAAGTAACAGCGTCTTCTGCCTGCGCGTTCGAATTGAGCTTATGCGGGTATTTGGCAACAAGGACCGAATCCCACTTCTGCCAGGCAGGAAGTCGAACGCTGTTGCCGCGTACCATGCCAATCGGGAGATCCGGGCGATTAAAATAGGTATTAATGACACTCAATACCGGTACGATGTTCGGATGGTTGTTACTGGCGATTGTAGCGAGTACGTCACATTCGCCTGCGTCTGCAAAGGCATGTAGCATCGCAAGGGCCCCCACGTCATCGTAATCCGGTCCAATGTCACTGTCGAAAATGATGGTTGGTTTCTGCGCGAATGCATGAGATGAAAAACACAGGGCTGCTACAATGAAGATTCGGGCCATGATTGACGATTGTCAATCAAAGTAATTATTCTGCTTCAAAACTGAAAACACTTTTTCGGTAAAGCCATCCACGTCCCTTCGTGTATTACAGAGGATGACGAAAAAAATCTTCTTTTCGGGGATGGTAACATAGTTGCAGAGGAATCCACCCTGGTCACCCGTATGCCCTACCGTTACGAGGCCATCAGCATTTTTCTGTATGAACCATGACCATCCAATAAACGGTTTTCGTGTATCAAACCACATGGGAAACGTTTTTACCGTTCGTGATTCGCGAACAACACTGTCGGACAGGAAAACGCTATCGCGCAAGGCCAGTTCGTACTTAGCAAGTTCTTCCACGGAACTCCACACCCCGCCATTGCCGGCCGCAGCAAAGGTTGGCTCTTCTCCATAATCGTCTTCCACCCACTGTCCGTGATTTTTCTGATATGCATGCGCAACGGAGTCAGTAGGGTACGGTCCATCGGTTATCCTGCTCATGGTCATTCCCGACACACGCATGATCGAATCACGGACATACGTTTGCCATTTCTGTCCGCTAACCTTTTCAACAATCAATGCCAGTGCGTTGAACGCTGGATTTGAATACTCGTACCGTTGACCAGGTTCAAAGATTAAATATTTTGCCTGAGTTACCGGATACCAGTTTTCTTCATCTTTGGCGGTGAGATAGAATACCGTATCCGCCTCAACATTTCGGTTGTCCGGTAATCCCGATGTGTGTGTGAGTAGATGCTTTATCCGCACCTTCTTTGCGAGCTGAGGATCAGCAAAATTGGGAAAATATTTTTCCAATGAATCTTCCACCGAGAGTTTGTTTTGTTCCGCCAGACGGAGGATTGCGTTGGCAACGAATGTCTTTGAAATCGATCCCAGATTGAAAAGTGTCTTTGTTGTGATGGGCTCTTTCGTCTGGAGGTCCGCTACACCATATCCCTTCGCAAAAACAACGCTGTCATCTTTCATTATTAAGATGGCTCCCCCGGGTTCGTTGGCGGGCAGTTCGGCTGTGAGATACGCATCAAAGTCATCAAACCCTTTTGATTTTCTTGCATCGCCAGAACACGCAATGAAAAAAATGAGACAAGCAGGTAAGATGAAGCGCATTAGATCGTAGTTAACCGGCAAAGATATCAAATTACGAATGGTTAATCCCAATGCCCGGCTGCTGAAACCGCTCGCCTGTAACAAAAAAGTAAAAATTGCAACCTAATTGCACGCGATCACGCTCTACCTTTGACCATGGCTCACGACCATCATCATCACCACCATCATCATTTTGACCCTGAGGAAAAACCTTCGGGTATTGTAACGGCTTTCTGGCTGAACACAGCATTCGCCATTGTTGAAATTGCCGGAGGCATATATACGAACAGCGTTGCGATTGTATCCGATGCGGTTCACGATCTCGGAGACAGTCTATCGCTGGGGCTCGCCTACTATTTCCATCGGAAATCAAAACAACAGCGCGATCCTCAATTTAATTATGGTTACCGAAGGTTCTCCTTGCTCGGTGCCTTCATTAACTCTTTAGTCCTTGTTGTTAGCAGTGTTTTCATCATAGGCGAAGCATTCCAACGCCTGTTCGAACCCGAAATGCCTGACACGCAGGGAATGTTGATCCTCGCTATACTTGGGATCCTGGTCAATGGTGCAGC
Source organism: Chryseosolibacter sp. (assembly GCA_036402115.1). Lineage (GTDB taxonomy): Bacteria > Bacteroidota > Bacteroidia > Cytophagales > Cyclobacteriaceae > Chryseosolibacter. The sequence continues at coordinate 24,643 of DASWTM010000179.1, forward strand.
ACTTCTGCGTCTGCGAAAAGGCAAGAGTGTTAACGAGAAGGTAATTTCACTACATTTTGTTGAGGACGTACTCGGTTGGACAGCCGTCCTCATCGGAAGTATCGTAATGATGTTTGTCGATGTTCCGGTTCTCGACCCAGTCCTCTCAATATTGATTTGCCTTTATATCTTATACAATGTTTACAAGAACCTGCGCACAACATTTCGCATATTGCTTCAGGGTAGTCCGGAAGGAATACAGCAGGATGAAGTGCGCAAAAAAGTTTTGTCGGTACCCGGGGTGCTTGACATGCATGATATGCATTTCTGGACGATGGACGGTCAGTACAACGTGATGACGCTGCATGTCGTGGTATCTCCTGACAAAACACTGGAGGAAGTGGAAGAAATAAAAAACGAGGTGAAACACTGTCTGATTCACCTCGATGTGCAGCATACCACGGTTGAAATTGAATCTCAAAACAACAATTGCTATGCTGAGCTAAAAAAACCAACTAAAACTAACTAACTAACTAACTAACTAACTACTCTAATGACTATGAGCTAACGGGAACGGATCGGCATGCAACAGCATTTCATCGTCCGTTTCTTCCGGCTCTGAATAAATCTGGTTGAATGGACAAATGGCAGTAACCTCATTCAACGGCAACATGATCGTGTGCGAATCGTGGTCGGAGACTTCAATAGGCCGGAGCGTAATCACATCGCGGTGGATACTCGTGATCGTCCCCAAAAACATACCACGTCCCAGTCGTGTTGCATATAAACCGATAACTCCCTTCGACTTTTTACAGATTTTTAGGTGGTGGACAATCGCATTTCGATCGCGGACGAACTGAACTTTTAATTCTCTCAGTTCGAGTGCTCTCTCCTGTTGGGATAAAAGCAGCTCACCAATTCTTTCGATAATCCTGAGCATAGGCCTGGTTTAGTGATGAAGAATAGTAACCAGCCGTAAAAAAGCTTGCCTGCCGACCGCCCCTGTGTACTGAATGGCCGACCGAATGCCGCTTAGGAGGAGCAACAGCCGGTAATGCCGTTAGTTGACGGAGCTGCATACCTCCGACCGAACGGGGTCGACTCCCCACTTTTCCACACTTTTAGGGCATAATGGACATGTCGGTCTTGCCTGGCGCCTCACCTTTGTCCTGCCGTTTCTCTTGTATGATTTGTGGTATCGCTTCCGTAAAGATTAGCCCGTTTTCAGCAGCGTGTTTAGCGGCTTCTACCGTGTTATCAACGACCACCATTTCAACTTTGTCCGCGAGTAATTCTTTGGATATTTCAACCGCTAGTTTTTCCCTATCAGCCAGTTGCACATCACGAATATAGATTGCGAGAATTCGCCCCGGAAAACGCCTTACCACTTCCCGGTAGATTTTTGGATCCTCCTGCCCGCTGTCTCCAATCAAGACAAAATTCAACTTCGGATAGGTTACTAAGATGTTCTGAATCTCATGAAACTTATGTCCCATGTGATCGGAAAAACCAGCCTTCTTGGCGTCAAGGCCAAAGTCGCGAAGCAAGAGAGGCCCTTCGGGAATTTTATTTAAATCGAGGAAATCGATCAAGAGATCATACAGATTCCAAGGGCTGCTCGAAACATAGAAAAATGGGTTGTTTCGTTTTCCGTTGCGACCCAGTTGCAGAGACTTGTAGAATTCGGCAACACCAGCAAACGGTAATCGTGTGTGGGCGTTATGAAGAAAGGTGTTGCGCGACATGGCCAGCAAGTCAGTTGCTCCAGTCTTGACGATGGTGTCGTCAATGTCGCTGATGATTCCGTATTCAGCATCAGTTGGCGGCACGAGCACTTCGGCCGTAGCCGTCACTGCCCCCTCGAATTTGAGTTCCGATTTAACAAGCTTGATCTCAACTTCATGCCACATATCCTTCCATTCGACTGGATTCCGTGGCTGAAGATTAATCACAAAATATCCTTCCTCATCTGTCGTAACAGTGTGTTCCTCCCCTTGCAGCATGAGCGAGAGGCGCGCACCCGGAATTTCATCGCTTTCAAAACGTTGATACATTGACAATACATTCTGGAACAAGCTATCTGTTGCTGATGCTTTGCGTATGCCTTTATCTTCCAGCACTCTCCCCTTAACATACAGGCGATTTACTGTGCCATAACTCCTGTAAACAACTATCTGCAGCGAACTTGTCTTATTTAATCGCTTCCGTAATGCGAACATGAGATCATCTACCCTCCCCTCAATCCCCGCAGCAAGTTGTGTGAAACGTTTTTTCAGCGACATGCAGTTTCGTTATTACGTGAGCATAGATACAAAAAAGGCTCTCGAAAATCGAGAGCCTCGTAAACAATGAAAAATTAAACTTTAGTCATTGTCCGGTTTATCTTTCAACTGTAGTTTCGTGATGAATACCTTCTCACCTTCCTGGTTGATGTAATAATATTTCGTGTCATCGTCCACGTAAACGGTTTGGCCATCGGGACCAACTTTGTCTTCGAGCTTCTTATCCGTAATCGCGGCAGCAGCTTTTGCAGCAGCTTCTGAAATTGCGTCTTCAGCAACCTCAGCCTCCTTCTCTACGTCCACGCTATTTGCTTCACGTTCAAGTTTGCTCATGCCGTCATTCGCTTCGCGCTTCATCTCACGCCCTTCTTCTTTCGCTTCCTGCTTTAATTCACGGCCTTCCTCTCTAGCTTCACGTTCAGCTTCACGAGCATCTTGTTTCAATTCTCTTGATTCTTCGCGTGCTTCACGTTTGGCGTCTTTTACATCATCTTTGAGATAGGAAGCATCACCTTCAGTTCCGTTTTTCAGTCCATAAAGTTCAACATCCGCTTTTTCGCCAGTTGAATTTGGAAGGGTTCTGTACGTGAAAGCAACCTTGCTGATATCACGTTTAGGATTACTTAAGTTGATTACACGTGTCTCGGCACCCTCTTTCAATTCAGACTTAATGTCAAGCTCTTCCATTTGTCCTGACTCATAAAACACCTGGACTCGCTCAATGTGAATTGGTGCTTCCGAGACTTTGAGCTTGATCGCCTGAAATTCGTCAGCCCCGAGCACAACAATTGATTCACTTGTGGTTTTAAAGCTGGCCGTAACTTGTCCAATGTGTTTCCACCCTGCTTCATTGTCTGCAACAACTGCGGGTTTCTGCGCCTGAGCAGCGAACCCAATTGCCACCAACATTAACATCACTATTCTCTTCATAAACATCTGTTTTGTTTTGAGTTTTATAATCAAACTTTCATGCCAATGACCGCTTGAAGAAAGGAATAACCAGCATTAATCCGATGCCGCATGTGAACGCACGACTAAAGCAAGGAACGGTTGCTTCGATGGTCGTCTGGTGTTGCCTTGCCGGTGACGAACTTTTCAACAGTTTTCTACACGAGAGAATGGCGGAACAGATTTTTCACTCTATAATGCCTAACGTGCATTACTATGAAAAAAAATAAAAACAAGAGTTTGAAAGAAAGCCCTTCATTCGAGCTTCCTAAGAAGCGGTCGGAGCTTCAAACCAGCAACCATACTAAAGATCAGCGGAGTGACGCGGAGAAAGGCCGCAATGCGAATCCGAAAGGGAGCGAGCGATAGTCAGGTTTGACGTGTTTGCCGAACGCGAAGCGGATTTGGTATTGAAGTAAATTCTTGATAAATTCACCTAGCATCCTAAACATCAGTGGTTTAATATGACTGCTAGAACTCGAATTTTTCACAGGCGGCAGGACGTTTATTCCCGATTAAGAGAAAACCTAATCGCCATTGGCGTCATTTTCATGATCATCCTATGGGTTCTGGTCATTAAGCCCTAGCTTATTCGATTATTATTCTCCCACAGGTATCTATCGCCTGGCCGCGTATTCTGTACAGGTACAAACCTGGCGGCAGCCCTTGTGTCGGCACGAATTCACGATCTGATCGTAAGTCACTGACGCGCACTTTTTGTCCGTTTGCGTTGAAGAGTTCAAAACTGAAGTCAAATTTTTCAAATCGGCCGGAATAAACGCTTAATGGTTCTGGTGCAGAAACGGGGTTTGGGAAAACAATAAACGGGCTTTGTGAAATAAAATAGTTTTGAATCGTATCGGTGATCAGTTCCTGGCCATTGATCAACTGCACCCTCGCGCGGTAACGATTCCTCCCCTGAATTGGATCGCTATGGAGGAACCGAAGAATGTTTTCTTGTGGGTCAGCGATTGCATTAATGGGAACAAATCCTGATGGTTGTTCATGCTCAAAGGTTACATCAGTCACACCGTACGTTGTACCGAGGCCGAGACGAAGGAGAATCCCCTCTTCCGATACGCGCTCATCAATGAAGCTCGAAATAAAACAGCCTGCACCAAACGTCTTAATATTTATGGCCGGGCTTCTCAGTAAGGGCTTCCCTCCTGATATAATCGGGTGAATCGAATAATAAACGGCACCAGCATTTGTTTTGAGAACAACCGAAGTATCCGCTTGCTGCAATGCGTACGATAAGTAATCACCTGTTAATTTTTTTACCTCATACTGTGGCACATTCTCCAATCCGTTCCATTGCAATAGCACCGAGTCGCCACAGCTGAAGCCCAGCGATGGAAGAAGTGTGCGTGAGATCGTAAACTCCTCTGTTGGAAAATATGTATTCTCGACTTTCATCCGGGCCATCGCAGCGGTATTGAAGAGAAAAGGCTGCCTCCACCGATAATAGCCTTTCTTTAAATCCACTTGCCGGGCAATTGTGGTCCATGTACTGCCGCCATTTGTTGTGACTTCTAACTCACCTTTTTGCGCAGTGAGGGTGCTGTGCCAGTAGAAGTAGGTTCCGGATTCACCATCATAGGGAAAGTTATCTGATGCAGTGGGATAATTCCAGGTGAACGTTTGCGCTTCGTCCCATTGATACGCAATGAAGAAAGACTGATTCGCGGATGCCATGGCAGTACCTTTCACCGCGATTGTTGCGAGACCAGGGGAAGGGTTTTCGATGGAAATCTGTTCAACATTGTTTCGAGTATCGATCCCACGTGTAGCCGGGGATGAAAGCGAAGCTACAGTAGGAGCTGTATTCAAAACCCACGGCAAAACTGTTTCGGCTGATGTGGTGAGTGTAAGGTCAAGATTGTTGATCAATGCTTTTGCAGAATTTATGCCGCCTGGTGCATCCGTCCAAACTAGAGTCACCCTTAGATTTCTTGCCTCCGCAGGCACGTTCAATGCGAAAGACTTGATCTCATTTTGTGTGATAGACCCTGTGAAATAGCGCCCTTCCAGCAGATTATTCAAAGCGCGATATCCGTTGAGACTTCCGAAGCCCGTTGTAAAGTCGATGCCAGGTATGCCTGCATCATCCGCTGCATTAATTAACACTGCTTTGATCAATGCCGATTGCGGATAGGCATTTGTTTGATTCTTAAATGCCTGCTGAAGCAACGCGGCAACACCGGAAACCAACGCGGCTGAGTTTGATGTACCAACGGAACTGTAGGCTACTATTTCCGGCTTAATTCTTCCGTCATGTGCAGGGCCGCGTGACGAGAATGAAACTGCGTTCCGTGTTGTATCCATTGATCCAACGACCAGTATATTTTTCGCCATCTTTGCATTGCCGGTGAGGTTAGCAAAGCCAGGTGCGCTGGTATAGACACCTGACGTGGCGGTGGCGGTGCCTGAATTTCCAGAAGAGAACACGTGCAGAATCGTGGGGTTTTCATAGGTATGCTGATCGTATGCGCTGGCCAGTGCACCATAAAAATTTTCAACTACTGTTCCGTATGAATGATTCTGGAGAAAGCTGTTGAGCGTTGTGAAATCGACCGCATCATCCGGAAACATGTTGGAAAAGCTTGACGATGTAATCTTAGCATGTGACGCAACACCTCTTCCTGTGACAAACGAATTTCCCGCACCCGCAATGATTGTTGCCATTTCGGTTGCATGATCGCTGCTGTCTGCGGAAGCCAGATCTGAAGGTACGTGTCTGCCGCGCAGGTCGATGTCCTTTTTATCGTATTGACGTTCCTTGAGCGATATCACAATATTTTCCCCATTGAGCTGCGGATAGTGTCGATGGATTTGTGAAATATGATTTGGAGCGAGATAGAGATCGAGCACCCTGCCCTCTTCTCTTGGCTCAAAGGATTCCTGGCCGAGGTAGATGACATCATCGATGGGTAACACGAATTGTGCGATGTCTGATAAATCTCCTGTTACGTGTACAACATTTCCTTCCAACGACACATTGAAATGATGTGTACGCATCCGTTGCGCCAGTTGTTTTGCGTTACTACTGCTGATCACGTATTCACCCATCTCATCTGCCTGAAACCCAACAAGGTTATCGGCTAGTTTCCATTGGTAATTGACTTCCGTTGCATCGGCAACCAGGTGGGTGCGTCCCTGAACCCTATCAACATTGCCCTCTGCAATCACTAGGTTGTTTGAGAGCGTACGAACTACGTTGATGCCGGAACGACTGAGATCCTGCGTTGTCACTCCGTTCCTGAGCGTAACCAAAATATGCGCGGAGTCTTTATTCTGATACTTTCGTATACCCACTCCGTTGTGAATGTCTGTTATAACGTGTATGCGATCCGATAATAAAATCTGTTGCGCGTTGCAACACACAACCCCAAGCATGACCAGTATCGATACCGTTGTAACTTTCATTCTAAAGTATATAAAAGCAATTCAAAGGAAGTTTTTATATCGTGTTCACGCCTTCTCAGAATTATCGATAGCTTGATTTGCTCATTCACCTAATTCATTTAACCTAAACAATTATGCACCAAATTAAAAAACTTACGATTGCCATGTCGATCGTTGCGATGTTTATTATCGCGCCATCATGCTCCGACCAGGAGTTACAACCACAACAAGACAACGGGGTATCCGATGATGTCAAAGCACAATTTAAGCAATTGGGCTTTGATGTCAGCGATATTCGCCTAGTAAGTGATGCAAATCCTTTATCGTCTCGTTTTGGGGCCAAGGATTATATCCTGGAGGGAGACATCGTTATCACGGAAGAAAATCTCCAGCAGATGCTAGGAAGTGGGGTCCACCATGTTGGCCCGGTTGGCGAGCAGTACCGCACTACCAATCTTGTTTCAAACAACCGGACGATCCGAGTCCTCGGTTACACGGGCGGAACGAACGCGCTGGATACCAAAATGCGTACAGCGCTGCAGCAGGCTGTTGACAACTACAACGCGCTCAATATTGGCTTAACCTTCACGTTATCGTTCGGGACAAACACAGGCGCCAACGACATTGTCGTATACCGAGTAAGCGGTAGTGCTGGTGGTCAGGCCGGATTCCCATCAGGAGGAAATCCTTACCAATGGGTTCAGATCTTCTCTGGAACAAGCAGTTACAGTACTGATGTCGTGGAGCACGTCATCACGCATGAAATCGGACATTGCCTCGGGCTTCGTCACACAGACTACTTCAATCGCTCACTTTCTTGTGGTTCCGGAGGGAACGAAGGTTCTTCGGGCGTGGGTGCCATCCATGTCCCTGGAACGCCAACCGGCTATGATGCCAACTCAATTATGTTGTCCTGCTTCAGCTCGTCTGAAAACGGTGAGTTCGGAAACTATGACCGCGTAGCATTAGAATACTTATACTGATTCATAAAAAGCCAATTCGAATGAATGAGTATCGAGCCGGAGGATTGTCCTCCGGCTCTTTGTTTGCATGAGGTCAGCTGCGCTCTACTCCTTTTTAACTACTCATCCGATCGAATCCGGCTGTGGTATTTTCTCCACGGCACGCGCAGCCGATAAACACCAGTGGTAGAGTCTTCAAACCGGGTATACTTATTTAGGAGGATAGTTGAATCCTTCTTACTCTCATGGAGCAACCATCACCTACGACTTCGGTGTCGGGTAAAACTATTCTTTTTGTATCACTGCCAAGGCATGATGCGAAGTATACTTCTACGCCCTGGCAGCTGGCTGTGCAGTTAGCGAAAGTAAACAATGTAATCTTTACCGATCATCCGTTTACATTTCTGGATCTCGCTTCAAAGTTCAAAGACCGTTCTATTCGCAGCAGACTAAAATCCTACATCACTGGTGAAGTTTTCATTAAGGAGGGCGTGTATGTTGTGCGTACGCCTTTCGTCTGGCCAATCAACTTTCTTCCAAAAGGAAAATTATATAACTTCTTCTCAAGGTGGAATCAACAAATTCTTGCAAAACGCCTGAATTCATTTCTGAAATCACAGGGAATTGAGTCGCTCATTTACATCAATTCTTTCAATTTCTATTTTAACGATCTGCCGAAGTTTTTCAAGGCTCGTACCCTCGTGAACATTTACCATTGCATTGACCCAATGATCAAATCATTCACGTTGAAGCACGGGAAATATCTACAAGAGAAAGCTGCTGCTGATGCGGACGTAGTTGTTGCAACCGCACCTGCACTGCTAAAACCATTCCAGGCAAAAGGCCATCGCACGTTTCTCGTTCCGAATGCGGCAAACTTCAGTCACTTTAACAAGGCAACGAGCACAACTGTGAACGTCCATCCTAAACTTGCAAACATCCACGGGAAGGTGCTTGGTTATTTTGGCAACATCGAAAGGCGTACCGATTTCAATTTGCTCGCCAGTGTAGTCGAGCAATTGCAGGATTGGCATCTCGTGATGGCAGGACCATACGATCTCACCTATGTTCCGGAAAATTTCCTCAAGCATCCAAGAATACATTTTCCAGGATCATTCACGCACGAAGAGGCCCCCTCGGTAATCAAGCGGTTTGATATCGCGATCATTCCGTTCAAGTGTGATGAGGTGTCAAACGGGATTTATCCGTTGAAACTCTATGAATACCTCGCGGCCGGCAAACCAGTAGTCTCAACGAATTTCAACCCAGATATTCTGCATAACCTGGATGGTGTCGTAAACACAGCAGACACCGCACAGGAATTTGCAAACTCGGTTTTGCTCGCATACGCAACTGACTCGGAAAAGAAAATCGCCCAACGTATAGAGGTTGCCTCCCACGAGACCTGGGAGAACCGCGCACAACAATTTGAAGATATTATTACCATGGAACTCACAGCAAAGAATATTACTGAACCCGGCACTACTACCATGAAGCCTATTTCTTCCGGATCACTGAAAGATCGGATCAAAAGCAACCCGAAGCTTAAGAAGTTCGTTCTGTCACTCATTTTTAGAAAGAAGCCGTACGGCTCGCGCGTGAAATGGTACATCTGGTTATGGCTGATCTTCCCACGCTATTTTCAACGCGGTATCTCGTGGGCCTCGCGCCTGGACCTGGTTCCGTTCAACAAATTTAAGATTGGAAAGTACTCACGTGTGGAGCAAGGCGTGGTGATCAATAACGGTATGGGCGATGTCATCATCCATGACGAAGTTCATACTGGAATTGGATGCGTTATTATCGGGCCGGTGACGATGCACAAGCATGTCGGCTTATCGCAATATGTGCGTGTACTGGGCATGCATCACGGCAGCGATGCAGACTCACCACATCACTACCAGCGCGCCTGGAAAGCTCCGGTGATTCTGGAAGAAGATGCATTCATTGGGACAGGTACGGTTATCATGGGAAAGAAAAATGGTGAGCCGCTGGTGTTGGGTCGTTATTGCAGGGTTGGCGCTAACTCCGTTGTTACGACAGACATCCCTGCGTATTCCGTTGCCGTTGGAAATCCAGCGAAAGTTGTTCGTGTTTGGGATTTTGACAAGAAGTGCTGGAAGAAACCGGATGAAGGGAAAGATCAGTCCCGTAAGGACAACAGCGTGACGTTGGTCGATCCAACGCTTTTGACCGATCCGAAGTTCAACGTTCGGGGATAGTTTTCAATTTTATGTTTCCACAGTAACGTTTAACTTGCCCCGAGTTAACACCTGATCTATGCTCAATCTAAAAAGACGCGTTGCCATTATCGGCAGTCAGCGCATTCCTTTTGTCCGGTCTTTTAAAGAATATTCGCGTACCTCTAACAAAGAAATGCTGACGGCAACGGTGAATGCCGTGGCCAGCAAGTTTAATCTCCAGAACAAACTAATTGGTGACGTTTCGTTGGGCGCGGTGATGACAAGCTCGATCGAATGGAATCTCGCACGAGAAGTAGTTCT
>DASWTM010000180.1:0-6225 GCA_036402115.1 Chryseosolibacter sp.
GAAAACGAGAAAGTTGACCCTAATTTTTGCCCTTTCCACCCTAGCATGCTCTGTTTTTGGTCAGGACTACACATTCAAAGTACTGGCGAACAAAGGCTCGAATGAGGTGAAATCAGGCGAAACCTGGCAACCTCTGAAAACTGGAGCAAGCCTCCGCGACACTGACGAAATTAAATTGTCAGACAATTCTTATATCGGTTTAGTACATGCTTCAGGAAGACCGCTCGAAGTTAAAAAGGCTGGAAATTATACAGTGAAAACATTGGCCTCGCAAATGAGCGGTGGCAGCAGCGTTTTGAATAAGTACACTGATTTCATTTTAAGCTCTAATTCGGCAGAAGCAAAAAAAAACAGACTCAGTGCAACCGGGGCAGTACATCGCGCTACCGAAAATGCAGCGTTGACACTTATTTTTCCTGACAAGAACAAGCCTGAAGTGTACAACACAATAGCAATCGTAAACTGGGAGGATGCAAAGGCTTCAGGGCCTTATGTGGTTTCGATTCTTAATCTATTTGAAGAGGAGATCATGAAAATTGAAACGCCTGAGAAAACCGTGAAGATCGATCTTGCAGATCCTAAGCTTGCAGGCGAATCAAACCTGTTGGTGGAAGTATATTCCAAAGCCGATAAGAAAGTAGCTTCGAAACAACACATGATCAAGAGGATGAGTGCTTCCGAAAAGGAGAAGGTGAAAAAATCCCTTGGCGAAATCAGCGGTGAAGTGACCGAGCCTACAGCACTCAACAAACTTCTTCTGGCGGGATTTTATGAAGAAAAGAACCTGATCATCGATGCAATTGCCTCGTATGAAGAAGCAATTCAATTAGCGCCTGACGTGCCTACCTTTAAAGAGGCATACGATGAGTTTTTGCTGAGACAGAATTTGAAAAAATAATCGCCTGAAATATTTTTTGTGAAGAGAGCCGCACGTATGCGGCTTTATTCATTTTTGGTTAACGGCTTTAATCTAAAATGAATAACCCATTATCTCAAATCAATAACGTATGAAAAACCAACTGCTGATCTTACTGTTTGTCTTTGTGGCATTTTTCGCTGTGGGCCAGACTCAGGATTACGATTTTAAAGTGCTTGTCACAAAAGGGAAGAACGAAATGAAGCGTGCTTCCTGGGAAGGACTCAAGGTTGGAACCAGTCTTAAGAAAACAGATGAAGTGAAAGTCGGACCTAACTCATACCTCGGATTGATTCACTCCAGCGGAAAACCAGTGGAGTTGAAAGAAGCAAAGACATACAAAGTTGCTGAACTGGTGACCAAGGTGGGCAATGGACCCAGTGTTCTAAATAAATACACCGACTTCATCATTAGCTCAAACACCACAAAGCGTAACAACCTTACGGCTACCGGGGCAGTTCACCGGGGAACAAACTCAATTCAGGTGTTTCTTCCAAAATCAGAACTGGCTTATGCATACGGAGATTCGATCATTGTACAATGGGAGAAGGACAAGGCTGCACCTCCTTATGTTGTGACTTTTTCCAGCTTGTTTGGCGATGAGCTATACAAAACCGAGACGAAAAATAACAGTGTATCGATCAGTTTGAATGATCCAGCCTTTGCAGGTGAAAATGAATTTCAGGTTGTGGTCGTTTCGAAGACCGATCGAAAAAAATCCGATGATTACACGATCAGAAAACTAAAGAAGGATGAGCGCGCCCGGATCAAACCCCTGTTGGCTGAGGTTCAAACGCAGACAAAAGAGAACACTGCAATCAATAGATTATGGCTAGCCGGATTTTTTGAAAAAGAGAAATTGTATATCGATGCAGCAACCGCATTTCAAAAAGCCGTGAAGCTGGAGCCAGCACTGCAGGAGCAGTATGAGGAATTTTTGATAAGGAATGGTATGAAAGAAGTGGTGAAGAAGTAGTAGCCGCTGAGTTTCTAGGAATAAAAAGAGCCGCCCGTGATGACGGCTTTTTATTGCAAGTTGATGAGATAGAAGAAGGAGATCTAATTCAATTTGATAGTATTGGTTCGAATAAAGTATGCTGGGTTGGCTGGAAGCCGGATCCCGCTAAGTCTTGTGGCCCAAACTGTCACAATAGATGATGGCGAGCGTTCTACGCTCAAGCTGAAGATGCTTTCCTGCAGAAGCAAAAAAACCCCGGGAGCGTCACAATCTTCCCGAGGTTTTTCATTGATCTAATAAACTATAACCTGTTGCCTATTTCAGCACTGGCAATAGACATCTGTAATTAGTTCACGGCTGCTCTTCGGAACCCACTGCCGAATGCAAAATTTACAGTATAGGTTTTGCCCGGCTGGACAGTTTGTTTTGTCGGCAGGTTTGATACCTCAAAGTCACGTTGGTTTAAATTTCGAAGATAACCGCTGCCTGGATTTGTAATATCAATAGAGCCAGGGTAAGTCCACTCGTGCGTCACCGAATTATAATCAAGTGATGTATAGTCAAAGGAGATCGTTGCACCGGTGCCGGGTGCGCCTGCAATTGTTGGCACAATTTGCCCGGTAAGCTTTGCATTGTAGCCTGCGCCAAAGTTGTTTACGGTTGGGTTTCCTATTATTTCCCCCGTGGTACTGCTAATGTCCGCAGCATCAAACGTGAATCTCGCGTTTTGCGGAAGGATGTTGGTAATCGTCATCGTAGGCTCAGTTTCGCTTCGGAATGTCGTTTGAAAAGTCATTGATGGAAATTTACTAACAATATCGCCCGATGAAATCGTCAACTGGCTCGCAAGATCTTGACTGGCCGCATCCGCAGTACCATTCGAGTTGAACCGATGTACGTTGTGAGATGTGGTGCCTGTTTGCGAGTAGCTTTGCGGACAGTTGATGGTGAACTCGGGCATCACTGCATAATCAGTTCCTGCACCCATAACGGGGGTGACAGTCCAAAATACCGGAAATTCAAGGACTTCAATTGCTGCACCACCGCTACTAAAAGTAAACGTAGGTTTAGAGGTAAAACCGGATCCAATACCTGTGATGGTGACGCTCCTCAGGTCGATAACATTCGTCATCGAAAATACAGGGTCAACAATTGGTCCGAGCCCACCGTTTACGACACGCAAGAACAAGCTTGTTACATCTGCAGCGAGCTGAACAGCAGCCTCATCGCTGCCGAAACCTTCGTTGGTTCCTGTAAACAAATCCAGATTCACTGTTGTCGGAAACATACCATTGCTTGTTGGGATATTGAGTACCGTAGACAATACAGACGTACCACCGCCCTGTAAATTAGCGACCAGTTGAAGATCTACAAACCCATCGAATCCTGAACCTGGGCTCGTTACACTGATGGAGGTGACTAAGGCTTGAAGCGCGGCTGTAGCCGTAGCGGTTATGCCAGAACCGTTGCCGCCAATTGTCACAACAGGAGGTATAGTTGTGGTGAACGATCCGCGGTTCGAAATACGGTAATAGGTGCTTCCGATCTTACTTTCAGTATTTGAGCTGATTGTGCCCGCCACAAGGGTTCTGCCAACTGGCGAGAAAGTAAAGGATAAACCAGACCCAGCTGCGGGAGCATTAGGCACAACAACACGGGCACCAGCGACAACGGGTATCGCCTGGCTTGCTACCAAACCGGGGCCCCAGCTGGTAGGGACATTTCTATATTCCGGAAGTGGGAGAGCAACCGCAGCTCCAGTGCCGTTATCGTAACCGTTAACAGCCATTCTGCACGTTCCCTCTATGTTTGGAACAATAAAATTAATGTCATTGCCGGCCGCGGTTGCGGGGACAATCATCGAGTAGGTGCCATCGGCTGCAATCGTTGCTCTACCAAGCGTACTGTTATCTGCAAGAACGTAGGACGTGAAGATGCCTTGGTTTGTACCCAACAAGTTGGTCAAATTAGCGCGCAGCACAATTCCGGCTGGAACCTCCGGAGTCAAGTTTGTTAAGTCGTTCTCGATTGTGACTTTACCTGAAATGATCGCAGTTGATCCCTCAGAAGGCGTTGCTGAAATCATCGGCACCACCGCTTCCTCAAACCTTTTTACCGGTGGCACATACTTCGTAATTGTAGTATTGCCATTCGGAACCGAAACCTGTATTGCTGTGGGGCCTGGCACAGGTCCGAAATCGTAAGTAGCAGTCGCAGTTACGTATCCTTGCTTTGAAAATGTCGCAGTCCCGGATCCAATGGTAACCCGATCAAACACCACATTCCCGGATGCATCAGTTGTTCCTGTTGTTACAGCTTTCGCCCGTCCAGATGAAATTTCCTGTGGAGTTCCTGACGAGAGCGTCACGGTAACACCCGCAAGTGCGTTGCCATTCTCACGCAACATCAATGAAACTGCGAGTAAATCTCCGGCTTCATTTGCTGCTGCAATATATTCTTTCACCGCCTCTTCACTGGCTGAATCCAGGCGTTGACGAAGCACTTCATCCTCTTTTAATTTTAATTCAGACTGAAGACGTAAAAATTCCTCTTCGTTAAAATCATCTTTACAAGCCACGATCGCAAGGGCGAACACCGCAGCTATCATTGTTAGACTAAGTAATCGTTTCATGTTAATTGGTTATTAGTTGATTTTTTTTTAAAGGCTTAGATTTAAGATCGACATCCAAAAATTCAGCGAAACAGTGGATGAAAAAAGGTTTCCACCTGTGCCAGGAACTCCGATGTCATACCCGTTGCCGGGTGATGCGAAGCGCAATTGATTTAAATTGTTCAATCCGTGACGGTAGCGCACGTCAAAACCGAACGTACGCTCTCCTGATTTGACTTTCATGCCCATCCCCAGCCAAAGACTCCACTGATTCCGCAGATAGTTATCCGTTACATTCTCTTTTTGATAGGACACATCGAGGCTTGCGCTCGGAGAACTGTATGAAGAAGAAGAATTGTCAACAAACTCATAACGCTTCGTGTGAACTTCCATCGAGGACATCGTAAGCGCGTAGCTGCCGCCCACTACAATAAACGGCACAACGGTTTGATCGGTGAGTTCCGGAAGTGTTACCTCTACCAGTAAAGGAATCTGAAGATTATGAAAACGTACTGTTGGATTCAGATAGGTTACTGAGTATAGATTGTCAGATATTTCGCTGTAGTTTCGGTAGTAGTCAGGCCTTCCACCTCCTTCAAGAGAATAGTGAGGTTCGAGCTTGAACGTGATCCATGGATTAAATTGGTAGGATCCGTACGCCCCAAAGTTCACACCTACAGTCGTGCCAGGCTGGCGAAATTGGTTTAAGTTCACTCCGGTCTTAGCACCAACGGAGATCTGTCCCCGCGCGTGATACGACATCATGCCGCATACGAGGACACATAAAATTGTCAAAAGCTTTCTAGTCATAATTACAGTTAAGTGAAAATTGAATTACAGAATTGATAAGAGGCGATGATCTTACGAAGTATCATCGGGATTGAAGCGAGTCATATACATGGGCATTTCTAACCAATAGGTTGCATGTTTTTATTAGCAACATTTTGAGTTAAAAATCCTGGGGGAGGAGATTTTAAAACCGAAACGTTTACCGTTGTCTTATTTAGTACGCACCCCTCGCCTGGGTGCACTTGTGATGTTGAAAATGGTGAACGAGGTTCAAAGAATTATAAACGAGCTTCTTCGCATTTTCAAGTTGTCAAATTTATAGGATGAATTACTCTGGCAATAGGCTTTGCTAAAATATTTTAACTTGAGTACAGTATTTAGGGTATTGAAAAATGGGTCTGATACCCTAAGTATTGGGTAATCCATTTGGGACTTGCCATCACTTTTCTTACCTGAACATTGCCCGATGATTTGTGCCGTAGGTTTGTGTGTCGACAGTGTAGCTGGTCTCTTTTTAATTGATCAGATAGTGCGCGTGGGGAAAACGCATTTCAAATTTTGAGAGCAGTGAACCCGTGGAAATCTTCCCAAATCTCATCATTAAATGTCCGGATTTCTTCTATTTTTGTGCTCACTAAATTGATTCCCCATGAGTGTACTCGTAAATAAGAATTCACGCGTTATTGTTCAAGGTTTTACCGGTTCAGAAGGTTCGTTCCATGCCGGCCAGATGATTGAATATGGTACTAACGTGGTCGGTGGAGTTACACCGGGGAAAGGTGGAACAGAACATCTGGGCAGACCTGTCTTCAACTCTGTGAAAGAGGCGGTTACAAAAACCGGAGCTGATGTTTCGATTATTTTCGTTCCTCCTGCATTTGCCGCGGATGCTATTATGGAAGCCGCTGAAGCAGGCATTAAGGTCATCGTGGCAATCACGGAAGGAATTCC
>DASWTM010000181.1:0-6064 GCA_036402115.1 Chryseosolibacter sp.
ATCTAAAAAAGCCATAGTCGTTACAAATTAAGGTTTCGGTTTCTTCAGTATTAGATACTCCGAAAAGGGTGAATAGTTGCACATTAGACTCAAAAAATCACAAAATGTTACAAACGGCTGAAATTCAGGGCTAAAAAAAAGCCTTACTGCTTTGAATGGCCGTTAAAAAATTGCGCAAGTGTACAGTTTTGAACGTACAACTGTTCGCTTTAGAGCTTCCTGGCAGCCTTCGCTTTCTCTACCCGCTCATGCTGCTGAAGAAAATCTTCGACCTTATCAACCGGTAGTTTTTTAGCGATGATCTTTTTGCGGTTATCCAAAATGTATAGCGATGGCGTTGTATTGCAATCATACAGGTCCTGAATCGGACCAACATATGTGCGTGGACCGTTCACAGTAATCCATTTCATATCCATGGTCTTGATCCATTCTTTCATCTTTGCCATCGATGTATCGAGACTCACAGCATAGACTTCAAGATCATATTTCTTCTTCTTGTACCAGCTTGAAAGCTTAGGCGTCTCTTCTTTGCAGTGGCCGCAATCCGGATCGAAAATGTACAGAAGCGTGTACTTGTTTTTGATATCGTAAAGCGATCGGGGATTTTTGTTGACGTCCTGCATGATCAAATTTGCTCCAGGCTTTCCAACAAGACTTTTGCGCATGCGATCCGCAGCATCTTTGAGGTTCTTGCGCATTTTGTCGTTCGCCCAGAAATTCATTTCACCGTTAGCGAAATAAGTGTCGTACAGGTAAACGTAAACTTCATCGAGTCCCATAATCTCATGCGCCTGGTATTTTACCACACACGCCCACACGGAATATTTGTAGGTCTCCTGATTCTTTTTCGCTTTCTCCACCATCTTGGAAATCGCCTTCTTCAATGTGTCGGGTTGAGGCGCATAAAGTTTGTCCAGGTATTCATTGATCTTTTCCTGGTAGATCGGGCGAGGCATCCGGATCATGGCATCGTCTGCGAGGTTGAAGTTGTCAAAGAAATGGGCGCGGTACCAGCGAAGCTGAAACGTTGAATCGATGGATCCATCTGCTCTTTTCGGTGCATCCGGAATCTTGACCGGTTTGTTTGCTTTGAAAATTCGTGCCGTTAATGTTGCAGGATACTGCGCGATGATGGCATCCTGATGAGCCATCACCTTATCATTAACTTTATTGAAACTTTCACGTGCTGACTTTTTCTGGTCATCTTTCAGCGTACTATCCTGGAGAACTTTTATGAAAGGCTCTGCTTCCTTATGACGTTCCATGTTGAACATCATGTTTTCGAAAAACAACTTGTTATCCTGGTCTCCCGTAACTACCATGCTTTTGAAATAATCTGCCGTGTTCGTAGTAAGCGAGAATTGCTGGTCGGTCGAAATAACAAAGTCGAAGAGTCGAGTCTTGTCTAACACTAAAAAGTAAACGCCCTGGTCGAGCGCCTTCTTGCCATCAAACACAAATTGTCCTTTCGAATCTACTTTCGCAGTATCCTTAACGAACGTGCTTTCTCCATAATAATACCCGAGGTAGGCGGTCGTATCCTTTAGACCATCAACTTTGAATTCAATTTTATACCCTGTTTGGCCAAATGACGTAGCGGACAATAATAACAGAAGACAAAAAAGTAAAAAGCGCATGGGATTCAGTATAAATTAGTTAACAAATTTCTCGAAAATAACTGAGCAATTCAATCAGCGGCAATTAATGGGCCTCTTTTTCGTTTGGTAAACATGACATTTAACAATTATTAACATTTCGGCTGGATAAGCCGTCCTTTCATTATTTTTGCCGACCTGAATGTCAGTTACAGTTCAACATCTCACAAAAATCTACGGCTCTCAAAAGGCGGTGAACAATGTTTCGTTCTCCGTGTCACGCGGAGAGATTGTCGGCTTCCTGGGACCCAACGGTGCTGGGAAATCGACAACCATGAAAGTTGCTACGAGCTACCTGCCACCTACAAGCGGTCGCGTGCTTGTGGAAGGTTACGACTCTGCCGCTCAGCCAATGGACGTGAAGCGTGTGATCGGTTACCTGCCCGAACACAATCCATTGTACCTCGATTTGTATGTGCACGAGTATCTCTCGTTCTCAGGAAAGCTATATGGAATGAAAGGTCTGCAGTTGCGAAAGCGTGTTGTCGACATGGTAGAGCGCTGTGGCCTTGGAGAAGAGCAAAACAAAAAGATCGAGTCGCTTTCAAAAGGATATCGTCAGCGTGTGGGACTTGCCCAGGCTTTGTTACATGATCCAACGGTGTTGATTCTTGATGAGCCAACGTCCGGACTTGATCCGAACCAGATCCTCGAGATCCGCAACCTGATTAAAGATGTCAGTAAAGACAAAACTGTTATTTTTTCCACCCACATCATGCAGGAAGTGGAGGCACTCTGCGACCGTGTCGTAGTCATCAATAAAGGGGAAGTCGTTGCGGATGACACCCTGCACAATTTGAAATCGGCTTCCGCAAGTTCAGCTGTGGTGATTATCGATTTTGAAGTTGCCGTTGACGTTCATCTTTTGTCTTCGTTGCCCGGTGTGAACAAGGTTGAGAAAGTTGACGTAACATTACCGCATCGATATAGACTATATTCACAAACAGGTGTCGACCTCCGTCCAGAGATCTTCCGTTTTGCGGCTGACCGAAATCTGTCGCTGATC
Organism: Chryseosolibacter sp.; assembly: GCA_036402115.1. Classification (GTDB taxonomy): domain Bacteria; phylum Bacteroidota; class Bacteroidia; order Cytophagales; family Cyclobacteriaceae; genus Chryseosolibacter. The sequence continues at coordinate 2,662 of DASWTM010000181.1, forward strand.
GGATTGAAACAAGAGGAGGGTTCCCTTGAAAATATTTTTCATTCGCTTACGCAAAAATCATAACCCTTGAATTTTTTAACATTGCATAGTTGACCCGCGCATGCTTCAGATCCTGGCTAAAGAATTCAGTAGTTTTTTAAATTCACTCATCGCCTACATCGTGATGGGCGTTTTTCTTTCCGCCATCGGTTTGCTGATGTGGGTATTCCCGGAAACGTCAGTGCTTGACTACGGTTATGCGGACATGTTCACGCTGTTTTCACTCGGCCCGTACGTGTTTATTTTCCTGATTCCAGCGATCACGATGCGAAGTTTTGCCGAAGAGAAAAAAGGCGGAACGCTCGAAATACTGTTTACCAAACCGGTGTCTGATTGGGATATCATCCTCGGAAAATATTTCGCATGTCTGTTGCTGGTTGTCCTTACCTTGATTCCAACGGTCATCTACTATTTCTCAATCTCAGCGCTTGGTAACCCTCCTGGGAACATTGACACACCCGGAGTGATCGGTTCTTACATCGGATTGATTTTTCTCGCAGGTGCGTTCTGCGCCATCGGAATTTTGTCATCATCGATCACGCCAAACCAGATCGTTTCTTTCATACTCGCAGCATTTTTGTGTTACCTCGTCTTTGCTGGTTTTGATTCGCTGGCGATGCTCAATGTGTGGTCCGCAGATGCGTTGCTCATCAAACAAATTGGACTGTTGTATCACTACGATTCACTCGGAAAAGGGCTGATTGACTCGCGCGATCTTGTTTACTTCATCAGCGTAATTGCCATCATTCTTCTGGTGACACGCATAAACCTGGGGACGCGCACATGGTGAAGTTAAAAACAAAAAAAGCGGGAGATTTTCTGTTGCTCGCCAACGGCATCGTGCTGATCGTCCTCATCAACCTGCTGTCGTCAAAATTTTTCTTCCGCCTAGACCTTACAGAAGAAAAGCGTTTCCAGATCAAAGATCAGACAAAAGAATTACTGCAAAGCCTCGATGACGATGTCTTTATCGAAGTATACCTGGAAGGCGAGTTGAATGCTGATTTCCGCAGGTTCAGAAATTCAATACGCGAAACGTTGGAGGAGTTCAGGATTCATTCCGATAACCGAGTGCAATACACCTTTACTGATCCTGCCACGGCTCAGAGTCAGAAGGCGCAAAACGAATTCATGGCGGACCTCAGTGCGAAAGGGATCACGCCAACACGCGTTATCGACAATGACAACAACCAACGCTCGGAAAAATTAATTTTCCCTGGGGCTGTTGTGTCCTACGGTAGTGCAGAAGCGGGAGTTCAATTGCTAAAAGGTAACAAGGCGGGAACTCCGCTTGAGGAAATCAATCAGTCCATTGAAGGTGTTGAATACGAACTTGCCAACGCGATCTTCAAATTGTCATCCGATTCGCCTGCAAAAATTGGTTGGGTAACTGGCCATGGTGAGCTCGATGGACCTCAGGCGTTCAGTTTCCAAAGCGCTATTTCTGAAAACTACACGTTTGAGAAACTCTCCCTGACACAGTCTTCCATCAACCAGTGTGAGGTTTTAGTAATTGCGAAGCCAACAAGTGCATTTTCTGAACTCGATAAGTTTAATCTCGATCAGTTCATTCTCAAAGGAGGGAGGCTTTTGCTGATGATGGACAAGCTCGAAGCGAACATGGACAGCGTTTCGGAAGAATCGTACTTTGCTTTTCCATACGATCTTAAAATCGATGATCAGTTGTTCAAGTATGGCGTGCGACTGAACATGGATCTTGTACAGGATCGCGTTTCCGGGAAGTATCCGATCGTCACGGGGCAATCCGGAACCCGCCCGCAAATTCAATTGATCGACTGGCCGTTTTTCCCGATGATCAACCAGTATGGCAAACATCCGATCACAAACAATCTCGATGCCGTCATCCTGAAGTTCGCAAGCAGTATCGACACCGTTAAGGCGGCCGGAATCAAAAAAACTCCGTTGCTCTTTACTTCTCAGTATTCGCGTACACTCACGGCTCCCGTGAATGTCAGCATCAAAAGCCTCTTCGATCAGACAAAGGCGGAAGATTTTTCGAGGCAAAACATCCCGGTAGGATATCTGCTTGAAGGAAAATTCACATCGCTGTACAAGAACCGATTCCTTCCCGAAGGCGCTCAGCAGAACGGATTCGTTGTCGATGGGGTTGAATCGAAGGTCATTGTCGTTGCCGATGGTGATCTTGCAGCTAGCGTGGTCAATCCACGCACACGCCAACCACAGGCCTTGGGATTCGATCCATTCACGAATGCCACTTTCGCCTCGCGTGATTTGCTCCTGAACATGCTCGCCCATCTCACTCACGAGAATGGGATTATCCAGGTTCGTAGTAAAGAGATCAAGATCCGTCCACTGGATCGCGAGCGGATTGCTTCCGAACGAATCAAGTGGCAAGTGATCAATATTGGAATACCAGTTCTGCTGGTTGCTGTTTTTGCCATCGTAAGATCGTTGTTAAGAAAAAGAAAGTATGCTAGCTTCTGAAATTCAAGAGCGGAGAAATAAAAGAAGCCTGATCACCCTGACGTTGCTTGTCATCGTGACAGTTGCCACTGCTTTTCTGATCAAACGAAGTGACAGGCCTCCAGTTGATAAAACGGTTTTCAAGACCATCGACTTTGAAGCAGTCGACAAAATTCGCATTGAAAATTCCCGCGATACAATCGAGTTGTCGTTTGTGAATTCGCGTTGGTTGGTCAACAATGAATATGCGGCTGACAGGAATCTTGTTACATTATTTTTCGCCACGTTAAAACAAGCGGAACCAAAACGTGAAATAAATCTTTCCGGAGCAGACTCCATTGCAAGGTCGTTTGAGCAGCCTGGCAGCAAGGTTATGCTTTACTCCGGTGCTAACCTGGTTCAAACATTTCTGGCAAGTGGCAATAACACAAAGACCCAGTCCTTCTTTAAAGATCCGGCTTCCGGCAAGGTTTATCTGATGACCATTCCAGGCTACCGCGTTTACGTGTCTGGCATTTTCGAATTGAACGAAGGAGGGTGGAGGGATAAAATGCTGTTTGGTTCATTTAACTGGAGAAACTTTCAGAGCCTGGAAATGCAGTTTCCAGAAAAGCCTGGTGAAAATTTTAAAGTCCAGGCCGAAGGAGCCGGATTATTTGGGGTTGTTGGCGTCAAGACAGACACCGCAAAGCTAAATACGTTTCTGGACGATGTTTCTCTGCTTGTAGTAGACGAGTATCCCGAATCAGCGAAACTTCGTGACAGTTTAACCCAAGTAAAGCCTTTTTTGAACCTGATCGTTAGGGATATCGCAAACAGCAATCATACACTCAGGGTATTTCGCGAAAATCAACACCGCGTTTTGGGTTTATGGATGGACAATCAGGTCGTTTTATTCGACCCGCAACGCGTCCGAAAT
>DASWTM010000182.1:0-13482 GCA_036402115.1 Chryseosolibacter sp.
GTATGTTGTGAGTGTGATTGCCATGATCCTGGCGGGAAACAGTGAGATCAAAGCATTGAATCTGGAGGCCGTGATTTTTTCCCTGGCGATTGGATTATTTATTGGAAACTTTTTCACACTGCCGGAATGGTTCAGGTCGGTGCTTTCAGCGGAGATGTTTGTGAAAATCGGATTAGTGCTTTTAGGAACGGGAGTGATTTTCGGTGATATTCTTAAGGCTGGCTCCCTGGGTTTGGTTCAGGCACTCGCAGTCGTGTTGAGTGTGTGGTACTTTGCGTTCTGGGTCTGCAAAAAACTAAAGCTCGATGAAGAACTGACGATGATGATTTCAAGCGCAGTGTCGATTTGCGGTGTCTCTGCTGCAATTGCAACCGCGGGTGCGATTAAAGGCGACTCCAAAAAATTGTCGTATGTGATCTCGCTCGTCCTGGTGACGGCAATTCCCATGATGATCTTCATGCCTTACATTGCCAAAGCGATGGATCTCCCTGAGGAAGTGACGGGCGCGTGGCTCGGTGGCACCATCGATACAACGGGTGCGGTAGTTGCCGCGGGGACATTGGTAGGAGAGACGGCTTTAAAGTACAGTACGATTGTTAAGTTCTCCCAAAACGTCCTACTCGGACTTGCTGCCTTCGCAATAAGTTTGTATTGGGCGTACACGCGCAAAGCTCCGTCCGGAACAGAAAATGTAAAACCATCAGCGAGTTTGCTTTGGGATCGCTTTCCGAAATTTGTTCTCGGCTTCATTGCAGCTTCATTACTCTTTTCCTTTGTGCTAAGTCCAGATCTCATAGCTCCTTCAAAAGACGGACTGAAAAGCATTCAGACGTTATGGTTTGTACTCGCGTTCACAAGCATTGGTCTTGAAACAAAATTTAGTGACCTGTTTAATCGCGAAAACAAAAAACCGTTGTATGCATTTTTAACTGCCCAGGCTTTTAACATCATTGTGACATTGGTGATTGCGTGGATGTTGTTTTCCTGAGATCTTGCCCTTGTTGCTAATGGTCTCCACTCGGCCTGACACCCGACACGAACAACAACGGGGTCTTCCTTACTCTACTTTAATAATCGTTGCCTGTCTGGCGATTATACTCCAGCGATTGTTGGCATACTGCCAGACATGAGTGAACCTTCTCGTTACCACCTTGCCTGCATTAGGCTGCTGTCCCTGCGGCTTGATCACTTCTCCTCCCATGACAATTGCGACATCATCACTAAATGATATCCTTTCAATGTTCCTTTCGAATGACAGATACTTAAGACCACCTGACCGAAAGTGTGCTTTTGTACCTTCAACCGTTCCAACGACATTAGCAGGCGTATTGATGATCATCTTTGGAGACCAGATCTTATCAAAAAGTGCAACCGAGTCGCTATTTAACACAGATTCTCGTTCCAGCTTTTCAAGGCGTCTGATTTCTGCTTCGCGTGGATCTTGCGCCAGTGATTTGTTGCCGGCCGCGAATAGAAAGGATACCAGTGCAGCAAGTTGAATGACTTTTTTCATATGCTGAAATTTAGGTTTTCGTAGATGTAAAACGCGTCCAGATTATTCCCAACACTTGTCAGATCGCTAATCATTCCGTTCACCCAAACTCGGTGCTCACTTCCTTAGACGGGTACAGCGCTGATTTATTAGACGTCACGGGGCCAGCAGCGTTCGCAGTTTAATCACTTATTGTCCTTCACATCAATCAGGATAAAATCAGAGTTAGAAGCATCTGCCGATAGTTTCTCTTTTAAGTCCATAACAACATTGTGTCTGTTGCGCGCCAGGGGTTTTGATTGGACACCAATTACAATCGTATCTCCGATTGCCAACGGATTGGTGGTGCCCTGCCCGAACCCAAGCACTTCGAGCACGAAAACGCGTGCCTTCTCTTTATCCGCAGAAATCACATTCACCCGTACCCGCTGAGTGCCTGGCGACAGATCCGTGTGCTCCGGTGTTTGAATTTTTTGGGCATTGGTAAGTTTCGCCATCATTGTTAATCCAGCGAGTATTAAAAGGATTCTCATATCATGCTCATTGCAAATGAAGTTCCAAAAGTAAAGGGGCACAACGGCCCCTCTACCAAAAGCTTCATTAAAAGTAAATACTACTTCTTAATAACTCTAAGCGTTTTTTCATACAACCGCTGCTTAGCTTTCACGAGGTATGTACCGGCAATGTAACTGGTAGCGTCAACTTCAACCACTACGTTGCTTTGTGCTTTCGTTGAGAATACACGTTGGCCGTTTATTCCAAAGATTTCGAGATCAACCTCATCTTCGAGAGGCGAGGCAATCATGATGTTGATCTTCTCTGTCGCAGGATTCGGCCAGAGATCAATAATAAATGGCGACTCTGTTTCCACCGATGCTGATTCGTAATCTACTCTTGCTACTGCGATGTCAAGTCCAGTTCCTGAGCATTTTGCTTTCGTAGACGCACGCACATCAATTCTCGAGATTTGTAAATCGTCACGCCATGTGATTACTCCGAGATTCGAGCCTTTCTCGGTTAGTGTTGTGAAGTAAGAATCGCCCGGAGGAGCGATCATCGTTCCGCTCTGTGAACTTCTATACAAGCCATATTGTACTTCAATGTCAAACGGATTCGGGTTGGTAATCTTCCATCTTCTCACCACATCCGGATTGTCCGAACATACTGCCGCAAGTGTAAGAGTTCGGACGGGTGCCACAATAATCACATTCGAATTATCCGATTCGCCTCCGGCATTTACAGCACGCACGCGGTATTTATACTTTTCCAAAAATCTAGTGCCGTATACAACCACGGAGGTGCCGGTAACCATCTTATCTTCATATCCTGGCAGGAATGTTCTGAAATCATCTGACGACACATCCAGCTCATAGTACTTTGTTCCTTCAGAGGCATTCCAATTGGCAATGAAAAAATAGGGTGTGACAAAGGAGGCAAGTTTTGCGACAGGCGGCTCAGGAATTACTGCAGTAGAATCAACATTGGAGAATTCAGACGTGTCACTGATACCTATCGCGGCTATGCGATAATAGTAGGTGAGGTTCCTGTCAAATGACTCTGTGTCCGAAAACGATGTTTTGTTTGGTGCAAGGATCGTACGCGTTGCAAACGTTACGCCATCTGTAGACCGTTCCAAAAGAAATGCCTGTTCCGATGCTGAATTGTCAGACCAGGTCACGTTGAATGTATAATCATTTACATAAGACGCATTGAGATTGGTCGGAGCTTCTGGAGCGGGAATACCCAAACCTTTTCCAAAGAATGTGAACAACATGTCAGTAGGAGCACCTCCGAAGGCAACGGATTGTTGCGTCCAGTTGAGAGCGCCTCTTCCGAACAGGTTTGCAGGATCTTTAAACAATCCTTGTGAACCAGTAACTACAGAAGTTGTACGCCAGAACCATTGGCTGCCACCAACGAATGCGAGTTGTGCATACACGGACAACCAGTACTTTCCTGCCTGAAGCACGGCAGGAGTTGCAAGTGTGAGCTCAACGCTTGGGTTACTGGTTCCCGAGGTTGGTACAAGTGATCCGCTATTGTATACAAGTTGGCCTGGGACGCCAGCTTCATCTTTATACACAAGCACGAACATCGAGTTGAGCACGGGAGTACCGTTGACGGCTCCGCTTGCAAAAACTTTTTCAATTGTCCATGTTTGTCCTTCCGGAATAATAAAATCATCGGCACTTTGGGCAAGGGCGTTACTGAAATTCGTGAACAATTGCGAAGGGCGAGAACCTGCGATCGCGGTGTTTTGATTGTACAGCGTGTACTCGAGTTTACGGATGGTCACTGAAAATCCTTCCGATACGCTTTCTGTTCCGGTAGAGGCAACCACGCCTACGGTCCCTCGGCCAACTGTGTTGGGAGCATACGTCACCGTCACTAAACTTCCCTCAATGGTTGCATTCACAATCGAAGGGTCAGTTACGATCAATGAATAGGTGAGCGGTGACCCGCTTGTGCTTTGAAATACGCCACTTACGTCAATGATCGTAGAAGGTGCATTCATGAATACTTCATAATCGTCTAACGGCCTCGCTACCCTCAGTGACGGTGCAGGTATCGGTGTAACTTCAAACTTTCCTGAATAAACACCATTACCGTGAGTTGCAATTGCTGCTAGGCCATCTTCTCTTGTGCGGATCATTGGTACAACAACGTTACCCATACCCGCAGGATCCTCCTGCGTCCAGACAGTGGATGCTCCGTTTATCGTTGTTGTAGAATAGAGACCGGTACTGGTGCCGAGTAAGTATTTGTCGTTGTTGCCTTCGATTGCCAACCAGCGTACTGAGGGACCGCTCCCTGTTCCGTCAGCATTTTCTTCAAGATTTGTGCTGATGTTTGTCCAGGTTCCTCCTCCGTTGTCTGAGTAGAACACACTTGGAATATTGTAGTTTGAGAAGACCGCGAACACGCGGTCAGCATTGACAGGATCAACGGTTATACAAATGACGTTACCAACGGGCAAACCTTTTCCCGTGGCGATATCAACCGTCGGCTGGTCACCGATGTTAGCGTTGTCTATTCTGAAGATGAGTCCGCGGTTTGTACCGTAGTAGAGTCGGTTAGCAGGAACGCGCGACACAGCTAAAGCGGAAACTGTGTTGTTTGTTGGCACTTGGGAGTTGGCAAGGCTTGTCCAGTTGACCGCTGTTGGTGCATTGCTAAATAACGGAATGGCATCCAGGTTATCGTTCCGCCATACTCGATTTCCAGCCGGCAGATACATGATGTTGTCGTTGTTGGGGTCTAAGATGAAAGGAGCAACAAACGAAAGTCCGGTAGCACCTGTCGGAGTTACCCGCGTGAACGAAGTGTATGCGTTCGATGGATCCTGCGCTCCGGCATAATTCAGACGGTAAATATTTCCGCTCTGTGATGACACATAACGGGAAAGCCCGCCATCTGCAAATGAATTGTAGGAACCATCTCCTGAGAACGTCTCAACCCATGGTGATGTGAGCGTAGTATTATTCGGAGACCAGGTACCATTGTCCTGAAAGCCCGCCAGCAGCAAGTCACCGGTAGAGTTAAGCGATAGTGTATAAGGCTGTGTGGTGAGGTACCCATTGTTTCGAGATACCCAGACCACCGGTTGATTGCCCGCGTTCGATGTGAGAATGTTGTCTGTGTAGTGAAGCCCGCCATCAGTTGCCGACAACGCTTTAAGTGGGTTTGACGGATAGAACAAAAGAACATGATGATCGGGGTGTTGGTTGGGATAGACACTCACATTGTTTGCAGGCGAGTATCCACCGATCCATGCCATTCCGGTGCGTGACGTAAATCCGTTGGGTGAACGATACAAGTTTGTCGCTCCAAGAAACACGATGTTGGGATTTGATGGATGGACCTTGACCAGCATGTTGTATCCACCTTGCGTGTTGAGATTTCCTACACTTCCACCGAATGCCGGTGTGTTACCGCTAAGGTTAGTCCAGGGCGTTGCCGCACCATGCGTATATCGCCATAAAAATGCACCACCATTACCCGTGCCATTGTCGATATACGCATAAACAATGTTTTCGTCAGTTGGCGTATACCCTGTGACTGCGCGGCCCCAAACCGTTGGGAAACCGGCAGCCGTGCTCGGTGTAATGTTTGTCCATGACGTTCCATCGGTAGATCTTAAGATTCCTTTGTTTGGCACACCATCACTGTCGAGTGTTGCGTACAAAACTCCGGCTGGCGTTACCAAGATGTCCGTCCACACATCCGCGCCACCTGCAATGACTTCAGTAAATGACGCTCCACCATCGGCAGAACGGTGAATGCCCCACCAAGTGGCTGCGTATATGTCACCCGTTGTTGGATGAACAGCAATATTGAAGATGAGGTCAAAGGGTGCATTAATCTGTGGCTTGTTATCTGCGGTTGCTGGCAAAATACTCCAGCTTCTTCCACCATCCGTGGATTTGTAAATACCGTTACCGGAGAAGAAAGCTCCTGATGCACTTGCAGAGTTTCCGATACGTTCACCCGTTGCGTAGTACCATACGTTGCGATGGCCAGGTCTCGGATCCTGCGCGATGGCCGTCACACTTTGAAGTTCACTTGTGCCGGTAGTTTTATACCATGTAAGTCCGCCATCTTCAGAGCGCCACATGCCGCCCGACACTCCTCCAGCCAGGATAATATTTTCGTTATCGATGTCCAGAGCGAGAGCTCTTGTACGGCCACCTACATTGAATGGCCCGCGAGGCTTCCAGTTCTCGATTATACGTGCATTGCTTTTCTCTCTCGAAGCGGAATTACCAAGTCGAGCATTCATTCGCTCAACAAAGGCGAGTTCTTTTTGTCTGATTCCTTCCGGAATAAGACCTGTGTGTGGATCTTTTAGCAATTCAATTTCATAAAGTCTTCGTAATTGTGCGTCATCGCCCACAGGTGCAGGTTGGCCTTGCGCCTCGCGGACACTCTTGTCATATATCTTCGCAAGCTTTCGTAAGTTGTTGTGCCCCGTGGTTTCGTGGACAGCCTGGGGTTCGATGGCTTCCGTTTTTAGTTGTTCTTGCTGGGCGAGAAGCGTTGCTGGACCAAACGCAGATAAACACAAAAAGACGGACAATAGCCATCCCTTCTTCGGTAGAATTTTGAGCATAGCATCTTAGGTTAGGTGAATTGTTGTTTAATCTAGAAAAAGGAGTTGAACCCCCATAATTTTCTTCAAACAATTTGTTCACGTCACATTCGAGATGTCTCCTGTTTAATGTTTAAACACAAAACGAACTATTTCCTCCTGTGAAGTTTGACATTTGAAGCACATCACAGATGAGGGAAATGTCTAAAGCATGATAGGATTTAAAAGATTGCTGATAAAAGAAGATCGGAGTTTTTCACGGCATCTACTTGCTGCACGGATAGTTTATTTCGGCTTCTATAAATGGCCACTTCTAGTCTCCCAATTTTGGTTAACAATCGCCATGAAAATCTAGCTTTATACTATCTCTTGCTACATCATGTCAAGCAAAATAATTGGAGTCAAAAATGTCAGGATTATAAGTCCGATTACAGAGATTGTTGAAACCCGCAATAGTTCTTTGAATATTATTCCGGTAACGACTCTTACCAAAAGCAAAATACCAGTGACGACAGCCGTGATTGTCCAGGAGAGAATAAAAATTGTAGCAGGCCCAATTTGCCCTTGTGCATCACGAGCGATGTATTTGTCTTGGTTCGCCTGGGGATCGAGCCCCAGAAGCACATTAGCCAAAATCAAAACTAGGCAAATGATGCATACTACTAAATTCGTTTGTGATTCATATTTCGCCATTCATTGATCTGGTTTTCACTGGGTGTGAAGTCTCCTTTATGCGCGGCCTGGTTTGCACCCTGCTTACTATCTGGCCTGGTTTCTTAAAACTATTGGATCGGCTACTGTGATCACGATACTCATCGTGAATCACAAATGCAGCATGGTAGTCTTATTTACTTTCATGAAAGATACGAAAGCTTTTACCGCCACCCCAAGGTGCGAGTTAAATGGACTGGTCATGAGACTTTTTGTGTTCTTCACTGTTGTGTATGTGGATTACCAATGAAAGGAATTTAAAAACAAATGTTTTAAAGCATTCGACTAACAATCCAGGGAGGGATAACTCATCGCATTTGCTATTCACCCTTGCGCATCAATTGTCCTTCGTGATTGGTTCATGCAGGAATTCAAATCTCGGTCCAAGGACTGAATCTATTTTATACTTTAAAACGTGTCGCTCTGGTGTGTAAAATTCTAAATGTAGAGTGTTCCGGGTCTCGACTATCGCTTCCTTCACCCCGTCACCGTCTAGGTCTTCAAATTTGAGTGCAGCATAGTCTGCTCCAACTGTCGGGCCCAGGGGTTTGTGATCAGCCTTGGACACGGGCGTAAAAGTAACATACCGTTCTGTCGCTCCTGGTGCATCCTCTATCCATTCCACATGGTCAAATGGATTAGATGTTTGATGCTTATTGTAAATGTAATAAGTAAGAAAGCCGAGAGCGGCTACCAATCCTATGACTCTTAACTTCTTCAATGTGATCACCCTTTAATAATTATCAGCTATTTCAATAGCTTTTTCAAGTATAGCATCACGCTCCAGGGCAATGTCTTCAATAGAGAGTGGAACCTCAATATCCGGGACGATTCCAATTCGTTGGATCTCCCTGCCGTCAGGATAGTAAACGCCTAGTCCTGTGATCCAAGTAGTTTTATCATCAAAAAAAGTATACTCGGCAACATTTCCGTCTGCGCCTGAAGTCTGTCGGCCAACTGTAATGGCTCCTTCAATAGTCTGCAATGCCATCACAAATGATTCCGCACGACTTTGTGTTTCCTCATTGACAAGGATGACTACTTTTCCCTTGTAGGGAGTGCGATTCTTTTTTCCTATCGAGTCCGCATTAAACCTGATGAACCGGCCCGGGTAAGTTAAATCAGGTTGTGTAAGACTTGCGGATACTTTTTTCTCACGGTTGAAGTAACTGACCAATTCGTCCCAAATAAATTCTGGATAATTGCGCAAATCAACAATGATGGCCTTTGTGTTTGTAAGCTCCTTCATCATTTGAGGTAAGTCTTCCAGCGTGACAACGTCCTCTTGCATGTTTACATACCCTATTTTACCATTCAAAATCTCCCATTTTGTTTTTGAAGTAGTCGTCCTATTCCATGTTGCTGGCTCGTATCGTTTAACGGTTTTGGTTTCGATTTTCCCCATTCTGTCGAAGGTGATTTTTACACTATCGGTATTTCCGTTGAAAATCCAACGGCCGGAATACCACAATTTTTTTACTGCTTCATTTGAGCCATTTATATACTTTTCATTTTGTTTGTAGATATCTAAAACGGGGATATCGTTCACGCTGAGGATAGCATCGCCTAATCTAAGGTCATCGAGCCTTGCCAGTGAGTCATCCGAAAATTTGTTGATCACTGCTTTGTCATCGATAATCATAAATTCAGCCGATATGTATTTCTTGCCAGCGTATTGACGTACAAGCTCAGTAAGAAAAAATGAATGCGAGTCGCATAGCGACACCGTTAGTTCGCGGAGCAGGAGATGATATTTCTGCTCTGTTTTTACTTCCTTGAATTTGGGAATAAAATAGAGTAATACTGTATCCCAGTTTTTATCCATCAAATATTTATAGGGGTAAAAATATTCGATCACGTTCCAGTATTTGAATAATGTAATTAAGCGAACATTTTCGTCATTCCATTGCGAGGCGGTGTATCGCGGTTCGTTGGTAAAAATTTGATTAGCGCCATCAAGGCTGATAAAATGCTGCCGTTGTGTGCGGTTTTGTTTGATGTATGTTAATTTTTCAATGAGAGCCGATGTAAACATTTCATTTTCTAGCCAGGACAAATCAAAATTCGCATCAAAATATTCACCTCCCTTTTTTGACTCACAACTCCCACACGGCTGCACCTCACCTAAGGACTCGATCCATTTAATGTAAACTTCTGATAACTCATGCTTTGTCTTCACATTATCGAGTTTTGCGATAATGTCAGCGAGTTGCTGGTCCCAATTGATTTTACCCTCGTTCACGTTTGGGTGATAGTACTTAAGAAATCCCCAGACTTTTGCAGTTAACTGTAGCTTTTGAGTAGTAGACAACTGCTGTTCGTTATTGCATGAAAGCAGGAGAATCGCTAGAAGAGTTACGAGGTAGTTTTTCATATAATCTCGTATCGGCTGGAGTATGTTGGTTGACACGAATCCTTGCCCAATTACTGCTAGCGTTCGTGTCTGGCGCGTGGCCGGATCAAACCTTCAGCGAGGTATCCTCCAATTCGCGGAGGGATGTTAGGCTGGTCGTCACTTCATTTGCTGCCCTGGGGTTTTCGGAAGGCAGACAACGTATTTTGAAAACTAAACTACAAATTTAAACGAAACCCGCCATGCCTTGCACACTGTTGGTGTGCTGCCTTCTCGAATCTAATTGTTAAAAAATCCCTTTGTCCAACGTTTTAATTTGTCAACTGTGCCCACGTCTGTACAATAGTTAGGTCTGTCGAAATCGATTACTTCTTTGGTGTTGTTGTTAATGAGAAATTTAATGAATTCATTAAATCCGTTTTTAATTTTGAATTCAATTTCTTCTTTGTACAATGGAAAGAGGCCATAGATGTTTATTGTCCCATGGCGTGATTCTATTGTTTGAAAATTCTTAGGGAACGTCATGGTCGGCAGGACTAAACAACCACAAAAATTTGTGTCGGCTGAGTAGGGCTTTATTTCTTCGTCTGCTTGAAGTGTGTGTCCAACGCCAATCCAGGTGTCATAGAAGTGCGGAAATTTTGCAGATTGCTTAATCATTGAAATTATCCAGTCATATTTTGACCCGCTTGGATATATTTTTCCAAAATCAATTCCCTTGGGAATTAAAGCCATTAACTCAGCAAATTTAAAGGAGTCTGAATTCTTGTGGATCTCACTCACATTCATGGCAAGCGAACTCATACCAGATGTCAGTAGTATCTCGAACGTTGAATTTTTGGGTCTTATGTGAAATACGTCAAGATGAATGTCTAAAGTAGGTACCTCATGGAAAACAGTGATGTTGCTGCCTTTAAAATACCGTTCAATGTGCTGGTCGACTAGTGCATAATGGTCGGGGAACTGTGGCTTGTCTCTGAAGTCAGTCATATAAATAGGGTCTTGTTTGTCCAGCGGGCTGTTCCATTATCATCCACGGTGACCGGATATTTTTTTAAACAAAAACTACGAACTATTACGAATACCCACAATGTCAGCGTTGTGTGCGCTAGGTGTCAACCTCCGTACTTCTTTAATATTGTCTCAAGATTGTCCCAAATTTTCAAGAGAGTCAAGGTGTGTCGCGAGGCGATCTGATAATAAAGGAGTCCTTTTTCTGTCAGTCCATATTTGTTGCCACTCTTAAATACGAGGTCATTCTTTGTCAGCCAGGTCATGGATGTCTCAAGTTCTTTATCGGTCGGAACTGCATGATTAATTCTGTCCGCAATATTTGAAATTGAATCAAGGTCAGCCGAGTCTCTCTGCGCGGCCACGGCAGTTGCTAAAAATATCCAAGATATGGTTTGTCTTTCCATCATTGCTTTTGTCGAGGTAGTTTATACGAGGTCATATGCACAAACCGCCAGGGACTAAGCATTTTGTTTGGCGGCCGACAGGTTAAATGTTTTCCAATAGTTAGGAGCAAATTAAGAATTAATAGTATTGAGAATCCCAAGGATGATATGATAATCGTCTTGTCACTATTCGAATTATATCCAAAGCGTACGTTTTCTTATGTATCAAATGTTAAAAAGTACACATGTCCATTTTTCCTGTCGTACCATAAATACCAATACAATGAGCCGTCTTGTCTGGTTAGTGGTTTGATTGCTTCTATTTTGTCTTTGTCCCACCATGCGTAATTTAGGTCGAAGCCAGTCAATCCAATTGAAGTAGAGTCATTCGTTAGTTTTAAACCTTCCTTTATTTTTTTCAAGGTCGTCTCGTTGCACTTAAATGAAAAGTAATACGATGCATCAGCGCCCAACTCCGAATAACAGTATAAATTTGTTACATCCTCTGCTGGAGTAAACCCGAAAAATTCGGCAAATCTTTTCTTATTAAATCTTGTGTCAGGATTTATTGGGTCAAACTTAGCGACAACTTTGTCAGATAAATCGTCAGACTTTCGCTTTATCTTTTCACAACCAACTAAAGTTGAAGTCGTGAAGATTGTCCAGAGTAATATTGTTACACGAGTCCTCATTGTCCAAAGAAATGATGCCCAACGCCTGTGTATGTGACGTTGCGGGTTTGGAGGGCAAATGAAGGATGAACGACTGATTTGCCCGACTACTCCGAAACTGTCCCGGGAGACCGAACGTTGTTTTGAAACCCAAACTACAGCTTTACACTAAACCCCGCAATGGCGCATACATTGTGTTGGCGGTAGTTTTTTCATGACCAATCTCGTTCCTTACAATTGTCGTAGGCGAGTCTGTGCAATTTGTCACGGTGTTCTAAGTCAGTGTAAATTTGAATCCACTCAATTCCGTTTGATGCTGGAAGACAAATGCCGATGTCACCTTTGCCAGCTGCCTCTTTACATTTCTTTGTGGCTGATGGTGAGTTCCCTGAGTTAGGCGTTTCAATCAATCCCGGTCTATAAACGTGTCTAAAAATGTCGGTGAAGTCAAAGCCCTTCTTTAATATCATTACGATGGAACCCCGCTTCCAAGCTGTCGCGTTCCAGAGGTATTCATGTCCAGTAATACATTCTTTTGTTTTGTCAAATCTGTATTTTCCCCTGTCCTTTATTAAGATGTCACGATTAACGGTTAATAACTCACTCTTGTCTGTCAGTCCATAAACAAAGGTGTCGAATGATTTTTGAAATAATGGTCGAATTACTTTGTCGTGAGCAGCCAAAGCCTCGTGTTCATTGTAATGATGGCGTACGTCCCTCGGTGTCAAATTAACACACAGAGGTAAATAAAAGTCAGTCACGTTTGAGAAAGTCGAACTTGTTCAGAAAAAAAATTAACGCCAGCGTCCGTTCATGAGGCGTGGCGGGAATAGGAAGCCTTAAAAATGCAGCGAAGCGGAATGTTAAGGCTGACCTGGTCGTCACTGTCCACCGAGACCAAACGTATTTTGAAAACTAAACTACAAATTTACACGAAACCCCGCCATGACTTATGCACATTGTTGTATGCAGTTGCCCGTCACGCAAACTGTTCTAGTCGACCTTCTATAATTTGAAACTCGTCTGGATTGATTTTCGCCAACAAGTCCCACTTTTCTTTTCCTTTAATTTTCTTCAATGGCTTTATCTTGTCACCATGTGAATATGTCTCGAGAAGAACAATCTGTCCATGCTCTCCTTTGCCCTCAACAATTTCAAAATCAGAGCTCGGAAATTTCTTGTTAGAATAGAAGTCTTGTCCACCGAAACATAAAATCTTGTCAGGGGTAATTTGGAAAAGGTAGTATACTCCTTCATCTTCCTCTTCTGTGAGTTCGTAAAATTCATTAGTCTTGACTTTAATTGAGGTCACCCGATTTATTGTCCGTAAGTACTGTATTTGTTTAAGCTCCTTTTGTCCTTTGTTTCGTTCTTGGAAAAAAGTCCAGAGTCCAATACCGGCAAAAACAAGTACTGTCCCTGATAATAGTAGCCAAAGATTAGGATTCATAAAGACTGCAATAACAATCCCGCCAACGAGACACGTGCCCGTCCAGATTAAAACAAATCTTGTCAAACGGGTATGCCGTTTTGCAATTTCTTTTTCCCCTTTGTCCAAGGTCTTAATTTCTTGTCCGCTTAGTTCTCTTTCTATTTTCAAGGGTCTAAATGTCTTAGGGCAATTGCATACAACAATTGTATATAAACACTCCCATTGCTTCTATTTTTGCCGTTGTCAGTAGGATTAATGTGTATATATGCCTTGCTAATAATAGGGAATTGTGCACTTTTTTGCCAGCGTGATTCCTGATCTCGTAATACTTTTCACG
>DASWTM010000183.1:0-7875 GCA_036402115.1 Chryseosolibacter sp.
AAAACCGATACAGACTATGAAGAAATTAATGCTTGCTTGTACTGCTGCTCTTTTTAGTATAGCTGCTTTCGCTCAGGAACAGGATACTACAAGAACAGAAACCGATCAATACCGCCAGAACCGGCAGGAACAGACGGAACAAAACATGGACACTACTTCCATGGATACAACGTCAACTCAATACCGCGAAGATGCTTCGCAGATGAGAGAAGATGCTACACAAATGCGGGATAGCCTGACGCAGGACGCCAATGAAGGCGCAACCGAATTGCAAAATGATGCACGCGAAATGCGCGATTCAGCACGTCAGGATGCTGAGCAGCTCGGCAACGAAGTTCAGCAGGGCGCACAGCAAACCAGTGACCAGGTGGAAAACCGCGTTCGTTCAACGCGTGATGATCTGAGGCAAGGTGCTACACAAACTGGGAACCAGATGGAGCAGAGTGCTGAACAGGCAACACAGACCGGTGCATCAACAGAAACATCACAGTCAGACACCTCATCACAAGGCGCAAATGCAAATGAGCCAGCGCAAAGTGAAGGAGCGGCTTCGATGACTTCTGAAAATTCAGGGGAGAATGCTGTACCATCAGAAGTTGAAGTAGTGGAAGGGAAAGAAGGTCCAAACAACGAAGTGGTTTACAAATTCAATGGTGCAATGTGGTATGTCGACAGAGAATCAAAAGCCATGGTTAAGGCCGAGGAATCAAAGTTGAAAGATTCCAAGCACAAGGTAATGGTTCACGAAGGCAATACTACCAACGCTAAGTCAAAAGATAATAAGAGGGGTAAGAGTTAGGATTCAGAATCGCTAACAGTAACAAGCCGGTTTCGAAAGAGATCGGCTTTTTTTGTGTTAAAGTGCTAAGGTGTTAAAGTGCTAAGGTGAGATGTACCAACATTAGCACCTTAACACCTTAGCACCTTAGCACAAACAACTACTTACAACGGCTAAACTTCCCGAGAAAAATATTGTTATACGGGTATGAACATTCCAACCCTAGGCTACGCCTGCATTAACAATACACTTGCTGATAACGAAATTGTTGTTAACCGCTCAATGATGAAGAAGACGTTTCAAACGAAGGGCATAACATTCGCTTCCGAAACAGCCTTGAAAAATGTGACTGACCTGCTGAAAATAATTCAGTGGAATATATCCAATGGCATCTCCTTATATCGAATGAGCAGCGATATGTTTCCCTGGATGAGTGAATACGAATTCGATGATCTTCCCGATATCGCCCAAATTCGCAAGTTACTCGCAAAGGCGGGTTCAATCGTACGGGACAATGGTCACCGCTTAACGTTTCATCCTGGACCCTTTAATGTTTTGGCATCTCCCAACGAATCCGTTGTTGAAAAAACACTAAAGGAATTACGGCAACATGGTGAGATCATGGACATGCTTGATCTTCCGAGAACCCCGTTCGCGAAAATTAATATTCATGTTGGAGGTGCGTACGGGGACAAGGCCGCTGCCATCCAACGATTCATTGCCAATTTCAAAAAACTTCCTGACACAGCTCGTCTGCGTCTCACCGTAGAAAATGATGACAAAGCAAACATGTTTTCGATCAACGATCTGATGAAGATCCACGAGGCAATCGGGATTCCCCTTGTATTTGATTACTTGCATCATCGGTTCTGCACAGGCGATCTCACCGAGGAGGAAGCGCTTGAGCTGGCGGTATCGACATGGCCAAAAGGAATTACACCGATCGTTCACTTCAGCAGCGCCAAAAGAAAATACGAAGACCGGAAAGCGGTCGAAGCCGCTCACGCTGACTTTATCTATTCACCCGTTAAAACCTATGGTCATACTTTGGACGTTATGCTGGAAGCGAAAGCGAAAGAAGCTGCCGTTGAGAAATACATTAAAGATTTCAGCACACCCAAAAAAGCCGCCACACCAGCTTATTTCGCGAAGTAGCGCGGCCTTGGCCAAATAGTTACCTTCCACCTGCTGAAGTCCCTTACTTTATTTAAACGACATCAGAATAAAACTCTGCGCTCCCTCGCGCCTTCGCGGCTTTGCGGTAAACCTGTCGGAATTGCCTACTACTTTTGTCGGAAAACGCTCGTTTGTTTTCTTGAAATTTGCCCAACTTGGATTTCAAAATAGGTTTAAATGGAAACAAACGAAACGCAGGCAGTAGCAGCAAAGGCCACACGCAAAGAATGGCTTGGACTAGCAGTGATCGCCTTGCCCTGCCTGCTCTACGCGATGGACCTCACGGTATTAAACCTTGCTTTGCCTCGAATTAGTGAAGAGCTCAAACCATCGAGTTCTGAGCTTTTGTGGATCGTGGATATCTACGGATTCATGGTCGCGGGCATGTTGATCACGATGGGTACGCTTGGCGATATTATCGGAAGACGTAAACTTCTTCTGATTGGTGCGAGTGCTTTTGGTGCCGCATCGCTCCTTGCTGCGTTTTCAACCTCCGCAGAAATGCTTATCCTTAACCGGGCGATCCTTGGAATCGCGGGCGCGACTGTAGCCCCATCAACCCTTTCTCTCATTCGTAATATGTTCCACGATGAGAAACAGCGCACATTCGCGATCGGCATCTGGATCACTAGCTACTCCGTTGGTGGTGCGATCGGTCCGTTAGTTGGTGGCCTTCTTCTTCAATACTTCTGGTGGGGCTCAGTGTTTATAGGAAACGTACCGGTTATGGTCCTTCTGCTGTTAGTTGGTCCGCGCCTGTTGCCCGAGTTCAAAGACCCCAAAGCAGGGAGGATCGATTTTGCGAGTGCTCTTTTATCCCTGGCTGCAATTCTCTCAATTATTTTTGGCTTGAAGAAAATTGCGGAAGATGGATTTGAGACCATCTTCGCAGCGTATGTCGTAGCGGGTCTGGTGCTTGCTTATATCTTCATTCAACGTCAGAAAAAAATTGATCACCCGTTGGTTGATCTCTCCTTATTCACGGGCAAATCAACATTCGGAACATTGCTTTCCATGAATCTGCTTTCCGTATTTACAACATTCGGATGTTATATTTTTATCTCGCAATTTCTACAGCTTGTTCTTGGGCTCTCGCCTTTAGTAGCAGGGTTATGGACTTTGCCGTGGTCTGTTGGATTTATCGTGGGATCGATGTACACCCCTAAGCTTACAAGTTATTTCAAGCCAACTTCCATTATGGCAACGGGGCTTGTCGCAGCTGCGTTTGGTTTTGTTATTCTCGCGCAGGCGGATGTGTGGGGATTGACAGCGATTGTGGCAAGTTCAATTCTTTTTTCGGTCGGGCTGGCTCCGCTCTTCACATTAATAACGGATTTGATTTTAAGTGCCGTACCACCTGCGCGAGCTGGTGCTGCAGGCGCACTTTCGGAAACCAGTTCGGAATTGGGCGGTGCGTTGGGAATTGCAGTTCTCGGAAGCATTGGCACTGCGATCTACCGCCTCAACATGAATGAGGCTGATCTTTCTATTGTCAGTCATCAGGATGTTCCTGTGGTGAAAAGCACATTGGGAGGGGCAATAGCCGTAGCGGAGAAACTTCCGGCCGATAGTGGAAAACTTTTAGGAGATATTTCGAAGAGTGCCTTCACCGACTCATTAACATTCATGGCGTATGTGAGCGCGGCCCTATCGATAATACTGGCATTGATGGTCTTCTATAGATTCCGCAATCAAACTTCCGCGACAACACGCAACTAGCTACCGTGCGAAAGCAAGACCGGAATCGGTCAAGAGTTTTTTGAGTATTGATATTCCTTTAGGCCCCATACCGTGCAGTTTCGCAATATCAGTTTCAGACCATTCGGAAACTTTCACCAACGAATCAAGCCCGGCACTTTCAAGGCCTCGCCTTGCAGGGGCAGGAAGCAAAGAGAGAAAACCAGTCGTTGGTTTTCTCTCGCCTTCGCATATCGGGCACGTTGGACAATCACTGCTTTTGTAGAAGCGATGGCCTTTACTGCAGGTCTTCAGCGTATCCTTGGACACCTTACTTAAGATTTTCAGTGTACTTTTTGAAGTTATCGAGAATTGCCTGCCAACCTGCGCGCTGCATTTCGATCGGATGCTGACCTTCAGCGTCAAACGTCTCGGTAACGCGCGTCTTGTCGCCCTGTGCTTCAAAAACAATTTTTACTTTCCTGCCATCTTCCATCGCATATTCGATCAAGGCGTTTGGCTTTACATTCGAGTAAACTCCGCCAAAATCAAAACTCACGCTGCCATCTTTTGCAGCCATGGTAGTCGAAAATTTTCCTCCTGTACGAATATCATTCTCAGCTTTTGGTGCATGCCAGTCATCAGACGCGTAGCACCACTTTGTAATATGCTCTGGCGCGTTCCACGAATTCCAAACTTTTTGAACCGGTGCATTAACGAGGGCCTGAACGGTGATTGATTGTGTCATAGTTTCCATAAATATTGGTCGTTTAAATTACTGTTTTTGCTGAATTGACAATACAAACATACGGTAGCGTGCGTTTTGTACGGTTGGGTGGATGCGACTTTCCAGCGGGTGGAATACGACAAAATGCTAAGGTTAATGGCTAAGGCTGGTGGCTAAAGCGAAGGCTAATGCAGAGTGCATTGATGAGTAGTGGGGAACTAATCATAAAAAAAGCCGCGGTTGGTGGCGCGGCTCTATGAATTTCGTAAGTAAGAATTTTACTTCGCTACCTCGTGAACGCCTTCTGCAAATTCCTCGAGCATTTTTTTGTTGAATGCGGCAAGATCTTTCGGTGAGCGACTTGTAACGAGTCCGTGATCGGTGACTACTTCTTCATCTACCCACTCAACGCCTGCGTTGATCAGGTCGGTCTTCAGCGCGGGATACGAAGTCATCTTTCTACCTTCGAGCAATCCAGTCTCGATCATCGTTTGTGGGCCGTGACAAATTGCAGCGATAGGTTTGCCGGTCTCGAGGAAATGCCTCACAAATTCTACTGCTTCGTTATTCATCCGAAGTTTATCCGGATTAAGTACACCACCCGGCAATAACAACCCGTCATAATCCTCTGGATGGGCATCGCTTAATTTTCTGTCAACGCGTACACGAATTCCCCAGTCAGTTTCATTCCACGCCTTCACTTCACCTTCTTTCGGTGAAATGACTTCTACCTTCACTCCTGCTTTTTCAAGTGCTTCGCGAGGGCTGGTAAGTTCAACTTGTTCAAAACCTTCTTCGGTTAGTATCGCGATTTTCAGATCATTTAATTTTGGCATAGCAATTCAATTTTGATAAGAAATGAATAAGCGAAAAAACTATGCCGTTGAACCAGCTATTGATTTTGTAAGTGTTCGTGAATAAGGTATTTTTAACATACAATCCCTTACCACATGAAAACACTTCGGCTTATATTCGCCTCCTTCATTCTCTTCACACTGACGGCCAGCAACCCCGCACCAGCTGATGAGTGGATCACACTGTTCGATGGAAAATCTTTCAACGGCTGGAAGGCAAGCGAGAACCCATCTACTTTCACCATTAAAGACGGCATGATCCAGGTGTTTGGTGAACGTGCACACCTGTTTTACATGGGCGATGTCGCGAATCATAACTTCAAAAATTTCGAGTGGAAAGTCAGCGTGATGACAACTCCGGGTTCAAATTCGGGTATGTTTATTCACACCGCCTACCAGGAAACGGGCTGGCCTTCGAAGGGATATGAAATTCAGGTAAACGCCACCCACACCGACTGGAGAAAGACGTCAAGCATTTATGCAGTCCAGGATATTAAAGAACCAGCACACAAGGACAATGAATGGTTCATTCATCATATAATTGTGCAGGGCAAGAAAATCACCATCAAAGTGAATGACAAAGTAGTCAACGAGTATACGGAAGGTGAAAATGGAAGATTGAGCAGCGGAACGGTTGCACTGCAGGGACATGATCCCAAAAGCAAAGTATTTTATAAAGACATCATGATCAAGATTCTGCCTGACTAAACTGGTATGTTAGGAGTGCAGACCTTCAATCATTCGTACAAGCCAACACCTCTTGACATCAATCCGGCCAACAGCGGAATAATCAGCAACAGCACAAGTTGCAGTCGGATCATCATGATCAGTTTCTTGGGAATGGCAACCATCTCATTGGCATCTCCCTTGCGATTCTTGAGGAAGAAACGTGTTGGATAAATCGAAAGTAATCCGATAAAAATGAAGCAGGTCAGTTTGGTGTGAAAGATCCAATTCTTCGTGTACCATTCCGATGGCTTTCCAAAACCGCCCAACCATAACGTCAAACCAACCACCAAAAGAGTGAGTGCTGCAAGTCCATACACAGCGTCAATGCGAGACACTTTAGTAATCTCAGCACGTGTCATCGTTGGCTTGATGAGCATATGTTCGGACACGAGCGTACCAACGATTCCAAAAATGCTGATGAAGTGAAGATAACGAAGTAGTAATTCGATCGTCATAACTTATGGTGGTTTGTGGATACCAAGATAATAAAAGGGTACAAATGCTGCTCTTTCGCCAGGTCCGACAGAAAATCCTTTTTCCTATCTTTGCGAGCTTCAAACCGAATCGATGATCAATCCGACAGAACAAGACGAACGCGAATACCTTGAGATTATTAAAGAAAGGCTTCTGCTGGCCGTGAGGCGGGTCGATGACAGCGTGCGCCAGTATTCGGAAGAGCTTCGCCAGAACAAGCAATACATTTACGAACATCAGTCAGGGCTGGATGAGGCAGATATGGTTGCTGCAGGTCAGTCAATCAATCGGATGGCTTTCACCGGAGAGTCTGCCGTTCTGCGAAAGCGAAGATTACTGAAGCTCGGCCAATCGCCCTATTTTGGCCGAATAGATTTTAAATCCGCGGACGAATCAATTCCGGTTTATATCGGAATCTATACATTCTTTGATGAACGTGAACGCGTGAATCTTGTGTACGACTGGCGGGCACCGATTTCCTCGATGTTCTACGACTTCGAACTCGGTCCTGCAGAATACGAAACACCATCCGGAAAAATTAATGGCGAGATCTTACTGAAGCGCCAGTATAAAATCCGCGATGGGCAAATGGAGTTCATGATTGAAAATGCCGTGAACATCCAGGACGAACTGCTTCAAAAAGAATTGAGCAAATCGTCAGACGACAAAATGAAGAACATTGTTGCCACGATTCAACGCGATCAGAACGCTGTTATCCGGAATGAATCATCACCGGTAATGATTATCCAGGGAGTGGCAGGTTCTGGAAAAACTTCCATTGCGCTGCATCGAATCGCGTTTCTGCTATATCGCTTCCGTGAAAGCATTTCCTCGAAAGACAT
This sequence comes from Chryseosolibacter sp., assembly GCA_036402115.1. Classification (GTDB taxonomy): domain Bacteria; phylum Bacteroidota; class Bacteroidia; order Cytophagales; family Cyclobacteriaceae; genus Chryseosolibacter. The sequence continues at coordinate 7,258 of DASWTM010000183.1, forward strand.
TCTTATTATTTCACCCAACAAGGTTTTCGCTGATTACATCTCGAACGTGTTACCCGAGCTAGGCGAAGAGCAGATTCCCGAGATGGTTATTGAAGAACTCGCAGCGGAGGTCTTGGAAAACAAATTTCAGTTCCAGACGTTCTTCGAGCAGGTTGCCGCTTTACTCGACAAGCATGACGCTGCTTTCATCGAGCGTATGCGATTCAAATCTACGTTTGAATTCCTCGCAAAACTGAATCAATACATGATTCACCTGGAAAACAATTTCTTTGTACCTGTTGAGTTGCGTGTAGGAAGCACCGTTGTGCCGTCTCCATTCATCCATGAAAAATTCAGGATGTACCACAGGCTTCCGCTGCTAAAACGAATTCCACAGGTCGTGAAAGATATTCAAGATTATGTCCGTGACCAGCGCCAGCGAAAACTGACAGGATTTGAGAAGAAACAGATTTGGGATGCCGTTCCAGCAATGATTAAGTTCACTGACTTTTTCAATCTCTACAAACATTTTTTCACCTGGTCGAAGAATGAAGAGATGTTTAAAACCGGTTCGAATGGCACCATCGAGTACGCAGACGTATTTCCACTTATCTATTGCAAAATCCGGCTCGAGGGAGT
>DASWTM010000184.1:0-18423 GCA_036402115.1 Chryseosolibacter sp.
TCCGTTCCATGCTGATATCCATCCTGGCAGATGTATACCGAAGAAGAAGTACCGGTTTGTGTTACACGTACGGTGAGGGTCATGGGTCCCAGCAGTTCCTTCTCCGGGTTCATGTAGACAAAGTTGCGTATAACAAGCAGAGACTCCGGTCGATATTCCTTTATGACCCCGGATGAAACGAACCCGAATCCTTTTTCCGAGATGTTCCAGGCAAGGGTGTAGATGCCTCCCACTTTCTTTTCAATCAGCGTGCGTTCCACCTGCCACCACTCCCGCAGCATCACAGGATCAGTAAAAGCTGAGATGACATTCGGAGCCAGGGTGTCTATGGCTATGGTAACTTCAATTTTTCGCATCGACATTCAGCGCGCAGCAAGGTGATTCGCGCGCATTGATGAAATTACAAAAAGTTTAGAATACAACTTGATCTAAAAGCAAAAACCCCATGTGACGACTCCCCTTGAGCCGCCAACACGGGGTTCGGTTTAAATCCTAAATGTTAGTTCATCATTTGACTTCAACCGCTATTTATCTCACGTAAATTTTTCCGCTTTCCATTCTCTTGCCCTGACGGATAACATTGTAAATATAAAGTCCGCTATGGTTCATTACCTCCTGCTGAGAAGTGGCAGACCAGGAGCCCGCATATATTTTCTTACCAGCTTCGTTAAAGACGACAACGGTCGAGTTCTCGAGCTCTGTCATCGAAAGATTACCCAATACTTTTTCTTCGTTCACATCCAATACTTCTTCTATCTCTGCACTAAATGACGCAGCGGTCGTTACGGCATCTTTTACGGACAAAGTCATGTCATCGTAGCGGGATACGCCATCATCGTCTTTCACGGTGAGTCGGAAAACATACGTTCCAACGGTTAGGTTATACGCCCATAGTTTGGCGGTACTGGTATTACTCATGGATGCGGTTGCGCCAGAAACCTGGGTCCACGTGTAGGAGGAAATCACTCCGTCAGCATCCGATGCAGTACCCACAATGGTGATTGCTTTTGTTGGCAGTGTGATTGTCTTGTCTGGCCCGGCAGTTACCGTTGGTGCAATGTTCGGTGTAACCACGGGTTCTGGTGCAACTACCAACGTCATGTCATCACTTGCACTTGCGCCTTTGTCATCAGTTACTGTCAATCGGAAAGTATACGTGCCCTCCACCAGGTTGGACGCCCAAAGTTTTGATGTTGTTGTGTTGCTCATCGATCCGGACGGACCTGAAACCTTGGTCCACAGGTACGAAGCGATAGTTCCATCCGCGTCTGTGCCTCCACCAAGGATCGTAATTGCCCGCGTTGGTAGCGTGATTGTTTTATCCGGTCCAGCATTGGCAACGGGTGCCACGTTCGGCATAGTCGTTCCGCCCGATTCGCCTTGGACTGTCAGAATCATATCATCCGTTGAGGTTGCGCCCAGGTTATCAGTAACAGTTAGTCGGAACGAATAGATACCTTCCACCAAGTTATAAGCCCATAGCTTGGACGTTGTGATGTTACTGAGGGACGCTGCGGGTCCATACACCTTCGTCCAGCTATACGATGCGACTGTTCCATCGGCATCGAAACCTGAACCGACAATTGTAATCGCTCGTGTTGGAAGTGTGATTACCTTATCAAGTCCTGCCTTTGCCACTGGTGCACTGTTATTGGACGGAACCGGATTCACACTGACAGCCACGTCATCAGATTTTTGTCCACCGTTATTATCAATGACCGTGAGACGGAACGTGTAGGTGCCTTCTGTCATAGCAGAAGCTGTGAGTGTAGCCGTGCTTGTACCTGTCAGTGTTGAATTCCCTCCTGATATTTTTGTCCAGGAATAGGATGCAATTGTCCCATCCGAATCGGAAGCCGTTGCCGTGATTGAAACGGAGTTCGTAGGCAGCGTGATAACTTTGTCAGCGCCTGCATTGACAGTAGGCAGCGCGTTGGGTGCCGGATTCACAGTTAATGCAACATCATCTGATTTTTTCCCACCGAGGTTGTCGGTCACAGTTACTCGGAACACATATGAACCTTCTACAAGTGCAGAACATGATAGTGTGGATGCGTTGGTCCCACTCAAGGTTGCTGAACCACCCGAAACCTTGCTCCACGCATATGAAGTAACAGTTCCATCCGCGTCAGACGCTGTTGCCGTGATCGATGCTGAACTTGTCGGAAGCGTGATGGAGCGATCTGCGCCTGCATTCACCGTTGGTAGTGTATTCGCTGTGACGTTTATCTTCACGTAATCAGAATCGGTTACACCCGCATTATCAGTAACGGTAAGCCGATAGGTGTAAGCACCGACAATCAGGTTTGAGAGTGTTGGCGATGCTACGGTTGCGCTTGACAACACGGACGTATTAGGTCCGCTGATCTGTTTCCACTGGTATGCCACGATGCTGCCATCGGAATCAGAGCCAGTGCCTTTGAGCGTGGTCGATCCAACGGCCACCGTTTTGTCAAGTCCTGCATTGGCGATCGGTACTTTTGTCCCCTTCTTTACAGTGTTGGTAAAGGTTGTGATCCACTGATACACATTTGGGTTATGAACGCTGTTGTCAGTTTTATATGCCTTTGTCCATGCATTGTGATTCACGCCAGGATACAACGTCATCTTGGCTAAAGGACTTGGGGCTGGAACACAAGCGTTAATTGCATTTACCATATTCACACTTCTGGAATACGGAACAGTTGTGTCGGAGTCCCCATGAAACGCCCACACCGCAACATTTTCTGCCGCAATACCACACGCCTTCGAGGGTGAGTTGTATCCTCCGCAGACCGGAGCGATGGCTGCAAAAAGTTCAGGATAATCCTGAGCAGTCACCCAAGTTCCACCACCACCAAGGCTAAGGCCGGTCAGATAAATTCTGCGTTCGTCAATTCGCAAATAACTTTTTACGTGATTGATAACTTCCAGTACGTAGGACGAAGGCCATGTTCCGTAGTTATCTTTCAATTGAGGTGAGATCAAGATGAAGGGGAACTGGGTTCCGTTCTTCACATACATTGGAGGTCCAAGCTTGGCCACCTCATAGATACTTGCTTCAAGCTTTGCGGGATCAGTCGTGTTAGGTCCTCGCTCACCAATGCCATGGAGAAAAATCATCACCGGATACTTATCCGAGTTACTTGAATAATCCTGCGGGAGATATTCGTAGTAGGCGATGGTGGACGGTTGTGTTGTTTTAAAAACTTGTTGGGCGTTGGCCAGGTTTGCAAAAATGGTTAAGGCAAGACAAAAAATAACTTTTGCAGCGCTGTTCATGCTCCTTCAGGGTTAGTCAGGTTGGTAAATAAAAGAGGAACGATCTTCAGGTGAATCTTTCCTTTTCTGTAATTGCTTACACTACAAAAGTGCAGCATCACAATTGTTTTTTTCTTTTACATCTAGAAGGAAGTTCGCGTGCGTAAGAAATTTGAGTTAATGTCTCAGCACCACTCACCGTTTATCAAGCAACGGAGCGGCCATACGCAATCTTTACCAAAAGCACGGATTCCATTGCCGGTTGAACAGACTTAAATTACCGATGAGTTGCCGGAGCTCGGCAACGGATGTGAGTTACTTTTCTAACAAACGAACCATTAATATACCTAACAGCCGCTTCACTGGTCGCGCTGCTAAAAATGCTGAAGCGAACGATCAGCAGTAGGTCATGTACTTTTTTATTTAAGATTTATCAAACTTTTCTTCTTTCAACAAAAAAGGCGACCGTTCCTTATTCAATGTGCGAACGTGCAACTGATCCATTGCACCAAAAATCATTGACAAAGCATAATGGATTTACGAAAAGCCTATCCGCGAGATTTTTTCTTTGTGCCAATATGGAGTTTTTCCTTTACCCATTGCGTAATCTTCGAGGGCTTTTTTGCATCGGGATCACCAATGACAAAGCCGATCGGCTTCAGTGGATCAACGTGATCACAAATAATTTTGACGATACCCATCATAGGTAAAAACAAGATCATCCCTGCTACTCCCCATATCATACCCCCCGCTATGATACTCAATATTGATGTGAGTGCGCTCAAACTCACTTCCCCTCCTACTATGTTGGGCTCAATAAAATAATTGTCCATCGTCTGGATCAGAAACATCACCAGCACTGCCATCAAAGCCGGCTGCATGCTGTCTTCCGTCACCAGCGCCATGAACACAGGGAACAAGCCTCCGAGCACCGTTCCAACGTATGGGATAAGCGTTAACAACGCAGCAACACCAGCCAGCAGGATGGCATTCTTAATCCCGACAATGCTGAGGCCGATTGAATACAATATCCAGATAATGGTGATAGACATGGCACGACCCGTCAGGTATTTTTGAGCAACCCTGCTGATGTCCCCAACAACTTTTTTTACCTCGCCCTGATCCTTGTCCTTATAGAGTCGAAGGAAAAATGACTCGTATTTTTCTTTGCTGAATATAAACAGGAAGGTAAAGACTAACGTGAGGATGATTCCTGCAACCGCAGACGTAACGCCTGATAGTAGTTTTGTGACAATGTTTCCTCCGCCTTTTGACTGTGTCTGTGACTCTTGCGCCTTCTTCGCTTGCTCCTTCACTACCTGCTCCTGCTTCTCCTCAGAAACGCCATAGCGCTTCTCAATATAGTCCTTGCCTTTTGCGACTATCTCGGTTCCTTTCTGTTTGATCTTATCGATGTCTTTTCCGAAGGTTGCAATCTGCGCACCGATGATTACTCCCATCCCGACTACTACTGCCGCCAGGATGAGTACGCATGTTAAAGTAGACAATGCTCTTGGGAATCCCCATGAGTCAAGCTTTCTGCAGAGAGGCGCCATCAACATTGCCAGCAGTGCTGCAAAGACGATGGGAATGATGAAACTCCTTCCGAAGTACATGACCACCACGGCCAGTACAAAAAAGAAAAGGTATTGATTGACGCGGCTGAAGATTTCTTTCATACTGATGTTACTCAGTACTACTCATAAAATTTCAATCCCACTATAATAACGTTAAACAGAATTGCCTCCGGAGCGGAAATTGGTTAGAAGCGAGCCTTGGGGATCAGGCCGAAACGAAGAATCTTGACCATACCATCTGCAACAGACATGCGACCGGGTATTTCCTTACCCAGATTAAGAAAAAAGGTCTGAACTCAGATAACGGTCTCCCCGATCACACACAATAAAGACAATCACTCCTGACTCAATTTCGGCTGCAATCTTCATGGCCGCGCTGAGCGCACCTCCACTACTCATTCCTGCCAGAATACCTTCTTCCTTTGCCAGCCGCTTTGTGTACGTTCTTGCGTCAGCCTCCTGAACGTCTACGATGCGATCGACTCGTTCGTGTTCAAATATTTTTGGAAGAAATTCCGGAGACCACCTCCGAATGCCTGGAATGCACGAGCCATCGGTAGGTTGTGTGCCCACGATCTGAACATTCGGATTTTTTTCTTTTAAAAAACGAGACACGCCCATGATGGTTCCGGTGGTTCCCATGGCAGAGACGAAGTGGGTTACTTTGCCATCCGTATCGCGCCAGATCTCAGGGCCGGTGGTTTTGTAATGCATTTTATAGTTGTCGGCATTCGCAAACTGATTCAGAATGTGATACCCCTTGGTTGCCGCCATATCTTCCGCAAGTTGTCGCGAATACTCAATGGTTTTTGCCGATGGCGTAAGAATAACCTTAGCGCCATACGCCTCCATCGCAAGCACGCGTTCACGAGTTGAGTTATCCGGCATGATCAGTGTCATGTCTACGCCCATCAATCGCGCAATCATCGCCAATGCAATTCCTGTGTTTCCACTGGTAGCCTCAACAAGTTTGTCACCCTTTTTAATTTCACCACGATCGAGCGCACCTTTGATCATGCCATATGCTGCGCGATCCTTAACACTGCCCCCGGGGTTATCTCCTTCAAGCTTTCCGAAGATCTTTACATTTTTGTTGACCGGTATATGTTCGAGCTCAACCAGCCGTGTATTTCCAATCAGTTCAATAAGTTTCATTTAGATCAGCGCTTATCTCAATTTTTAAAAACAACAACATCGGTTTCACCTGTCTGACCATTAAACATCTTTGACTGGTAGTATAGTTTGGAATCAGGAGGTACGCTGCGTGTCAGCCAGACGTTTCCACCGATGACGCTGTTTTTTCCGATCACTGTTTCGCCACCGAGTATCGTAGCGCCTGCATAGACAACCACATTGTCCTCCAGTGTCGGATGGCGTTTCTTTTCTGCATCTTCTTTGCTCACGCTGAGGGCTCCAAGTGTAACGCCCTGATAGATCTTCACATGATCACCAATCACTGCAGTCTCACCAATCACGACACCCGTTCCGTGATCGATGCAAAAATATTTTCCAATGCGAGCGCCCGGATGAATATCGATTCCTGTTTTGCTGTGCGCATGTTCGGTGATGATTCGCGGGATTTCCGGAATTCCGTAACGATGCAATTGATGAGCAACGCGATACGCTGCTATCGCATAAAACCCTGGATACGTCCGAATGACCTCGCTGCGGGATTTCGCTGCAGGGTCACCTTCAAACATAGCGTCCACGTCATTGTTGATCGTATCGTATAACGCTGGCAAAGAATCGAAAAATTTTGTAGCCACGGACCATGCTGATTCACTTCCGCGTGGCGCGTTGTATTGGAGGATCTCCCCTAGCCGTTTCTGTAACGCTTCGATGTGCGCTTTAAACTCCGACTCCGTTTGAAATCCGAGTTTTGAGAAATCGGCAAACACCGTGGCCAGCAAATCAGTAAAAAAAGTGCTAACTTCTGATGGCGTTGGACAAGTCGGGCAGGACCTGTGAGTATGGAAAAGCTTGTGCAAAAACGATGAATCCATAGTACTAGTTAGGAGTTTATGTTCCGATGATCAACATTTTAACAAACTTTAACAGAAGTGGGACGAATTGGGGTAGTCTGTAAAGCTTACTAAATCAACCACTTGTATAACACGGAAAGCGACTTGAAAAGTTTTAAATAAAGGAAAAGCGGGGTGGCATAATTATATATCCGAAGGTGCAGCACAGTGACAGAAATTGTCAAACTAAATCCCCATTATTGCCCTATGGAACTTAAAACAGTTGACACCCAATGGACAGATGAACGAATTATTGATCTTGTCCGAAAGCTCCGGAATGACCTGATCAAAGATTTCCTGGATGAGCGTCACCTGAAAGACTATGTCGATCAGCAATTCCGGGTGCGCGATCTGAGTCCAGTCAAAATTGAGTTTATTAAAAAAGATCTCAAAGAGCTAATGATCTCGCCTGTCAATCTCGAGCACTACGGGCCACTCATCAATCAGATTCGTCTAACTGATAGCGCAGCGCTCACCGAAGTTAACGATAAGCTATTTTACAAGGAAGTGGAAGGCGTTGTTAAGCGCTACCTTTATCATTGATTAACTGGCTCTTGCGAGAATTGCTCCACAAGATTTTTCAATTGCTGCAGTTGCTGCATACCAGGCTGCATCCACTTTAACTCACCGTTCTTAAAGATCGCAAATGTCGGAACGCCTCGAATCTGAAACATCTCCGCCAGCTTTTGATTTTTATCAACATCGATTTGAATAATTCGTACGCGATCGCCCATACTGGACTTTAACTCCTCCAGTATTGGCTTCATCATCTTGCAGGGACCACACCACTCAGCATGGAAATCCAATAAGGTAGGAGTCTCACTTTTGATTAATTCCGAAAACGAAGCGCTTGCCATAACACACTTTTTATACTACTCCGGAAAAAACTATTCCTGTAGCATTTTATTTTAAAGCCATCAAAAGTTCATCTATAAATTCCTGCGGCCGCTCAATATGTGGGATGTGACCCGCATTAAATTCGATCAAGCGGCAATGTTTGATTTTACCGGCCGTCTGTTTTCCCAGCCTTTCATAATTTCCATACGTATTCCGTACGTCTGGTGGAAGCTTGTCACGTCCTACTACTGTCTTATCTTTTGTCCCGATCATCAATACCACGGGCACGTCCAATTCGGAAAATTCATACACCACCGGTTGCTCATAGATCATCTGATAGGTTAATGCTGCAACTTTCGCATAGCGTGGAAATTCACTACTGTTCGTCACACCAGCCCCGATACTAACCAGGTATTCATAATCCTCTTTCCATTCAGGGAAATAGGAAGCCTGGTAATATCTGCGAACACTCTCGGCAGTAGTTTTCAATTCTTGCTGATACTGCTGCTCAACCGAAACATAGGGAACGAATACTTTGTAGTCTTCCAGACCGATCGGGTTTTCGAGGATCAACTTTTCAACCTTGTGTGGGTACATGAGCGCAAATCGCGTGGCCAGCATCCCTCCCATCGAGTGACCCATGAGAATCACTTTCTCAAGGTCCAGCGAATCGAGTAATTTTCGATTTTGTGAGGCAAGCAATTGAAAGCTGTAGTGAATGACTGGCTTACTGGATCTTCCGAATCCAATTTGATCGGGTACGACAACACGGTAGCCACCGTTTACCAGCGCACTGATCACATCCTTCCAATAGTATCCACCGAAATTCTTTCCATGGAAAAGCATCACTGTTTTTCCATTCGGACGATAGCGTGGTTTCACGTCCATATACGCCATGCGCACATCTTCACATCCGAGCTCAAGGGAAATGAATTTTACGGGATGTGGATAGCGTACATTCTCTAGGGTGATAGAAAGCGTATCATACAACGAAGCAACGGTAGGTGAATCCGGTTGACTGAACACATCCGCTGACAGAAAAACAAAAAGGCACAGGATTCGAAAGTACATACATACCCTCGCAAAAATCCTATGCCGATCGGCTGAAGCCGTTGAATCTTCTTCTGTTAATTGGCGCGTTTTAGTTTTTACTACTCATAACGCAACGAACGTGTTGGGTTTGTTCGCGCAGCCTTCAATGTATGAATTGATACCGTGACCAATGCAATCGAAACCACAAGCAAACTTGGCAACGCAAATATCCACCACGATAATGTGATTTTATTTGCAAAGTCATTGAGCCAACCATCCATGATCCACCATGCAACGGGGATGGAAACAGCAATGGCCATCAGCATTAGCATGACGTAATCGCGCGTGACCAGGCGAAGTATACTCGGTATGGATGCGCCCAGCACTTTTCGAACGCCTATCTCTTTCGTGCGCTGAATCGCGGTGAGTGATGATAATCCAAATAAACCTAAACACGCAATGAAGATCGCAAGGGCCGAGAAAATTCCGAATACTTTCCCAAACTGCTGGTCTGCCTGGTATTGCTCGTTATAGTGATCGTCAAGAAAAAATGAAATGAAAGGGTTGCCAGGAAAAAGTTGCTTCCACTGCTCCTCAAATCGAGCGATTGATTCAGTGACATGAGAAGTCTTGAATTTGATAGAATAATAGCCACCGGGAGCGCTTGCGTATCGAAAGACAAGGGGTTCATGTTCTTTTTTTAACGACTCCTGGTGATAATTTTTCAGCACACCTGCGATTGAAAAGGTATCACCCCAGAAGTAAATTCTTTCATCGATCGCGTCTTCAATGTTCTTGAATCCTAGACGCCTTGATGCAGATTCGTTGATGAGCACACGTGTATTTTCATTGGAAGTTTCACTTGAGAAACCCCTTCCGGCAAGGACTTTCAATCCGTACAACGGGATGAAGTCATGATCCATCATGATTACGCGATACTGGTTAGATTCATCCTCCCGTTGACTGAGCAATCGGATTCCTCCAGCATTCCACCCAGGTTGTCGCCCCGGCACTGAGGTAGAGGCACTAACGTTCAGCACTTCAGGGAACTGCTTGATCTGCTCTTTGAAAACGGTAAATTTTTGTTCATAAGTCGAGTCTACAACATTGGGAGAATTCAACACCAGCGTTTGGTCCAGATTAACTCCAAGTTCCTGACTTCGCATAAAGTCAAGCTGCCGATATACGGTAAACGTACCGATGATGAGCGTGATTGACGCAACAAACTGTGTGATCACCATCCCTTTCCGAAACAATACTCCCTGACCGGTATTCTTAAACCTGCCTTTTAACACTTCAACCGGTTTATAGGATGATAAAACAAACGCAGGATATAGACCGGAGAGAAGTGCGCCTCCGATTATTAAAGCTGCAATCCAGACCCAAAACGTATTCTCTTTGAATAACAAGTAATCAAGATCACGGCCAGTCAACTCGCTGAACGAAGGCGTAAGCAACACCACCAACCCGATGGCTACCAGTACAGCAATGGAGTTGAGCAGAAGTGATTCAAATAAAAATTGCTGTATCAACTGGGTGCGGAAACTACCCATTACCTTTCGCACACCCACTTCCCGAGCGCGCTCAATGGACTTCGCTGTTGATAAGTTGATGTAGTTGATCCAGGCAATGATCAAAATCAACACTGCCACAATCGATAGAAAATAGGCCGACCTCCGGTTACCATTCGGTTTGAACTCACCAATAAAGTCGGAATCAAGGTGGATGGAGGTTATGGGCTGAAGGTTCAAAATCATATCTCCGTTCACGCGTTTCAGCACCTCACCTTCACGCTTCTGTACATACGCAGGGATTTTTGCCTCAAATGACTTCACGTCAACGTTGTCATGTAACAACAAATAGGTTAGAAAGCCATCCCATTGCCAGCTCGTCATCTGCTCCGGGTTATTGACAAGGGAAACAAAACTTTCAAACGACAACAGTGCGTTAACTTTCATGTGCGTATTGGCCGGAAAATCTTCAAAGACACCGGTGACTTCATAGTCTACCCTGCCATTATTCCGGATGGTTTTTCCAATAGGATTTTCATCGCCAAAATATTTCCGCGCAAGCGATTGCGACAATACGACTTTAAATGGCTCCTTTAGAACAGTGGAATCAACTCCGTCAACGAGCTTGAATGAAAACACCTTAAAAAAATCCTGTGAAGCGTAGTACACACCCTCTTCCTTAAAATAGAGCTCCCCGTAAGAGAAAACTGAATTGCTATTCCGCATTCTCACAATTGTCTCTACCTCCGGGAAGTTCGCTTTGAGATCGGGGCCGATTCCCAATGCTCCTGAAGCCCAACGGGTACTGATCTCACCCTTATTATAGCGGTCGAGTTGAAGGCGAACAATCCTTTCTTTTTTTGTGTGGAAATTGTCGTAGCTGAACTCGTGCAGGACAAACTGCATGATCAGCATACAGGCCATCATACCGATAGCGAGTCCGAGAACGTTGATCGTTGAGAATACTTTGTTACGCGAGATGTAACGGGCAACAGAAGTCAGGTAGTTTTTCAACATAGGATGAAGGGTAATAAGGATAGTACCCGCGAAGTGATAAAAGGTTACAAAAATGAATGGAGTAAACGCAAGAAGGTGTAGCGTCTGTTTTGGCCGATCCGCGGCCTAACACTCCATTGGAGTCCAGAATGTGCAGCCTATTCAAAACACAGCCGAGCCATTTCGCTAACACTATTCATACCTCAGCGACTTCACCGGATTCGATGCCGCAGCTTTCCATGTTTGTGACCAGACCGTAAGGAATCCCATGGCCCCGACCACCATGATTCCAATCAAAATCAGCGCTGGGCTGATTTCAATCTTATAAGCGTAGTTGGACAAGAATAAATCTCCAAAGAAGTATCCGATGGGGATTCCTATCACTGTTGAAATTGTAAGCAGGATCAAAAACGACCTGCTCAACAGGGTGGCTACCTGTCGGGAGGTTGCACCCATTACTTTGCGCACGCCAATCTCTTTCATGCGCGTTTGAGTTGAATACATCGCCATGCCTAACATTCCCAGACACGCCAGGCTGATGGCGAGAAATGAGATGTAGCCGACAATTGTCAGAATGTCGAGGAAACCGCCCTGGGTGTAAGCGTCATCAATCTCATCCTCCATCATCTTATAATCGACTGGATGAACATTATCTAATTTTTTCCAGATCGCTTCTACGGAGGCGATGATCACATCTTTTTGTGAAGGCACAATCTTCGCGCTCACAAAATTTAGATCTGCCGTGCGGTAGCGCAATGCCAGTGGACCGATCTGATAGCTCAAGGGCCGGAAATGAAAATCCTTAACTACTCCTCTCACCGTGAGCATAGTCGAATCATTGGTGTAGACGGTCTGGCCTACAGCGGATACCGCGTCTTTAAAGTTAAACATGGTGAGCGCCTGCTCATTGAGGATCACCTGCGCTTCATTTGCTGCTTGTTGTTCCGTGTTAAAATTCTCACCGCTTAAGAAGACAAGGTTAAGATTGTTGATATAATTTTCATCAACAACAAAGTCGCGCATCACGAAAGATTCATCTTCACGATTTCGCTTATAATCACTTGCGCGATCTGCCCATGTACCAAGACTGTGCGAAACTCCCCCAACGGATACAACGCCCGGTAATGCCTTTACTTCGTTCGCAAGCTTATCGAAGTCCATCCCTTGAAGGCGTATATTCAGAATATTTTTGTCATTAATTCCGTAATCCGTGGACACCATGTAATTCACCTGGCGGTAAACTACGAGCACTACGATTATAAACGCAATCGACAACGTAAACTGCGTCACAATTAAAGCTTTCCGAAAAGTAAGCTTGCTGTACACTTTTATGTTGCTGTCTTTTAAAACACTGGCAGGCTTAAAGGCAGACAAGTACCCGGCTGGTAACAATCCGGCAATAATGCCTACCATGACTGCGAACATCACGAAGTACAAATACAGTGTATAGTCTTCGTTGAGTTGTGTACCGAATTCACGTGCAATATTCAATTGCATAAAACCTGGCTTCAACGCCTGCATGATGAGGTATGAAAAGCCAAGCGCTATAATAGCAAATACAACCGCCTCACTTACAAATTGCAGAAATACCTGGAAGCGCTGCGCTCCGACAATTTTTCGGACGCCAATCTCCCTGGCGCGGCTGAGCGATTTCGCAATCATCAAGTTGGTATAGTTGAAACAGGCCATCAGCATGACAATGCTTACCAGCGCACTAAGGAAATAAATGAGAAGCTCCGGCATACCCTGTCCCATCTGATTCGACAAAAGCGGCCCGGGTGTGATCTCACGCAGGTTGATAAGGAAGAATTCGTAACCTTTATCCCGCGTCTCAAGACGAAGCCCTTTGTAATTGTTCTTTGCGATCGAGGCGAGCGCATCCTCTACTTCGGCCGTGGTTTTTCCCGGCTTTAATTTGAAATATGTGTACGTGGAGTAATAATCGTTCCAGTTGTCGGTAACCTGACCAACGATACCGTCATGTTCAAGCGTTGGCAATACATTCATCGAGCCCAACATCTGGAATTCAAAATGCGTTCGTCCTTCAAACTTCCTGAGCACACCCGTCACAGTGAATTCGCCATAGCCGGACACGCTGATGGTTCGTCCAAGTGCGTCCTGCGTTCCAAACAATTTCTCTTTCGCTTCACGCGTCAACACAACACTCCGCGGATCAACCAATGCCGTGGCAGGATTTCCCTGTTCGAGCGGAAAATTAAATAAGTGCAAAAAGGATTGATCAGCGAGTAGGCCTCGCATCGGAACATTAACACTTCCGTAAATTGCATCACCGTTGAATCGCGCGTTTACGCGGACCATGTTGTCAACCAACGTATAGTCTGTACGCAGCGCTTCGGCAACGGGAAGTGGTGAGGAGGCATAGTCTTCACTTCCTCCGGCAACCCGGATCGCACGGGTATTGATGCGATAGATCCTTTCCGAATCCTGGTGAAATGTATCAAACGAATACTGCTCCCGAATGACGAGAATGATCAACAGCGCCAGGGACATGCTGATGCTGAGACCAACCAGATTAATAAGTGAGAATGACCGATTGCGGAGGATGTTGCGTAAGGCGGTGGTAAGGATGCTTTTAAACATATCGTGTGGAAGTTTGTTTCAAAAAACGAATAACCATCCCCGAAATCAAACGCAGCGCCATCATCCGACAGATTCATGTTGTGAATCGGTAAGAATCGGTAATGAGCTTAGCCCCACAAATATCTACTCATACCGCAGTGATTTTACCGGATCTGTCATCGCTGCCTTCACAGTTTGAAAACTAATGGTAACAATGGTAACAGCAAGCGCTATCGCAATTGTAACCACAAACAAGATCGGATTCAGCGGTGCACGATTTGCGAAGCTCGTCAACCATTCATTGGCAAAGTACCAGGCCAGAGGGAACGCAATAGCATTGGCAATCACCACCAGGATAACAAATTCTTTCGATAACAGGGTTGTAATGCTAAGAACGTCCGCCCCTAAAACCTTACGCACGCCAATTTCCTTCGTGCGCGCAGCCACCATAAAGGATACGAGTCCAAGTAACCCGATTACCGCAATCAAGATGGTGATGAGGGAAAACAAACCAAACACCGTTGCGAGGCGCTGCTCACCCTGATACTGACGCTCAAAGTCCTGGTCCATGAAAAAGTAATTAAAATCGTAGCCGGGAAAAGTTTTTTGCCACAGCGAATTGACTGCCGCGATCAACTCCTGCGTGTCGGCCGCCTTGTAACGTATTGCATACATGAACGAGTTTCCAGGATTGAAATCCATCGCCATGGGCCCGATCTTTTGCTGCAGACCGAACTGATGATAATCTTTTACAACGCCAATCACTTCTCCTGCAGGATAGCCGGAAGGTGAAGTGATCTTTTTTCCGATTGCCTCTTCCGGTGAAGACCAGCCAAACATTGATACAGCAGTCTCATTGAGAATCAGTCCGTCCTGCAATTGAGCTTTCCGATCCTGTGAAAAGTCATTTCCGGCAAGGATCTCAAGCCCCATTGTCTTGACATACTGATCGTCAATTGCCATATACTCAACACTCACGGCATCGTCACCCGATTTACCTTCCGGGTAGGCCACCTGGCCAATCCATCCTGGATTTCCGGGAAGAGAATTTGTAAACGTAACATCATTGACCATGGCAAGCGATTTCAACTCATTTCGGAACGTCTCGTATCCATTGGGGTTTGCCGATCGCGCGCGCGCAGCATTGATGACAAAAATTTCGTCCTTGGCAAAACCCAACTCCTGTTTTTGCATGTAGTCAAGCTGATTGATCACGATCAGTGTTCCCAGGACGAGCGAAACGGAAATGACAAACTGAAAAACGACAAGTGCTCTGCGCAACTGAATTCCGCGTGAACTGTTCTGCATCTTTCCTTTCAACACTTCGACAGGACGCATTCCGGAAAGTACAAGGGCTGGATAATATCCCGATAAGACCGTCACAGCTGCAATGAGGATAACAATTCCTGCCAACACTTTTGGCTGGAGTAGTGAAGCAATCGTATAACTCTTTGCCAGTATCTGGTTGAACAGCGGAAGCATCAAACCCGCGAAGGCAACGCCAATCACCAGCGCACTGAGTGTAAGAACGAAAGACTCGCTCAAAAACTGACGGACCAACGCCTGACGGGTTGAGCCAACAACTTTCCGAAGGCCGACCTCTTTCGCCCTGTAAACTGACCGCGCAGTCGTGAGGTTCACAAAATTTATACAAGCGAGAATAATAACAAACACCGCGATTCCTGACATGAGATACAAGCGATCGATGCTACCCAATGGACCAAGACCATTTGAATTTTTAGAATACAAATACAAACGGCTGAGCGGAACAAACACAACATTGGCATCTACGCCCCACTCCTTAAGCATTTCTCCAGCATGATTACGGTAAATACCGCGGGCTTTGGATATGAAATTCTCTACGTCAACGCCATCCTTCAGCAGCACATAGTTCCGCATGTTGATATTGCCCCACCCGTTGTTGTAATCAAACTCGGGCTGAATCGATGAAGTAAAGGTTGAGAAC
Source organism: Chryseosolibacter sp. (assembly GCA_036402115.1). GTDB lineage: Bacteria > Bacteroidota > Bacteroidia > Cytophagales > Cyclobacteriaceae > Chryseosolibacter. The sequence continues at coordinate 15,761 of DASWTM010000184.1, forward strand.
GACATCAGCATATCCAGCTGAATATGCGAGTTCGCTGGGATATCTTTCATTACAGCGGTAACGACAAATTGCATGGTATCCGCAAACGTGAGTGTCTTATTGAGTGCAGATTGACCAGCGAAATATTTTCTGGCCATCGATTCGGTGATCACCACGGAGTTCGGCTCGTCAAGTGCTTTTTCAGCATTCCCCTCTACGAGTGGAAAAGTGAAAATTTGGAAAAACTCGGGAGATGCGAAGTGTACGCGTTCGCGGATGCGTTTTCCTTCATAGTTCACCATGAGGAATGAAGCACTGCGGCTGTACAATACCGATTCCACTTCCGGATAGTCTTTTCGCAGCGTGCTGCCTACACCCCAGCCATTCGTTTCCATGCTCCCACCATTTGAATTAGAGGAGAGAAACTCGGTTTCAACGCGGTAGATCCGGTCAAGTTTTGAATGAAACTTATCGTAAGACACTTCGTCCAGCACATAAAGGACGATCAGCACGCCCGCCATCAGACCCAACGCCAGGCCTAACAGGTTAATCGCAGTATATCCTTTAAATTTTAGTAGTGAACGAAATGCAATCTTAAAGTAATTCAATAGCATACTCAGAACTTTATACTTTTAATTAGTCGTAGCGTTAAAAACGAAACCCCGTAGTCTTTCATCATCGGTTCGATTAGAAATTCCCACACGCCAATTACAATCACCCTGCCACATGCGGAAAGGCCCCAATTAGTTCAAAAACGCGTTGATTAATGTACTTGTGTGAACAGAAGCGTCCGGAAGTGGACGGGGAAATGTGCTCGGGTGCGCCTGTGCTCAGGTGCTCATGACGCGAGGCGTTTGCTCAAAGTGCCGAGTGAAACCCACCAATTCGAACGACCATCCGGGAGGGTTTCTCACACACAACGGACCTAGAATAATTCCTTGGCTATCCGGTAAATCGGATCGGACTTACCCATGGAATAAAAGTGCAGGGTCGGAACGCCTTTCTTTATCAATTCACGGGACTGCTGAACTGCCCATTCAATCCCCACCTCTTTGACTTCTTTATTGTCTTTGCACTTCTCAACTTCATCCGCAAGCTCTTCCGGAATGTCAATGTGAAACGTTGTGGGCAGAATGTTGCACTGAGCTTTGGTGGTAATAGGCTTTATGCCAGGAATGATGGGAACATTGATTCCCGCGTCCTTACACTTTTCACAGAACTCGAAATATTTCGCGTTGTTAAAAAACATTTGTGTCACGATATATTCCGCCCCAAGGTCTACTTTAAGCTTAAGATATTTAAGATCGGTCTTGAGATTTGGTGCAGCGAAGTGCTTCTCGGGATAGCCTGCTACACCAATGCAGAAATTGGTAGGCGCTGAATTTTGAAGTTCTTCATCAAGGAATCTGCCGTGATTCATGTTCACCACTTGCTGCAGAAGCTCCGAAGCAAACTTGTGTCCCTCAGGATCCGGTACAAAACGCCCTTCGTTTTTAATTCCGTCACCCTGGAGCACGAGCACGTTGTCGATTCCCAGAAAGTGCAGATCGATCAATGCATTCTCTGTCTCTTCTTTTGTGAATCCACCACAGATAATATGGGGTACTGTGTCAACACGGTAGCGGTTTTGAATGGCAGCGCAAATGCCAACAGTTCCCGGGCGTTTGCGTGTCGACCGCTTCTCCAACAAACCGTTTTCCTTCTTCTTATACACATACTCCTCCCGATGATACGTGACATCGATGAACGGAGGTTTAAATTCCATCAAGGGGTCAATGTTCTGAAACAGATTCTGAATGTTCTCACCCTTCAACGGAGGAAGAATCTCAATCGTGAACAGTGTTTTTCCGTTTGCTTTTTTTAGATGTTCCGTGACTTTCATGTTGGAAATGTGTTAATGTGCTAAGGTGTTAATGTGCTAATGTTCTGCGCCCTCACACCTACGCATCATCTATTCAATACTTTTTGAATTTCTATTATTTATGTGTTTTACTAAGCCTAACGTAAGATTTTTAGTCTCTTCAGCCTTAGTTCGCAAACTAAACGCTTCTTCTTCACTGATGTATCCCACATCCGCGAGCGTGTAGGTCATACTTTGTAATTCCAATGCCGAACTCTGAGAAAAATCATAAAAACGCAACGAGTCATTCTTATGAAAACGACCAAACCCCTCAGCAATGTTATTCATCGTGCTCAATGCTGCTTTTTTAAACTGTGCTCTTGTCTCATAATCCTTCGAAAGCTTGCCCCGTTCACAAACAACAAACGCATGTTTTACTAAGAGTCTTGCTGATTGCCAACATCTTAAATCTTCGAAACGTTGAATCTTGCTCATAAAATAAAGTTTAAGTTAAAACTCATCTCTTACAAGCATCTTTGATTTCCTAATAGATACGCCCCAACACATGCCTCTAACACATTAACACCTTAACACCTTAACACATTAGCACCTTAACACATAAGCACCCGAGCACATCTCAATACCCCAGCACCGGAGCCAACCATCGCTCCACTTCTTCCACGGTCATCCCCTTCCGCTTCGCATAATCGTGAACCTGGTCTTTGTCGATTTTTCCCAGGCCGAAGTATTTGGAGTCGGGATGGGAGAAGTAGTAGCCACTCACTGCAGCACCTGGCCACATCGCGTACGATTCGGTCAGCGTAATACCAACTTTACCGGCATC